>CAMEKH010000068.1 GCA_945921235.1 uncultured Prevotellaceae bacterium | reverse complement strand
TTAAATAAAATGTGATTATTGTTTTGCAAAAATAGGCAAAATCACAGATTTTCACTAATTTTGCAAAGCATTTGAATGAAATACTTTATCGATAATGGCTAATTTCAAATTAAAAAAAGGTTTTAACTTGAGCCTTAAAGGTGCTGTAGCCGATAAAGAGATTACCCGAGCGGTAGCACAACGCTGTGGAGTAGTCCCCGACGACTTTTCAGGCATTATTCCGAGACTCGATGTTAAAGAGGGTGACAACGTGAGCGCAGGCGATGCGCTTTTCCACGACAAGAATCATCTTGAGATTAAAATTACATCGCCGGTATCGGGAACAATCGACAAAATTGTGAGAGGCGAGCGCCGCAAGATTCAGTCGGTGGAAATTATTCCCGATGGAACAATAACCAAAAGGAAGATAGCGACAGATGATGTGAAGCAGGCAATGCTTGAGTCGGGGTTATGGGCATTTATGCGTCAGCGCCCCTACGATATTGTGCCTGAGCCGGAGATTGAGCCTCGCGATATTTTCGTAACAGCATTTGATTCGTCGCTGCTTGCCGAAAGTTTCGGATTACTGCTTGATGACAAGAAGGAGTATTTGCAGCAAGGAATCGATGCTCTTGCTACGCTCACATCGGGCAAGGTCTATGTGGGTTTCAAGCCCGGGGACGAGATTTCGCTGAAGCATTGTGAGGTGAACACGTTCGAAGGACCGCACCCTGCAGGCAATGCAGGCGTTCAAGTGGCTAACGTGAAGCCTGTGAACAAAGGTGAAGTGGTGTGGACACTCGATGCCGTGACGGTGGCGCGCATAGGCGAGCTTTTGGCAACAGGAGAATTGCCTGTCGATACCATAGTGGCAGTGACAGGTGAGAACGTGGTGAAGCCGAAACTCGTGAAGTGCACTATGTGTTGCGATATTGCATCACTTATAGCAGGCAATATAACAGATGAAGAAAATTCAAGAATAATATCGGGCAATGTGCTCACGGGAGCAAAAGTGGAGGCTACAGGCTTCCTGCGCTATCCTTACAGGCAAATCACGGTGATTCCCGAGGTGAAAGACACTGCCGAGTTTATGGGTTGGGCATCGCTGAGTGCCAAGAAATTCAGCCTTTATCGCTCGTTCACGAGTCGGCTCTTTGGCGTGAAAAAGCCATTCAGTTTCGATGCCAAATTGAATGGAGGAGAGCGAGCAATCATCATGTCGGGCGAATACGACCGTATGTTGCCCATGGATATCTACGCAGAGTTCTTGATAAAAGCGATAATAGCATTTGACATCGACAAAATGGAGCAACTTGGCATATATGAGGTAGCGCCCGAAGATTTTGCACTGTGCGAATTTGCCGATACTTCAAAACTTGAGCTTCAGCGCATAGTGCGTGAAGGGCTTGAGCGGTTGCGGAAAGAGATGAATTAATACACTTTTGAAAAAACATAAAATTCGGAAAATAAAGTGAAAGGTTTAAGAAGATTTTTAGATAAGGCAAAGCCCAACTTCATGCCGGGAGGAAAATATGCTAAATTCCAGTCGGTTTTTGAAGGGTTTGAGACTTTCCTTCTCACTCCTAACACCACGTCGGCAACCGGAGTGCACATTCACGACAGCAACGATTCAAAGCGCACAATGAGTGTGGTGATATTGGCACTGATGCCAGCGTTGCTATTTGGAATATATAATATAGGTTATCAACATTATCTTGCCATAGGCAATGCCGAAGCAGGGTTTGCGGCGATGTTTGTCTACGGACTAATAGCATTGCTACCGAAGATAGTGGTATCCTACGCAGTAGGACTCGGCATAGAGTTTATCGGTGCTCAAATCCGCAAGCATGAAATCCAAGAGGGATTTCTTGTGACCGGAATTCTCATTCCCATGATATGTCCCATCAACACTCCGGTGTGGATGATAGCCGTAGCCACAGCCTTTGCCGTAGTTTTCGCTAAAGAAGTGTTTGGCGGCACCGGAATGAACATATTCAATGTGGCATTGATAACTCGCGCAGTATTGTTCTTCGGTTATCCCGCCAAGATGTCGGGCGATGCGGCATTCGTAGCCACCGACCCGGTTCTCGGACTTGGAGCCGGCACGGTGACAGATGCCTTTTCGGGAGCAACACCATTAGGGCAAGCCGCCATTCATGCCGGTACAGCAGAAATACAGCTCACTAACATAGTAGGAGAGCCTATCAGCGTGCTCGATGCATTCATAGGATTAATACCCGGTTCGGTGGGAGAAGTTTCAACGCTGTGCATACTCATAGGCGCAGCAATATTGTTGCTTACAGGCATTGCATCGTGGAAAATCATGTGCTCGGTATTTGCCGGAGGCTTTTTAATGGCATTGCTTGCCAACACCTTTGCAACCCCCGACTATCCGGTGTCGATGCTAAGCCCCGGATATCAATTGTGCCTTGGAGGATTTGCTTTTGCAGCAGTGTTTATGGCAACCGACCCGGTGACAGGAGCTCGGACAGAGACGGGAAAATACATTTATGGCTTTATGATAGGAGTGCTTGCTATTCTTATCAGAGTGTACAATGGAGGATTTCCCGAGGGTGCGATGCTTGCCGTGCTGTTTATGAATGCGTTTGCTCCGCTTATCGACCATTGTGTGGTGAGTGCAAACATTAGCCGCCGATTGAAGCGAGCAAAAGCTAACAATAATTAAAAGTGGAGGAAAAGAGATGAATAAGCAAAGCAATACATATACGATTCTCTACTCAGCCATAATGGTTGTGGTGGTAGGAGCGGTGTTGGCGCTTACCTACATGGCATTAAAGCCAAAGCAAGATGAGAATATCGCCAACGATAAGCGCATGCAGATACTCAGTGCAGTGCACATTGCCGCACACGATGGAGACGTTAAGAGCGTGTATGATAAATACGTGACGGAGTCATTTGTGGTGAATGTGGAAGGCAAGGAAGTTGCCGGCGATGCATTTGCAGTGAATATGGCAGCCGAAGTGAAAAAATCTGAAAAGGCAGAGCGAGCGTTGCCGGTATTTGTGTGTCATTTAAATGATGGCTCGGTGAAGTATATCCTTCCGGTATATGGAGCCGGACTATGGGGACCGATATGGGGGTATGTAGCCGTTGAAGCCGATGGAACAACGGTGTATGGCGCCTACTTCTCACATCAAGGAGAAACACCCGGACTTGGAGCAGAGATAGCGAAGCCCGATTTCCAGAATCAGTTTAGCGGGAAAGAGCTTTACAAAGACGGAAAATTCCGTTCAATCGACGTGATGAAAGCCGGGCAGAAGCCTGCCGACAATGCCGATTATGTGAATGCCATATCGGGCGGCACCGTGACGAGTAAGGGCGTTGAGGCAATGTTGAAGAGCTGCTTGAGTGATTACAGCGCATTCCTTAATCAACTAAAAAATGGTAAAACAAAATAAAACAAGCCGTTATGTTATCGAAAAAGAATAAAGAGGTATTGTTTAATCCCTTCTCAAAGAATAATCCTGTGATAGTGCAGGTGCTGGGTATATGCTCGGTGCTTGCCGTTACAGCCAAGCTCGAGCCGGCAATAGTGATGGGAATTTCGGTTACTGCCGTGCTGGCATTTGCCAATGTCATAATATCACTGATACGCAAAACCATTCCCACCAACATACGCATTATTGTGCAACTTGTGGTGGTGGCTGCACTTGTGATTATAGTAGACCAGATTCTCAAGGCATATAACTACGAGGTGAGCAAAGCCCTCTCGGTGTTCATAGGACTTATAATCACCAATTGCATATTGATGGGACGACTTGAGGCGTTCGCCTTGAGCAATGGACCATGGGACTCATTTCTCGATGGAGTGGGCAATGGCATAGGATATGCCATGATACTCGTGGTGGTGGGTTTCGTGCGTGAATTGCTCGGCTCGGGAACCGTATTTGGCTTCCAAGTAATACCGCAGAGTTTCTACGACATGGGATATATGAACAATGGGTTGATGATATTGCCTCCTATGGCACTTATCACTGTGGCGTGCATTATCTGGGTGCATCGTTCGCGCAACAAAGACCTTCAAGAAAAATAAAGTAGCACACAACTCAATAAAAAGAAGAATATGGAAAATTGTTTAAATCTGTTCATACGTTCGATATTCATCGATAATATGATATTCGCCTACTTCTTGGGTATGTGCTCATTCCTTGCAGTATCCAAGAATGTGAAGACGGCGTTCGGACTCGGCATAGCTGTTACGTTTATGCTTGTAGTATCGTTGCCAATCAACTATTTGCTTAACACCTACGTGCTACAGCCCGGTGCATTGAAGTGGCTTGGAGCGGAATTTGCCGATGTTGACCTCAGCTTCCTTGCGCTGATAATGTTCATAGCCGTGATAGCATCGATGACACAGCTTGTGGAGATGGCAGTAGAGAAATTCTCACCGTCGCTCTATGCATCGCTTGGCATATTCTTGCCGTTGATAGCAGTGAATTGTGCAATACTCGGGGCATCGCTTTTCATGCAGCAGAAAGATTTCGGCTCGGCACTCACAGCCACGGTGTATGGAGCCGGTTCGGGTATAGGTTGGCTTCTTGCAATAGTCGGCATAGCCGCAATACGCGAGAAACTCGCATATTCCAATGTTCCCGCCCCCTTGCGCGGAATAGGTATCACATTTATTCTCACCGGCCTTATGGGAATAGCTTTTATGAGCTTCCTTGGCATAAAACTTTAAACGAAGTATGGTACTAATGGATATACAATCATTGACCGTCGTAGCGAGTGCGATATTATTCTTGATAATCACGTTGCTACTGGTGATAATATTGCTCGTAGCAAAGCATTATCTTGTGCCCTCGGGGAAAATACGCATAAATATCAACGACAAGAAAGATATAGAGGTGGAAACCGGTTCGTCGCTTCTTGCCACGCTATCCAATAGCGGAGTGCATCTGCCCTCGGCTTGCGGCGGAAAGGGAAGTTGCGGACAGTGTAAAGTGCGAGTAACAACGGGAGGCGGCAACATATTGCCCACCGAGATGGTGCACTTCAGTCGCAAGGAACAGCAAGCCCACTGGCGCTTGGGTTGCCAAGTGAAAGTGAAGGAGGACATGAATATAGTGGTAGATGATTCGGTACTTGAAATAAAGGAGTTGGAATGTGAAGTAATTTCCAACAAAAATGTGGCTACGTTCATCAAAGAGTTTATTGTGGCATTGCCTCCCGGCGAGCACATGAATTTCGTGCCCGGTTCTTATGCTCAGATTCGCATTCCGGAATATGAGATGGACTATAATGTGGATATCGATAAAGATTCGATAGGTGCGGAGTATCTGCCTGCATGGGAGAAATTCGGCTTGTTCACACTGAAGTGCAAGAATACGGAGCCTACTATTCGTGCCTATTCTATGGCAAATTATCCCGCCGAAGGCGACCGCATAATGCTCACCGTGCGCATTGCCACACCGCCATTCAAGCCGAAGCCACAAGTGGGATTCCAAGAGGTATCACCCGGAATCGCTTCGTCCTACATCTTCACTCTGAAGCCCGGCGACAAAGTTATTATGAGTGGACCTTACGGCGATTTCCACCCGATTTTCGACTCGAAGAAAGAGATGATATGGGTGGGCGGTGGTGCCGGAATGGCTCCGCTGCGTGCGCAGATTATGCACATGACGAAGACCCTGCACACTACCGACCGCAAGATGTCTTACTTCTACGGTGCACGTGCCCTCAACGAAGTGTTCTATTTGCAGGATTTCTTGCAGCTTGAAAAGGAATTCCCGAATTTCAAGTTCCATCTTGCCCTTGACCGCCCAGACCCGGCAGCCGATGCCGCCGGAGTGAAATATACCCCCGGATTTGTGCATCAGGTAATGCTCGACAACTATCTCAAAGACCATGAGTCGCCTGAGGATATAGAATACTATATGTGCGGTCCCGGTCCTATGAGCAAGGCTGTGGAAAATATGCTTTTCAACCTTGGTGTTGACCCAGAGAGTATACATTTCGACAACTTCGGAGGCTGAAACCGCTAATTGCCTGATTTTAAAAGGAAGAAAGTTGAAAATCTGTAAAATAACCACGACTCCGTGCCAAATCACTCAAAAGTGAAGGTGCGGAGTCGTTTTTTTGAAATTTTTTTGTGATGTTGCAACCTTTTGCTAACTTGCGGCGTCAAATTAATGTAAGGTATAGAAAATTATTAATTTTATAATATTGAGTTATGTATAATTATCGTTGTCCGCAATGCGGAAATACAGTTGTGAGCGACAAGGCATCGGGAGAGATAGCATGTTCTTATTGCGGTTGCAAATTTAATACACAGTTTGAGCAGCAACGGAATCAAGGACCATATAATAATCAAGGACAGCCGTACTATCAGCGTGGCGTGTTCGATAATGGTCCGTCGGGGAAGAACCGAGGATTGGCAGGACTATTTGCCATTCTCCTCGGGTCTTTAGGAATTCATTATTTCTATGTGGGGAAGAATACCGCCGGAATTATATGCTTGATACTCGGAATATTATCGTGTGGTGTTGTTCATCTTTTAACACTGATACAAGGAATTTTGATTCTTACCATGACAGAAGAGGAATTTGAGCGTCGATATGTGTACTCGATGTCGACAATACCTCTGTGATGCCCGGTAGGCTACTGAAATGGTGTGAATAAACATAAAGAGCGATTCAATCGATTGAAGGTGCTAACAAAAGCGTAGCGCACATCGATTGAATCGCTTTTTTGGGTATATCAACAAAACATCTTCTGCCCGGTTATTGGTTTGCCTACTTGTGGAGGCTTTAAATATTGAGCGGTTTGTAGATTGGGGTCTATAATATGTGCTTGATATCGAGCAGTTTGTCGACAGAAAAGTCGGCAACCGACGATTCATGTATCGGCTCACCGTTTTTATTGAAGAATATCGTTCGCCAGCCGGCATTATGAGCGCCACGGATATCGGCATCGAAGTTGTCGCCAATCATAACGCTTGTAGCAGGAGAAGCACCACACACGCAAAGAGCGTATTCAAAAATTCCCGGCATAGGCTTTGTGATTCCGCAATCGTCGGAGAGGATAATTCTATTGATATAATGCGCCACGCCGGCCGACTTCAATTTTCGTGACTGTACATTTTTGAAACCATTGCTCAGCACATTCACTTCATAGCCTTTGTCGACAAGATATTCAAGTAGCTCTTTAGCTCCCGGCACGAGAGTAGACTGGAGCGATAGAAACGACAAATATTCCTCGTCCATGCGCTTGGCGAGTTCCACACAATTGCCTTTATAACCTGTTTTCCATAGTGTGAAGCGGAATCTCTCGGTTTTCAAGAAATCGGTAGATATCATTCCGTAGTGATATAAATCCCACAGTTCTTTGTTCTTTGTGGTGTAGACAGATTTGAACCATTCATAATCCGGACAGAAACGAGCAATCGAGAACACATTGTAGACGTGTCGGAGAGAGATTAAAGAGTTCTCCGAGAACCACCAGATAGTGTCGTCGAGGTCGATGAAAACCGTCAGGATATTTTCCATAGCACGTTTATTCTGCATAAAAAAGATTGTAGTGATTAAGATGTTAAAAAAAATGCCCTGCGCAGGTAGTCACACATCTTTGTTAGGCGTGCATTGAACGACGCAGGGCTAAAAATTCAAGGTATTTGCCTCCTTGGTGATAGCAGGAGGAAAATCCTTAGTGATTACATATTCATTCCACCGCAGCAGTGAATAACCTGTCCGGTAACATAAGAAGACAAGTCGCTGGCAAGGAATGTAGCAACGTTAGCAACATCTTCGGGTGTTCCACCGCGGCGCAGAGGAATTTGAGCAGCCCATTGCTTGCGAACGTCTTCGCTCAAAGCGGCAGTCATGTCTGTAATGATGAATCCCGGAGCGATAGCGTTGGCACGCACGCCACGAGAGCCAAGCTCCTTGGCAATAGATTTGGCGAGACCAATCATACCCGCTTTAGAGGCAGAGTAGTTGCATTGACCGGCATTACCCGAAACGCCCACTACTGAAGCCATGTTGATGATAGAGCCACCTTTTTGGCGCATCATAATAGGAGTGAGGGCGTGGATAAAGTTGAAAGCCGATTTAAGGTTTACGTTGATAACGGCGTCCCACTGAGCTTCGCTCATGCGCATCATCAAACCGTCTTTTGTGATACCGGCATTGTTGACAAGAACGTCGATGTGGCCGAAGTCGGCATGAATCTGTTCAACTACTTTGTGAGTCTCTTCGAAGTTGGCGGCATTAGATGCATAGCCTTTAACTTTCACTCCGAGAGCAGCTATTTCTTCCTCAGTTTTTTTACCGTTTTCGTCGATAACAAGGTCGGTGAAAGCTATGTCGGCACCTTCCTGTGCGAATTTAAGCGCTATTGCTTTTCCGATACCGCGAGCGGCTCCGGTGATAAGCGCAACTTTACCTTCAAGTAATTTCATTCTTAAAAAATTTAGTTTTGAATTATTGTAAAATATTTATTTCTCTACGAGGAATGCTCCGCAAGAGTAACCGCCACCGAACACTGTGAGTCCGAAAGTAGTGCCTTTAGGATAGTTATCGCGGTTTTGAGCGAGCACGAGAGCTGCACTTGCCGAGCCGGTATTGCCAAGTTCCTCAATGTTGTTGATAAATCGGTCGTCGCATAGCTCGAGCTGATGAGCTACATTAGCAACAATACGCTTATTAGCCTGGTGACAAATGATATAGTTGATGTCGGTCACCTTCATACCGAAAGGCTCAGTCACCTTTTGCAAGGCATGAATCATGTAGTTGCAGGCTCTCAGGAACACGTCCTTTCCGAAAGGCATCATGATGCCCTCCTCGTGTGGACGAAGTTTCACGCCTTCAGGACCTTTGCCGATGTTGCCGAGGCCGCAAGTGTAGACGGCTTTAATTGTCATGTCGGTTTCAGCTATCGGTTCATTTGAAATGAAGTAAGCCACGGCGGCATCGCCCCACAGATGGCCGCATTTAGGGTCTTCCTCATTGCGGTAGTAGGTGTTGTGCTCCGAGCAGATGAGTAGTGCTTTTGAAGCCTTTTTCATGGCAAAGTATCCCTCGATTATTTCAAGACCGTTGACAAACGATGAGCATGCTGCCGAAGCGTAGACCGCTTTAGCGCCATCGATATTGTACTTCTGCTGAGCTACATGAGCAAGAGTAGCCACGGTGTCGTAGGGAGAGTAGCAAGCCGAAACTATTAAATCAACTTCGGTGATGTCGTAGGGAAGAGAAGGCAGAGCATTCTCGATAGCAGCGAGTCCCATAGAATCGGACCCTTCGCCTTCGCCTACAATAGAGCGCGTTTTGATTCCGGTGCGCTGCAGAATCCAGTCGCTTGTCAAACCGTTAATGTCAAGGAAATGGTCGTTATCGACTCTTCCTGCCGGAACATAGAAACCTGTTGCGTTGATATACATATTAAGATTGAGTCAAAAATAAGTTATATTGTTCGTTAGCTTTTAATTCCATAAAGTATAAAATCTCGCAGATATTCGCGAAGTTGGAGTTTTTCAATGCCTAATTCCGAGAAATTGTCGCGAATATAAGCCACATCAAGCCCTTGAAGAGAGAGAATGAGCATGGTGGCAGTCTGTTCGACGTGGCGAATTTGAAACACTCCGGCGTTCACTCCTTCAAGTAGAATCTGCTTCAAGATGTTGGCTTCGGAGGCTATTTGAGTGCGCCGAGCACGGTCCACTTTCCGCACATCGCGAAAGAACCCCGCTTTCAATGTTCCGTTGCGAGTTACCGACTCCTTAATTGCTTCAAACCTGGCAAAAATGAAGTCCATAAGTTTCTGCTCGGGCGATGATGGGTTATTGAGGATAGCTGATAGCTTGTCGATGATTTTGTCGCTTTCAGTTTTCACAACAGCGTTGTAAATGTCGCGCTTGCTGCGGAAGTAGGTGTAGATTGTGCGCCGCCCTTTATCGGAAGCGGAAGCAATATCGTTCATAGTAGTGTTTTCTATACCTTTATGAGCGAAAAGTTGTCGAGCAATTTCTATGAGTTTTTCTCTTGTTTTTAACACCATCTTTATTTGAAATCTTCACATTGAAAATTCGCACAATATGCGCAAGTTTTGCGCACTTTTGCTAATATTGTGCGAATTTACTGAAAAAACTTTATTTGCACAAATATTGTGCACAAAATTAGCTGATTATAATATTGTGTATATGACTGTGAGAGGAATATGGGATAGCGATGAGAATAGTTGGCATAAATGCCTCGACGAAGACTTTCATTCGTAGGTGTGCAGTATATTGAGCAGAGAGCGGCGGTCCTTGATTAGAATTTCAGTGGGAGAATATTCAATGATGCCATCATCGTGCATTGCAGTCACCGAAGCGATGAAAGAAGAGCGTTGAGCTCCAAGAATAGTGCAAAGGTCCTTGAGCTTGAAGTTTATTTTAATGT
Source organism: uncultured Prevotellaceae bacterium (assembly GCA_945921235.1). Classification (GTDB taxonomy): domain Bacteria; phylum Bacteroidota; class Bacteroidia; order Bacteroidales; family Muribaculaceae; genus CALZFJ01. The sequence continues at coordinate 795 of CAMEKH010000068.1, read as the reverse complement.
TTTTGGAGCCATGGTGCGTTAGCGACACGATAAGGAAAGAGAGACGCTCAGCCACGGAGCCACTTGAAATCGCAAGCACGTTCGAGGCACTTTTTTGTGCTTTGCGAGATAGTATGTTCAGCACATTGAAGATGAAAACTCTGTCGCTGTGGAGAATTGAGATATAATCGGCTTTTGTGAGCTGTAGAATGCCGCATGTCCCCTCGGCGGTAACTTTAAAGGGGTAGTTTGTTTCCAAACCGAAGAGGTATTCAGGACCAATTACGGCAGGAGCAGTCATAGTTTCGCTAATCGTTACGCGTCGTTGGTTGCTTGATGTTTCCACTCTTGCTGCACCTGATATAATGAATTTAATGTGAGAACAGGTGTCACCGGGAATTATAATCTGTTCGCCATCGGTGTATTTCAAGAAATGGAACGGCGTTTTCTCGATAAGTTCCGATAGCTTTTCGCGGCTGACCCCTTGGAAAAGGGGCAAGTCCATTAATATTTCAAAGATACTTTCCATTATGAATCATAAAAAACACGCAGTATCGTAAAAACATTTGCAAATTTACAATTTTTTCCGATATAGAAGAATTGCCTATGTGCTAAAAATAGGCAGTTTTGTGATTTATTTTGCCAAAAAATGTGCTATTGGACTCTCGGGTTTAGTTTTGCCATAAATTCATATAGATAAAGACCGGATAAAAAGACACGATTATTCCCAAAAAATCGTAAATTTGAAAAATTAGTAAATCCGACTGAGTTGTGTAATTTTAGATATGTTTTAATTCACAATGTCTAAGTGCATAT
>CAMEKH010000067.1 GCA_945921235.1 uncultured Prevotellaceae bacterium | reverse complement strand
AGTGGATTCTTGCCGTGGAGCTTGAAATGTTCTACTCCAAGGAGGAGATTCTCACTATGTATGCCAACACGGTTGACTTCGGCAGCAATGCCTATGGCATAAAAACGGCTGCCAAAACCTACTTCAACGTGGAGCCTAAAGACCTTAATGCCGAGCAATCGGCAGTGCTCGTGGGACTGCTGAAAGCCACAAGCACCTACAATCCCAAGCTGAACCCCAAGAACAGCTTGCGCAGACGAAATGTGGTGCTCGCCAATATGCTTGCTCACAACGACCTCACAAAGCAGCAATTCGACTCTATCAGTGCCCTGCCTATCGACCTCAACTTCCGCGTGGAGAATGCCTACGACGGGCAAGCTCTCTACTTCCGCCAAGCCGTTGCCGCCGAGCTGCGCGAATGGTGTCGCGACAATGGCTACGACCTCTATGGCGACGGGCTGAAAATATATACCACCATCGACACCCGATTGCAGAAGTATGCCGAAGAGGCGGTAATGAAGCACATGAAGCAGGTGCAACGCAACTTCCGCAGCCACTGGGGCAACACTAACCCGTGGCAAGACGAAAACCACCGCGAGATAAAGAACTTCATTGAAGATATTGCCAAGCGCACCGATGCATACAAGAAACTTGCCGCTCGATACCCCGATGACCCCGACTCGGTGACATTCTATATGAATCAAAAGCACAAAGTGCGTCTTTTCGACTACGACGGCACCTTTGAGGACTCTATCAGCTCAATGGACTCTATAAGATACATGGTGAAATTCATGCACACGGCTTTCGTGGCTATGGAGCCTCAATCAGGACACGTGAAAGCATGGGTGGGCGACATCGACTTCAAGACGTGGAAATACGACAAAGTGACTGCTAACCGCCAGCCAGGCTCCACTTTCAAGCTATTCGTCTACACCACTGCTATGAACTCGGGCTTGGCTCCTTGCGACCGCCGAGTGGACTCCTACATTCAGCTCGATGTGACCGGGCGCGACGGGAAACCCGAAAAATGGGCACCCCACAACGCCAACGGTTATTTCACCGGCGACTCTATGACTTTGAAATCGGCTTTTGCGCAGTCAATCAACAGCGTGGCAGTGAAATTAGGACTCGAGACGGGAATTCACAATGTGATTGAAACAGCCCATAAAATGGGTATCAAATCGAAGCTCGACAACACTCCCTCGCTGAGCCTCGGCTCAAGCGATGTGAACTTGCTGGAACTTGTCGATGCTTATTGCACCATAGCAAATGACGGACGACAACACGAACCGGTGCTCGTGACTCGCATCGAAGACTCTAAAGGCAACGTAATATACACCGCCCCCGACGAAACCACTCAAGCCATTCCCTACCGCTCGGCATTCCTTATGCAACAAATGCTTATGGCAGGAATGCGCGAACCGGGCGGCACATCAATGGCTCTGTGGGGCTACGTAAGCCCTTATTGCAACAACACCGACTTCGGCGGCAAGACAGGTTCATCGAGCAACTACAGCGATGCATGGTTTGTGGGCGTATCGCCGGCTCTCGTAGTAGGTGCTTGGGTGGGTGGAGAATACCGCTGCATTCACTTCCGCAACGGACAGTTCGGACAGGGAAGCCGCGCCGCACTGCCTATTTGCGGCTACTTCCTACAATCGGTTATGGGAGACTCGCGATTCAGCCAATATCGCAAAAAATTCGGCAACCCTAAAGAGGACATTCCTGCTCGCGACTACACTTGCGCCGCTTGCTGGAAAGAACCCGTCGACAGCGACTCGGTGAGCTTCGGTGCCGACTCGATTTTCCTACTCGACAAAGAAGAGGAAATAATTCTTCCCGACGAGGAAATCACTATCCCCGAGGGCGAGACGTCAATCCCCGATGAGGACCTACCCAAAACCGACCCATCAATCTGACTCCACCGACAAAAGCCTCAACAATTGAGGCAACTGACTAGTCCTAAATAAGTGTTACAAAATTAATACTTATTTAGGACTAGTCAATTATATCCTGATGGTTAAGCACAGGCATCTTCTTATCCTTCTTATCCCTCATATCCGGCAAGGCCGGCAGGATTGTCATAAATGGTAAAGTGTCTACCCCAATGGTTTTGACGCCACACTTCATGATTTCCCGAGCGACGATTGCATATCTGATGTACTTATTGGTTATCTTTATTGATTAGATTGACCACTACTTTCACCATGACATCTTTCTCCTCCGTTCGGCTTTCGGCTATCATCAATGTCAGAGCAACGAGAGTGTTGTCTGCTATACGCTTTCTGCCGTCTGCGGAATAAAGGATGCCATTCTTCTCCATGAACCATAGGAAGAGCATGGCTGCAATACGTTTGTTGCCATCGCTGAACGAGTGGTTTTTCACCACAAGATAGAGCAGCATGGCAGCCTTTTCCTCTACTGAGGGATAAAGATCCTCACCACCGAAGGTCTGATAAATCTGCCCGATGCTGCTTTTGAAAGATTCATCCTTCTCATTGGCAAACCATTGGCTGCCGCCAAACTTTACCTTCAGGGCGTTAATGGCATCCATGGCATTCTCGTAAGTGGCCCGAAATGGTTCCTCTTTGGTCGTCTTCTCAATGTCCAATGTCTGATAGTCGTAGCGGTCGAGTGTGTCGAGGGCATATACATAATCGGAAATGACATTGAACAGTCCTGCATATTCACCCTCTGAAACCTTGTCGTGGAGGGTGAGGGCACGCGACATTAATCGCACCACATCTTTCAACTCGTCATAGTGGTCGAGGCGACGTTGGTCGATGACATAGCCTTTGATAAGATACTGCTTGATGAGTGCTGAAGCCCAAATCCTAAATTTTGTACCATTGATGCTCTTGACCCTATAACCTACGGATATGATTACATCCAGATTATAGAATGTCGTTTCGGTTAACTGGATATAATCGTCCCGACGACCATATTTCTTGGGTTGTGCATTTTTTGCACATACCAAGGTTTCATCTAATTCGCCCTCCTTAAATATGTTTCTTATATGGCGAGCTATTACAGATCGGTCTCTTCCAAACAATTCTGCCATCTGGCTTTGTGTAAGCCACACGGTATCTTTCTCCAACTTCACCTCAAGCCGGGTATTGCCATCTCCCATCGTATAGAGTACGATAGATGAGCCGTTATTCGCAACAATTCTATTCTCTTTCACGCCTGTTCTTCCTTATTGTATTTATTCCACATTCTTTTTATCTTCCCTGCTATCTCCTTGCGAAGCCAAAGTGGTTCAAGCACTTCCATGTCCTCTCCGTTCCATAATATCTCCTGTTGGAAGTCAAATGTAGGGCGAAGGCGATACTCGAAGATGCTATAGTCATCGGTAAGTTCTGTCTCATGCTGCGATTCATGCAAAGGTAAGTCACGGAGAATGTGTCAAATATGTTCCACTTGAGGAAAGTGCGCTTCAGCAATTCCTCACCTCGGCTCAGGCCAACATTGTCCATCCATTGACGGTTGAGTTCCTCAAATGTCATCTTACGAGCCTTGTAGATGGTTTCCACTATCCACACCAGCTTGTTGATTTGATTCAGTGCCATATATAATCCTTTTTATATACTAATACGAATTTTGATGCAAAATTATTGTTTTGGTGTGCCATTTTCGTTCACACCAAGCCCAAAGATAGTATTTTGTAATATTGCTGTCCGATAAAAATTTTTGAGGCAGGAAAAAATAAGGGCGGGTTCCGTTTGCAGGAGCCGGCCCATTTTGGTAATTTTGACAGGGCGACATTATGGACATGGACCGCGCATATATCGACTATGAGAAGTTTTCAGCAACTCAGCGAGCGTGGCGTCCATATATGTCACCAAAAAGAAGAAATGCCGTAACCGCTTTCCGATAGAGAAATCCGAGTTCTTTTCACTCCAATGCGCTCACCAAGTTGTTATTGGGTCAGAAGGTGAGGAGGAGGGTGGAGACGACGGGGCGATGGTCGGAGAGCAGTGTGTCGAGGACCTCCGTAGAGAGGAGACGGAGCTTTGAGGCGGGATAGCCGAATATGTAGTCGATTTTTGCCACAGGAGCAGTGGCAGGGAATGTGGGATTCCCGCAGGTGAGATTCACCATCGATTTCTCCATTAATTCTATTGCATTAGAGCCGGGACGAGCATTGAAATCGCCCGCTACGACCGACGGCATAGTGCCCGTTGCCACTTTTTCAAGGACAAATCGAGCTTGCACGGCACGAGCGCTATCGGATTTATGGTCGAGATGTGTGCATGAAAACTTCATCGTGCCGCCCGGGAGCAAGAAAGTGCCTTCCAAGAGCACCCGAGGCTCAGTTCCTGCAGGATTCGGCAGATTATGAGTGAGCATCGACACACAAGGATATTTCGAGAGAATTCCAATGCCGTAATAGCCTCCGGCGAAGTCTATTGTCCGCCCAAAGAACCCAAACATACCGCATTTTTCAGCCATTATGGCTATTGTGTTCTGCAATCGCACACTGTCGGGCACCGTGAATCGTGAAGTGTTGATATCCACCTCCTGAAGTGCAACAAAATCGGGATTTTCCTCGCTGATGCGCTTGGCAAGCCGCTCAGCCGATGCCAGCTGGCTGAACCGCAGATTGTAGGTCATCACGCGCAAGTTCTTCATGCGAGCATCGCCTGCAGTGCCAAGCTGCTTGCGAAACAGCGTGTGCTTGCCGTCGATATATCCGCGATAGGCAAATTCACACTCATTGTCGGTAACCGGCACCACAAACCAGGAGTACACACCTTTCCACCGAGCGGTATCACCCTTTTTCACCTCTACATCACCCATCAGCTTGTGATAGCACTTGCTCCAGGAGTTGCCTATGAACACCACATCATCGGGCTTTACGGCATGGCGGTCGCCGAGTCCAACCTCCGGGCACATATATGCCGCTTGGTAGCACTTGTCGGATCGTTCAATGAATGTATCGAAGCCCTTAGCGGCACTCTTGGCGAAGCGGTCCACCTTAGCCACAGGCGTCCACTGCGAATATTCACCCTCGGGAGTAAGCACGGCATTCTCATCGGTCATCATCGATTGCATTCCATAGTATCGTTCCACCACAAGCGGCTCGGGATTCTGAAACTGATGCTCGGCATCTACCTGAATACTATTGCCCTGCACCGTGTAGCGCATGGTTTCAATGGCAAATGTGCTACTCGCATCGAAGGGGCAGAGCAAGCGATTGACAACCGTGACGACAACCGACCGGGCAGTCGTCACAGTGTCACATTCCAGTATTTTTCCATCGGCTGCAATAGTGACCGAGAGCGTGTGAGCCGAGTGTGTGACGCCATCGGGCATAAGATGATTACCACCGGTCCAGCCACTGTTCTTTATCAAGAACGGACCTATATTATCGCTTGTGGCACGATTCACCACAGCACCGTCCACCGTCACTCGGCTGAACGTGTAAAGCTCATTTGCCATACACCGCGAAAATTCCATCACAATAGCATGGCCATCGCCCGTGTCGCCGCTCACAGCGAGCATCTCACCCTTCAGCTCCACTTGCGATGCGCCCGCCACAAAGCCGAGCGAAACCAACTCTGCCACAATAAGCAAAAAAATCCTCATAATCATCTGTTTCTTATTCTAACGATGCAATGCACCGCTTTCGTATCCTCGCAGGCACCAATTGTGCCCGGAGTCACGGCACCAATGCCGGATTTTTGCGACGCTCCACAATGAATCCCGCCAAACGGTCCATAATAGCCTGATTCTCGGGGCAAGGCTTATCAATCATGTCGATAAACGACTTGCTACCGGTGTAATAGGCAATAGCCGATGTGCTGAACACATGCTGGCGCACGAAAGCATCGATATAAGCCGTCATGCGGTCGTAGGAAGAGTCTTCAATATTATAGAGAGCCTTGCTATCACATTCAAATTCCATAGCCATGCCATAGTTGAGCGCAACATCGATAGCCTCATCAAGGCGCGAATCGGGGATATTCTTCTTAAAGAAGTGATTAGGCTGATGATAAACGATGTCGAAGCCCAATTCACGCCAGCGGTCGTAGCCACGAGCGCGGAAATACGGAATCCACACAAATTCCAGATTCTTGGCATGCACAAGCGGTGCCACATATTTGGTGAGTTCCTTGGTGTGGCAAACGTCCTCATCAACCCAGTAAAGACCGGTCAGCTCAAGATTCTTGTAGCCCTGTTCATGGAATCGGCTCACAATTTTGTCGATATACCAGCCCACAGCCGCCGTCTGGTCCTCATATTTCGTGAAGTCAAGAGCCTTGCCGTTCAGTTTGCCCCATTCCTTGTGCCCCGGGATAGGAGTAAGCAGAGTTAGCACCACCTTATGCTTGAACCCCGGGTCGCCAATCTCGGCTTTGTGCATACCGATGCACATGTCGAGCGCATCGAGCGATTTCCCGCGCTCGAAGAGGCGGTCGAGATACCATTCCCAAATCTCCTTAGTAGCATTTTTCTTGCCCCACACCGGCACAAACACATTGCCCGAGCCATCGTCGAAGTCGAGAAAGAGAAATCCGTCGAAGAGCCAATCCTTCTTGCCATTGGCAAAAGTGTGCACCACATAGGGCGTAATCTGCTCCACGGTCCAGTCGATACGCGTCTTTCCGCCTTGATAAATCAAAGCAAGGTCGCGGATTTGATTCACTGCAAAATGCTTGTCCTTACACATCTGTGCATAGCTTTCAGTCGAAGAAAAAGCCACACAAAGCAATATTGATACAATTGCAAATAATTTCTTCATATTCTTTATCTTGTTTTCGTAATTATTCCCTTAAAAAAGCGATAATTCACTCAGCTTGGCACATCAGCGCACAAAGAGTTTTTGCGATGAACCGTTGTGGTCGGTAGCGATATACATGCCTTTCACACACGAGAGCAATCCACTACCGCTGAATACCCTGCGACCGTCGATGCCATAGAAATCCACTATTCCGGCGTCCTCGGGCACATACACTTCGCCCTCGCCGGCAATCGCTATCGGCAACTGACCGCCGCCACCCGACGTCACATTGTCCACACCACCGGTCATAGCCTTGTGCCGCTCCTCAATGTGCTTTGCAATGCGGTCGAGAATCAAGGTGTTCTCGATATGCGACGACTGATACATCTGCAAAATCGCCTTAGTGCCCGAATAATAGGCAATTGACGATTCGGCAAACACGCCATCGCTCTCAAAGCGGTCGATGTAAGTTTCCAGGCGCGAATACTTGGAGTTGACATTTTCATAGAGCACATCAGCGTCCCACTCCATTTCAAGCCCCATTCCATTCTTTTTGGCAAAGCGGGTAGCATCGGTGATGCGGTTATCGAGGATACTCGTATTGAAAAAATGATTAGGCTGAATATATGCATAGTCGAAGCCCAGCTCTTTCCACTCCGTGGCACCCTTGGAAGCCCAGTAGGGAATCCAATAGAATTTCAGCCCCAACTCATGCACATACTCGGCAACATAGGTACACAAATCGCCGGCTTTTGCAATTGTTTCATCGAGCCAATAAATACCCACAAGCTCGATATTCTTGTAATCGGCGGCTTTAAATCTCTCCACAATCTGCCCAATATACCATTTTGCGGCAATAATCTGGTGGCTACGAATCATAAAATTCAGCGTCTGCCCGTCCACTTTGCCCCAATTGGTTTGATTCTCGCACGGCACGGCAGTGGAAATCACCACCTTATGCTTGAAACCCGGGTCACCAAGCTCCACTTTCATCTTCCCGATTAGTTTATCAAGGGCATCGAGAGCCTTGTCCTCGGCAAACATGCGGTCGAGCAGCCATTCCCACTCAGGGCGCGAGGCGGGACCATTGCCATAGGAATTGGCGAATCCGAGTCCGCCGGGACGTTGCGTTTCAAATTCAAGGAACAGAAATGCATCGAAGAACCACGAAGTGTGCCCGTCGGCGTAGGTGTGCACCACATAAGGTTTCAGTTCGTCTTCAGTCCAATCCGGTCGATGAGTTCCGCCCTGATAAATCAGAGCCATATCGCTAACCTCACCTTTCAGATATTCGCCGGCAGCCGCCGGAATGGCGGCAATCGATGCAAAAAATAAGGTAGTTGCTATTGCAAAAGTTCTCATAAACAAATTATTTCGTTATTTCTTGATTAATTTTCAGCTCATTTACCGGTGCAACCGGTGCAAGAATGTTTTTCACTTTCCATTCACGCTCCTTCTTCAAAGTGAACGAGGTTTCGGCAAGCACTTTGTCGGCCGAAGCTCCGAAAAAGACCTTGTAGTGTCCTTTCTCAGTGAGCCAACGCGAATTTTCCTCATCGAAAGAAGCAAGAGCATAGTCATCTATATCGATGCTCACCCTCCTACTCTCGCCGGGTTTCAGCAAGCACGTTTTCGCAAAACCTCGCAACTCGGCGGCAGGTTTCGCCATAGATTTTGCCGGAGCCGACACATATAGCTGTGCCACCTCTTTGCCACTTCGAGAGCCTGTATTTTTAATAGTAACACTCACCGTAGTCACCGAGCCACGGCGCGTCACCGATATATCGGAGTATTCAAAAGTGGTGTAGCTCAGTCCGAAGCCGAAGGGGAATGCCACCCGGCGTCGTGCCGTGGTAAAATAGCGATAGCCCACCCAAATACCCTCTTCATAATTGGTAAAATCGAAATTTTTGCCCTCGGTCTGCCCCAAAAAAGGATAATTCCTCGACGAAGGAATATCGGAGTATTCCAGCGGGAAAGTCATAGGCAGGCGGCCCGAAGGATTCACATTTCCACTCACCACATCAGCCACGGCATTGCCACACTCCTGCCCGGGGAACCAAGCCATGAGAATAGCATCGGGAGCATCAGACCACGAAGCCATTTCCACCATTCCGCACACATTCATCACCACCACAACCTTTTTCCCGGCTTTGTGAAATGAGCCGCACACGGCATCGAGCATCAGGTGTTCCTCGGCGGTGAGATTGAAATCGCCATCAATGCGGCGGTCGGAAGTTTCGCCCGAGCTACGTCCTATCACCACCACAGCCACATCGGCTGAAGCAGCCGCACGCTCCACATAGTGCATACCCGCCGTGAGGTTCATCTCGGGAAGAGCAGTGCGGTGGTAGGAAATCTTCTGCCAATCGGGGCAATCGGGATACTTGTCGAGCAAATCGGAGGCAAACGCAGAATATTCCGAGTAGAGCCTTTCGAGATTCTCATCAAGAGCAAAACCGGCATTTCGCAATCCGGTGGAAATATCCTCCACGTAGGGCTTGTTCACATTTGACGAGCCTGTGCCGCCGGCAATCGACTTATAAGCCGTGGCCCCGAATAGTGCCACACGGCAGCCTGCGGCGAGTGGCAAAGAGCCATCATTCTTGAGCAGCACCATACTCTCGCCGGCAATCTCGCGCGACATTGCCACATTAGCCTTCACATCGGGTAAAGACCTTTCCCAACGATGCGCAGTGATTGACTTAGCCACCACACGGAGCACATCGGCTACACAAGCATCAAGAGTGGCTTCGCTCACCTTTCCGGTTCGCACAGCGTCAATGATTTCAGTCACTATATCTTCGGCACCCGGCATAATAAGAGCAGAACGAGCGTTTAGAAGGTCGGGCGTAGGACGGCGCACGGTCCAATCGGTAAGCACCAATCCATCAAAGCCCCATTCATCGCGCAAGAGCGAAATGAGCAGTTCGCGATTAGTTTGCGTGTATTCTCCCGCAATTTTGTTGTACGACCCCATCACCGTCCATGGCTTAGCCTCTTTCACCGCCATTTCAAATGCGCGGAGATAAATCTCGCGAAGCGTGCGTTGCGACATGCGGGCATCGTTATATTTTTTTCCTGTCTGCTGATTATTAGCTACAAAATGCTTCAAGCTCGTTCCAATACCTTTGCTCTGAATGCCTTGAATATAAGCCACAGCCATTTTACCGGTGAGCAACGGGTCCTCCGAGTAATATTCGAAATTACGTCCGCACAGCGGATTGCGCATAATATTGATTCCCGGTGCAAGAATCACGTCGACACCATAGGCACGAGCCTCATCGCCCATCGCCACGCCCTGCTTGCGAGCCATTTCTACATTCCAAGTGGCTGCAAGAGCGGTAGTAGAAGGGAAGCAAGTGCAAAAACTACGGTGGAGCGAGGCATCGGCTACTGTGGCATTATTATCAGCCACATTCACGGGAACACCATTCTCGTCGTAGACAGTGGTCACACTGCTCGACGGAACAGGATTGATTCTCACGCCCACCGGTCCATCGGCAAGATTTATCGATGGAATGCCAAGGGAAGGCACCTCATACGTCCACCCGGCGGCACCCGACACTTCATGACTCAGTGAGCTGCTGAAAGCGTGCGAGCCGACGAGCAATCGGGCCTTTTGCTCAAGCGTGAGTTTTTTCACCACCTTTTCCACCTTTTCCACGGTGATTACAGCATCGTCAGCTACAAGAGAGCATGTAGCTGCAAGCAGTGATGCCATGAGAAAAGATATGCGCAATTTCATAAGAATTTTCAGTTATAAAAAACTCTGAGGATATCACTCGGATTACTCCCCTATGATATCCTCAGAGAGTGTTGTTTGTTTTTATAAAGTATACCTATTGCTATCTTTGTTTTATCAAGTGAATTATCTCATCACTTTCTCAGCCTTTGAGCCTTGACGCTTGATGAACAAGCCGTTCTCGGGGTTCACAACCTTTATACCCTGCAAGTTGAAGTATTCCACGGGAGCATTATCGTCGGCAGAGTCGCTGATAGTGATATCCTCAATGCCTGCATAAGAAGAGAGGTCAAGCTCATACTTGGCGATATAATTCTTCGGGCAGAACTGATAGATGAACACCTTGTGCTCTTCGCCCGAAGGCTCCACATAGAGGTGATTGCCATAGAAACCATTAACCACGCAGAGAGTCTTGCCATCGTCGTTTGCCTCGGCATACTTAGTAGCCACGCGATAATTCTTGTCGGAGTCTTCGTTGGCAGGAGTATCCTTCAAAGCCAAGCGAGCAATTGAGAAACCGTCCACATCATTGCTTCCCGATGAGTAGCAGATGTATTTATTGCCATCGCACTCAAAGATGTAGAAACCTGTACAGCCGTTGTGGTTTGGAGTGATGTAGAATTTACCGGTGTTAATGATGTTGAACTCATCATCGAAACCAAGCTCATAGATTGAGTTCTGGAATCCGGCAGCATTACTTGTCTTTTTATAGTGCGGGCTGAGGAATGCCATTTTACCCTCGCCGAGAGCACTGAAAGAAGACACGAGGTGAGTGGTAGTGTATCCGCCGTCGGGGCGAATGCTCGTGTTCCACTGTATACCGGCATGCGTGTAAGTATTTGCCTTGTCCTGCTC
>CAMEKH010000066.1 GCA_945921235.1 uncultured Prevotellaceae bacterium | reverse complement strand
ACGGTTATGCGGTCGCCCACTTGAAGCGATAGATTGGCACTTGCCAGCAGGTCGACACCTGCACGGTTCACGCGCGTGGCGTTCAGCTTATATCCCATGTGGAGGCGAAGCGAGCCAATGCGTCGTCCGGAATAATCATGATTGGTGATTAGGATTCGGCGCGACACCACCGGTCCTTGCTGCTCGTCGGTGCGCCAATCCATCTCTATTCGCGGTCCGATAATCGACACGAATGCATCTTCGTCTTGAGCCGAAATCACCATATAGAGGAGGTCATTCTCATTTATGACGGTTTTCGACGTAGGAATAATTATCTCATCGGATTCGTGCTGCTTGATTCGCGAAATCACAAAATTGCGGTCGATAATACTTATCAAGCGTCCCAAAGTCATGCCATGAATAAGTTTGTTGGTCACCTTAATGGTTATCATGTAAGGCTTCAACTGGCTCTCCTCTTTTTCATCGTCGAGATGCTTGGTTTCTTCACTTAGATTAATTTTGAAAATCACTTTCACAAGAATCATCGACAAAATAATACCTACCACTCCTAAAGGATAAGCTGCCGCATATCCCATCGACATGCTCTTTATGGCATTGGCGGCATCAGGAGCATTCACCTCGGTCAGCGTCTGCTGTGCGGCACCAAGTCCGGGTGTGTTGGTCACGGCTCCCGAGAGCACGCCCACAAGGTCGGTGATATTAATGTTGCCCACACCATAATATATTATCAGTGCCACAACAAGGTCGAGAGCAACAATGAGCATAGCAAGCCCGTTAAGCACTATTCCGCCCTTCTTGAACGATGAGAAAAAACCCGGACCCACTTGAATACCTATTGAAAAGATAAACAATATCAATCCGAACTCTTTAATAAAATGTAGCACATCGGTATTGATTGCAGGAATATCGGGCACAAAGGAGTAATAGAGCTGCCCGACGATAATACCGACAAACAGCACGAATGTTACGCCCAATGACACCCCGAAAATCTTGACTTTACCCAATATCACACCGATTGCAATCACAAACGCATACAGAAATATTGCGTGAGCGATAGAACTGTGAGTTAATAAATCCAAAAACCACATAGGGACTTAATCACTAAATTTTGAAATTATGAATTATTTTATTTTGTAAGTTGCCTCACATAAAAAGTGGTGCCTCATCACGGCTTTTGCAACCGCTATGCAAAGTTAATACTTTTTTTGCATTCAGTGCGCCTACTATTCAATGAAAATGAAGAACAATTCACCGGCTCGACAATCACCTCCTTAAAAATCAGCCAAGCACAAGCGCAGCTATCTCACTCGGACTGTTCACAATATTGTCGGCATGGCTCTCTATAAGCTCTTTTTCAGGACGAAAGCCCCATGTCACACCCACCGAATCCACACACGCCCGACGCGCCGTTTCCATATCCACTCCCGAGTCGCCTATATAAATTGTATCAGCTTTTGGCATCTTTGCCTTGCTGAGAATTTCAAACACAATCGATGGGTCGGGCTTCACCGGAACATTATCCTTCTGTCCCTCAACAGCCACAAAACTGATATTCGGAAAATAATGATTTATCAGTTTCTCGGTTGCTTGCTGATACTTGTTAGATGCCACGGCTATTGCCACTCCATGTGCCGACAGCTTATTGAGTAATTCGGGTATTCCCTGATAGGGAACCGTGAAATCGGTGTTATGTTCATTGTAGTACTCCTTGAAATGCACAAGCAAGCGGTCCACAATGTTCACTGTGCGCGCATCTTCGGGCAGCACGCGCTCTATAAGTCGGCGCACTCCATTCCCCACGAAAAACGGATATGAAGCTATGCTGTGAGTGGGATATCCGTTTTTCTCAAGAGCATAGTTGGCGGCATGTCCCAAATCGTCAATACTGTTGAGCAATGTGCCGTCTAAATCGAAAATCGCTAATTTTTTCATATTGAGTATGTATGTAAATTTTTTAACCTTAAAACAATCTTTTTTAGTAGAAAAATCAGAACGGATAACCCACCGAGAAGTGAAATGCCGAGTCGCGCTTCCAATTTGGTGAAGTCAGCGGCCATCGCTCCTGATTTGCGGCAGGATTATAGGCTTTCATTCCAAGGTCGAAACGCAAAAGGAAATATGTGAAATCAAGGCGCAAGCCAAGTCCGTAGGCAAGTGCTATCTCTTTGTAGAATTTGTCGACTTTAAACACGCCACCGGGCTGGTCCTCATAATTGCGTATTGTCCAAATATTTCCGGCGTCGATAAAGGCTCCCATCTCTATCACCCAAAAGAGCTTTGCCCGATACTCTAAATTAATGTCGAGCCGAATGTCACCACACTGATAGATGAAGCTGTTCATCGAATTCAATCCATCGAAACTTCCCGGTCCGAGGGTGCGAACTCCCCAGCCGCGAACACTATTGGCTCCTCCGGCATAGAAGCGCTTCTCAAAAGGCAACACGGTGGAATTGCCGTAGGGAACCGCCACGCCTGCTCCTATGTGAAATGCCAGCGAGCTGCGAGGATTGAAATTGTGAGTTATGGAGTAGTCGGCATCAAACTTGGCATACTGTGAATAATTAATGCCGAAAATCTTGTAAGCGCCTTCTTTTCGCTGATGTCCCAGCATTTTCGAGAAAGCGTAGAGCACACTTCCCGCACTCTCCACTGCTGCCCGGAATGTGTAGACATTCAATTGGAATCGCTTGCTTACAGGCGATGCCGGCAACTTATTGGTGTGATAGAAAGAATATCCCATGCGCATAATAAAGTGATTCTCATAGGAGTAGCGCAACAGCGGATTTGCTATGCTGTCGAGAAAATCGCTTCTGCTCTTAGGCAGATACACATAGTTCACATCAATTAAGTTGAATGTGTGTCGGGTGCGATTCTGCTTAAAGCTCCAGTGATATCTCCAGCCTGCTCCTGCTATGATGCGGGTATATTCAGGACGCTCTTGATAATTGAATTGCGTGGAAAACTCGGTTGAGGCAAGTATTTTTTGCTTAAAATTCTTCTTCAAGAACGGGAACTTGAACTTAGGGAATGTGATGCCCACTTCTGCTCCATATTCCGAGTAATTATCGTTGATGAGTCCCGACAAATCGCCCGACAGACTCTCATACGACATTCTGAACTTAGTGTTCAGTACCTCAGAACCTTTAGCAAGATTCCGATGCTGATATCCTGTACCGATTCCGAATCCGAGGTCACCCTCGGAATTTGTGCCCTCAAGCGACAGCGACACCGTCTGCGATTTAGCTTTCGTGAGCAAGACATAAGCGTCGAGCCATATTTTATCATCAATTATTCCCACCGGTTCCACCTCTATGTTCACAAATTTCACAATGCCGAGTCGAGCGAATGCCTGATAAGTCTTGTCGATTGCAACATTGCTATATGCTTTTCCCGGCTCAATAAAGCAACACTCATCGATTACACCCGGGCGCAGATAATGCTCATCATAGAGAATGGTTAAGTCCTTATATTCCACCGTATCGTTTGCATGATACACACGCCCCTCATGCATCACAAGCGGGTCGTAATTAGTCACAAACGTAACCCTCCTGAAATAAAACGGACGATGCGATGTGTAGTAATCATACTTTTGCATTCTATAAGGCGGCATTAGATTCATGGTGAGTTTCACCGATGTGGAATTTTCCGCCGTATCGGCTGTGAATGTTATATATTCCTTATTAAATGCATAATAGCCATAATTACGCAATCGCTCGGTAATCTGTTCGCGCTCAAGTTCAAGGGTATTGCGGTCGAATGCCACACCGGGCTTTATCATAAATTGTGCCGAATCGGCAAGAATCAAAGTCCGCAATGTGTCATTAGGAATATTATAACCTATGCTATCCACATAGTGGCGCTCATTGAGAGTCACATTGTAGCCCACTCTTATTTTCTTCTTTTCATCGCGGCGCACGGTGTCGGCTTCGACCATTGCATGCATATAGCCTTTGTTGAGAAGAGCTATGCGAAGTTGATTCACCGATGCCTGCGTGAGTGAATGGTCGTAAATCACCGGAGGTGAACCCACACGGCGCACCCACTTATTGAACCAATTCGTACTGTCGCGTCCTGAGATATTATACACGGCAAGCTGCAATTTCAGCCCGCCGAGTACCTTGTGATTAGGCGTCTGCCGCAAGTAATTATACAAGTCGGCCGATTTCACATCTTGCTTCTTTTCGGCATCTCTTATATCGATTTTCACATCATCGAGCAACAACTTGCCTTTGGGAACGTGCTTTGTGGAACTACACGCCGCATTCAGTAGCAGCAATAACTGCAACACCACCACTGCTGCCACATGCCATTTCCGGCAATTCCTATTTTGCTTCCTTAGGCGTGTCACTAATTCCATAGATTGAAAATCTGAACTGCAAAAATACAAAAAAGTAGCCGAAACTCCCTTGATTTTGCATTAATTGTTGCTCCTGCCCTATTTTTATTGATTATTAAAAAAAATGCGATGAAGCCTCCCCTCATCGCATTCGTTTTTTTGCTATTTTCTTATTCTACCAAGCAAACATCGGATAATCAGCCATAATAGCATTAACCTTCTCGCGAACCGACTTAATTATGGCATCGTTCTCAGGATTATGAAGCACGGTGTCAATCATCTCCACTATTTCGCCCATAAGTGGCTCTTTGGCACCACGAGTAGTGATTGCCGGCGTGCCAAGGCGTATTCCCGAGGTAAGGAATGGAGAACGAGTGTCAAATGGCACCATATTCTTGTTGGCTGTGATATCGGCATCTACAAGTGCCTTCTCTGCCAATTTTCCGGTCAATTCAGGGAACTTGCCGCGAAGGTCGAGAAGAATGCAGTGGTTGTCGGTTCCTCCCGAAGCTATGCTGTAACCTTTGTCGATGAATGCCTGCGCCATTGCTGCGGCATTGGTTTTCACCTGTTGCTGATAGGTCTTGAACTCGGGGCGGAGTGCCTCGCCGAATGCTACTGCCTTTGCTGCAATCACATGCTCAAGCGGTCCTCCTTGAACACCGGGGAACACAGCTGAGTCAAGCAGCGACGACATCTTGCGGATAACGCCCTTTGGCGTGGTCTTTCCCCATGGATTATCAAAGTCCTTGCCCATCATAATTACGCCACCGCGAGGTCCGCGAAGCGTCTTGTGAGTGGTTGAAGTGACAATGTGAGCATATTTCACCGGATTATCGAGCAATCCTGCTGCAATAAGTCCGGCAGGGTGAGCCATATCAAACATAAAGATGGCTCCCACCTCATCGGCTATTTTGCGAATACGAGCATAATCCCATTCGCGCGAGTAAGCACTTGCTCCACCAACGATGAGCTTCGGACGCTCGCGGCGTGCCACCTCTTCCATCATATCATAATCCACGAGATTGGTATCTTTGGTCACATTATATTCCACAGGCTGGAACACCAATCCCGAGAAGTTAACAGGCGAACCGTGCGAAAGGTGTCCGCCGTGCGACAGATTAAGTCCCATAAACTTGTCACCGGGCTTCAGCACTGCCATAAACACTGCCATATTGGCCTGTGCTCCCGAGTGAGGCTGTACATTTGCCCATTCAGCACCGAAAATCTGCTTCAAGCGCTCTATTGCAATAGTTTCAGCCTCATCAACCACTTGGCAGCCACCATAATAGCGATGTCCGGGATATCCCTCGGCATACTTGTTGGTCAGACACGAACCCATGGCGCGCATCACATCATCACTCACAAAGTTTTCACTGGCAATCAATTCTATGCCTTTCTTCTGACGCTGATGCTCGCGCTCGATAATGTCGAAAATTTGCTTGTCTTTCTCCATCGTAGTTTTTTATTCTTGTAGATTAATAATTGTCTTTATTGTTATTTTTTCTTCACACTCCAGCCGAATTTCCCTATCGCCTCTCCTATCTTGAAATACTGCCCGTGGCAATATGCAAGCAGATTGGCTTGCTTCATATCGAATGCTCCGGTCTCTGCATCTATAAATCGCTCATCGGCTATCACATTCAACACGTCGGCTATAAACATGTGATGTGTGCCAAGCGGAATTATCTCTTTCACCCTACATTCTATCGATATTGGTGATTCATCGATATAGGGCGATGACACTTTCACTCCCTTCACCGGCGTAATATTCATCTCCTTGAATTTGTTGTAGTCGCGCCCGGAGCGCACTCCACACCAGTCGGTAGCTCGCGCAAGTTCCTCGGTGGTGAGATTGAGTGTGAACTCCATGTTGCGCTTTATTATTTCATAGCTGTGGCGCTCAGGTCTTATCGACACATAGCACATTGCCGGGTCGGAGCAAATAGTCCCCACCCAACTTGCCGTGAACACATTATATTCTTCGGGCGATGCTCCACTGCTCACCATAATGGCGGGCAAGGGATAAATCATCGTTCCCGGTTTCCAATTCTGCTTACTCATTATGCAATGTCTACTATACTTAAGTATTAAATTATCTCTATTTCATCGTCTTTGAACGAACGCTCGCAATAGTGACACTTCAGCACCACATTATCACGGTCCACAACGTGGAAATGCGTCTCTACAGGCTCGTTATTGGTGATACACTTGGGATTGCCGCACTTCACTATGCCCACTATCTCATCGGGCAGTGTCACTGTGTACTTATCCACCACCTCATAGCCGCGAATCACATTGATTTTAGCGTTTGGCGCTATGAGGGCTATGCGATTGAGTGTCTTTTCAGGGAAAAACACATCGGCAACCTTAATGATACCCTTTTTACCGCACTTCTTGCTATCGAGATTGAATCCTATCGTCACGCTTCCGGTGAGATTCTTTATCCCAAGCAGATTCACCACTTTAAATAACGATTGCGTGGGAATATGGTCTATCACCGTGCCGTTCTCAAGAGCGGCTACTGCCAATTCTTTCTTTGTATTAGCCATGACTCACTTGTTTTTTCAAAAAAATAATTTTCAATTACCGATTCTCACTTTATGCCAAGCACTTTGCAAATGATAGCCTGCCGAGCATACAAGCCATTCTGCGCCTGCTTGAAATAATAAGCCTTTGGATTCTTGTCGACGTCGTAGGCTATCTCGTTCACTCGAGGAAGCGGGTGCAGAATGCGAAGATTATCTTTGCTACCTTCGAGCATCGAGTTGCGCAATGTGTAGAGATTCTTCACTCGCTCATACTCCATAAGGTCGGTAAAACGCTCTCGCTGCACGCGAGTCATATAGAGGATATCGGTTTCATTGATAACGTCGGCTGAGAAATCGGTGTACTCATGATACTCTATGCCATGCTTCTCGCAAAAAATCTTGTACTCCACAGGCATCTTCAGCTCTTCACACGCCACAAAATTAAAGCGAGGCTTGAAATAATACATTGCCATAAGCAGCGAATGAACCGTGCGCCCATACTTCAAGTCTCCTACCATAGTGATGGTGAGATTGTCGAGCGTTCCCTGTGTCTTATACATAGAATACAGGTCGAGCATCGTCTGCGACGGGTGCTGATTGGCCCCATCTCCGGCATTGATTATAGGAACAGGCGAAAATTCGCTTGCATAGCGCGCCGCTCCCTCAAGATAATGCCTCATGATAATCAAGTCAGCATAGTTGCTCACCATCATTATCGTGTCGTGAAGGGTTTCTCCCTTCGATGAACTGGAGGTGCTGGCATCGGAAAAGCCTATCACACGCCCTCCAAGACGATTGATTGCTGTTTCAAAACTTAGACGTGTGCGTGTCGACGGCTCGAAAAACAATGTCGCCACAACTTTGCCCGACAGCAAATTCTGATTAGGATTCTCCTCGAAGCGACGAGCATCCTCAAGCAGCTCCAAAATCTCATCTTTTGAGAAGTCGGAAATCGAAACCAAGCTGTTGTTACTCATAAAGTTTGATTATCACTTTTTTTGTTTTGTTACTATTCAAGTTTTAATCTCTTTTTTACAAAAAGAGCCAATCATCGACAATTCGATAATCGGCATCTTGCGACTGCACAGGCTGACACGCACCAAGGCTCTTAACAACCGACAGCTTTTCTTGCCTACGGTGTCCACGGCACGTCTCTTTTATGATATGTTGATTGCGCAGCTCCATAACTTGCCACAAAGTTACGCATTTTTCGCTTTTACCGCAATTTTTTCCTCACTGATTTTTATTCTAATTTTAATTCACATCTCACATCTCATAGTCCTCGTCACACCAAAAAAAGAAGCCTCGATTCTCATCGTGGCATCTTCATTTTCGGGTTGTGTCATCAACTATGTGTATTAACCGATTAAGGCACTGCAATTTAATTACTGCTATATGTATCTATTTTTCTATCAATTATCGTTCTTTTTATGATTCTTCTTTCACGTTTGTAAGCGAATTTCGAGCTACATAATCCATAAATTCGCTCTTATAGGTATCGGAAATCGGTATATACTGCTTGCCGAATACTATGCGATTGCGCTCTATGACCTTTATTTTCGATGTTTGAACAATAAACGAGCGATGCACTCGCATAAATCGCGACGAGGGAAGTCCAAGCTCCATTGTGCGAAGGCTCATAAGCGACATCACACTTGTGCCGTTATCAAGGAAAATACGCACATAATCCTTTAAGCCCTCAATGTATGTTATATCATCGATTGGAATTTGGAGCAGCTTGTATTCGCTCTTCACAATTATGTGTTTTTGCTCGTTCCCGACATTTTCCGAATTCTCCACGAGCTTGCACCACATCATTGCCTTGTTGGCTGCCTCCAAAAACTCGGTGTAGCTAACTGGTTTCAAGAGATAGTCGAGAGCGTTGGCGCGAAATCCTTCTACCGCATATTGTGGAAATGCAGTAATAAACACTATTCGGCATCTCGCCGGTACCACTCGAGCGAATTCTATTCCGTTCAACTCTGCCATTTGAATATCGAGAAACAATAGGTCGATATTCGACTCTATTATCGTCTTCACAGCCAACGATGCCGATGAAAAAGCATCTACAAACTCCAAAAACGGAGTCTTTTCAACATAACTTTTTATCAACTCGAGAGCCAACGGCTCATCATCTATAACACAACATCTTAGTTTCCTCATAATCACATATTTATTTTTTGCTGTTGCTTTGCATTTTGATTATCGCTTGCACCAAGCTCTATCACAAGGTCGGCTATATACAAACCATTGCGCAGCTCCGTTGTGTAAGAGTGTCGACCGGCATACAATATCGCAAGTTGTCTGCGCAAATTGGAAATTCCCACACCACTACCGCTTCTGTCGGTTTCATCTTTCACCACACACGTATTCTCAACATGGCAATGCACACTGCTTCCTTCCACGCTTATAGCTATGCTTATCACCGTAGGCTCACTACCACTAACCCCATGCTTGAAAGCATTCTCCACAAGCGATATAAACAAAAGCGGAGCAATCTTCAGCCCATTTCCATCACTTTCATTGATTTTAACCATGAGTGTTACTGAGTTGGTCAGCCTTAGGCGCATAAGCTCTATGTAATTTTTCAAAAAGAGCAAATCACGCTCAAGGGGAACCTCCATTGAATTGGTTTCATACAGCATATATCGCAACAGCTGACTCAGCTCATGCACTGCATGCTGTGCCTTTTGCTGGCTTATGCCAATAAGTGCATATATATTATTCAGCGTGTTAAACAAGAAATGAGGATTGAGCTGATTCTTCAAGTTCTTCAGCTCGCTCTCGTTTTTCTCCATAATCATCTGCTTCTCAAGCATAGTCCACCGCACCCACTTTTCACTCAACTTCACTGCCACGCTGAGGCACATGGCAAGCACAAGCATCAGCTCATCGCGAATGATAAATCCTCCTTTTTTCCCGAGCAAGCCTCCGTGGGGTTTCATAAATTCTCGCCCGTGAGGCATATTCCCGCCATGCGGCATCGGCACAAAATCTTGAAAACACATCATCATCAAGAAAAAGAATGCCACAAGTATAAATGCATTTACGCCTATAAACGCCACCAGCTTGCCCTTGAATAGCAATTTATCTATGAGTATTGCATAATTCAAGTAGAACACTGCTACATAGAACATAGTGTGCAAATACACTATTTTCGGCACGCTATGCCCCCAGCTGAGTAGAACCTCGGGCAGCACAAAAGCTATTGCAAGCACTATTATGTGCGTTACATACTTCATTCCACGCGCTTTAACGTCGGGCTTTTCCAAAATCAGCATATTACGAATTTTATCACTCATATCTCAATGCTTCTATCGGGTCTAAATTAGAGGCTTTCTTTGCCGGATACCAACCAAAGAATACTCCTGTCACCGTACATACTACAAATGACAAAATTACTGAAAATATTTGAATCTGCACAGGCCAGTGGAAAAGGACATTAACCACCCATGCACTTCCACAACCGAGTACCACACCTATCAAACCGCCTGTGATACTTATGATTATTGACTCTATGAGGAACTGCGTGAGAATGTCGCGACCTCGGGCACCAATGCTCATGCGCAAGCCTATTTCGCGCGTGCGCTCGGTAACCGACACATACATGATGTTCATAATTCCTATTCCTCCCACAAGCAGCGATATTCCTGCCACACATGCAAGTAGTAGCGTCATCATATCGCTTGTGGAACTCATCATCGAACTTAATTCTTGCTGAGAGCGTATGTTGAAATCATCATCGTCGGTAGCCTTCAACTTGTGATTCTTGCGAAGTATTCCCGAAATCTCCTCTATAGCCTCCTCCGTCTTCTCTTCCGACACTGCCGAGGCAAAGAGCATTTGCAGATAGTCAATGGCAAGAACTCGCTTCATAATGGTGGTGTAAGGCGCAAGCACCACATCGTCCTGGTCCTGCCCCATACTGTTATACCCCTTCGATTTGAGCATTCCTACCACTTTGAATGGAATCTTATTGAAGCGTATCACCTTGCCTATCGGACTTTCTCCACTCGGGAAAAGCTCATCGGCTACGGTCTTCCCTATGATGCACACTTTGGCGGCACTCTGCAAGTCGCGCTCGGTGAACATCATGCCACTCTCCACCGTGAGCTTGCGTATGTCGAGATAATCGGGTGCCACTCCACTGATTTTCGATGGATAATTGTTATTGCCATTGATAAACTGCCCTTGACTGCTAACTTCGGGCGATATGCCTTTCACATATGTCATTCCCTCTTGCATAGAGGCATAATCGGCAGGCTTCAACTTCTGCATATCGTCGCTACTTTGACGAACACCGCCTCGCATATCGGTTCCTGGCATTATCATTATCATGTTTGAACCCATTTCGGCTATATTGGCTTTGATGCTCTCTTTCGAGCCTTGTCCGATAGCAAGCATCGTAATCACCGACCCTACGCCTATAATTATACCA
>CAMEKH010000065.1 GCA_945921235.1 uncultured Prevotellaceae bacterium | reverse complement strand
GAGCACATTGCCTGCGATGTGTCCCCAGAAGGCGCAACGTCCCTTTGCAATACCCTGAATATCAAAATCCTTCACCGTAGAGAGGTCGGGCGACAAGATGCGCACACCCGGGCTATCAGGATAATCAGTATTGAACTCACCGGTACGAACAATGATATTTCCAGCATCGTCGCGAGTGATGTTGGTTCCTGCCTTATAAGTAGCAGTAGCCTTTGAACCGGTAGAAGAGATTTCATTGATTTTGCCACTTTCGTCCCACACCTCTATTTTGCCTGTGTTCATATTTTGGAGATAGAACTTACCGTTCACCACCACACCTTGACGCGCATTAGCATTAAGTGCAGCAACGTCACTGTTCATCCACAGACATTTCATGATGTTGTCCATCGACGATTTTGCTCCGGCTTGAGGAGCAGAGAGAATCATGCAGCTGAAAAGAGCCGCTCCATAAAGTAAATGCTTCTTCATAATCGAAAATTTTTAAATTTAAAAAATAGACTCTTTATTAGGGGGGGAGAGGATACCATATTTTGACTAATGGCACCTTTCTCCCCTCGTATTACAACTCATTTATTTGATAACTTTTGTTACTTTCGAGCCTTGACGCTTGATAAACAAGCCATTTTCCGGCTCAGCCACCTTGATACCTTGCAAGTTGAAGTATTCCACAGGTGCATTAGCATCGATTTGTTCCTCAACCATTGCATCTTCCACGCCCACATTTGTGAGGTCGAGTTCATACTTTGCAATGAACGTTTCGGGGCAAATTTGATAGATATACACCTTTGTTTCCGATGCCGGCTCCACTACGAAGTGATGTCCGTAGAAAGCATTAGCTACTGAGTATAACGGGTTGCCGGAATTATCAAGGTCGGCATACTTGGTAGCCACGCGATAATCCTTGTCGGTATCCTCATTAGCAGTAGTAGACTTAGTAGCATATCGAGCAATTGTGAAGCCATCGCGATTATTGCTACCCGATGAGTAAATCACATATTTTCCACCATTGCACTCAAAGATGTTGAATCCCGAGCAAGCATTGTGGTTAGGCATAATGAGATATTCGCTGAAGGAGAGAGTGCCATCTTCATCGAGAGTCATCACGTTCACCGAGTTCTGGTGGCCTGCATCATTACCGGTCTTGCTTGCAAGCGGGCTGAAGAAGAACACCTTGCCCGGCAAGAAGCTGTAGGTAGAGATGGTGTTAGTGGTAGAGTTTGTAGTGTTTGGATAGAACAATTCGGCGTTTTTGGGGTTAAGAACCACCTTATTCTCATCACGTTCAAAATAAGGAGTAGCCTCACCCACGATGCCATTTGAAATATGATATTTCTGCAAACCAGCCGTGCGCCAAGCTTCAGTGTACCACAAGTCGCCACCGGCCTCGCTCGTCACATCGCCCTGAACGTGTCCCCAGAAGTCGCCGCGACCACCAAAAGTGGTAGGCATATTAAGGTCGTAGGTAGTTCCGTCCTTAGCGATAATTCTCATTCCCGGTTGTCCGGCATATCCGCCCGGGAAAGTACCTGTACGCAAAATAATATTTCCGGCATCGTCGCGAGTAATGTTGGTTCCCGACTTAGCAACACCGGTTTCAAGTTCTGCTACTTTTCCGGTTTCGTCCCACACCTCAACTTTTCCGGTTCCCCAGCTGTTGAGATAGATTTTGCCATCGACAGCTGTACCTTGACGGCAATTATTAGTTCCTGTAGCAATTTCCGTGTGTTTCCACAAAAGTTTCAGGATACCGTCCATAGCTCCGTCGGCTGCATTAGCCACCGGGCATAATGCTGCTGCTCCAATAAACAAAGCGGCGCCAAAAAGTAAATTACGTTTCATAATAACTGAAATTTAGTTAATAATATAGTTAATTAAAGTATTTGCAATATTCACATTATCAACGGTTCACCACGCGCTTTTCCACTTTCGTTCCGCGGCGCATGATGTAGATGCCGCATTGCGGATTTTCCACTTTCATGCCCTGCATATTGAAATACTCCACAGGAGCATCATCATCGACAAGCGCATTGTCGACTCCCGAGTCGCCCGAAGCAGGCTGCACAGCCACTGTAGCGGTCAGCGAGCCGAGAGTGGCGGTGAGAGCGTAAGTACCGGTAGCATTACATTTCACCGAAGTGCCGTCGATTTCGCCAAGTTCGGGAGGGCAGGAAAGCGTGAACCCCTTTACATTGGCATCAACGAGCAATCCGGCTTCATTGTAGCCGTAAATTACCGGCGTATACACCTCATCTTTCTCCACCTTCTTCACATAATCGGCAAATCTGATTGAAGCCACCACCTTATCACCGCGATTAGGAGTGGTGACAAACCAGCCGTTGCGCACTTTGCGCAATCCGCCGTCGCTGGGCACATTCTGCACGCCGAGGGCACTCGTGTACATCGTCGAAGAGCCTCCGCCATCGAAATTCAAGGCTTCACTACAGCCCACGGCAAGCATCATGGCAGCAAGGTCTTTAGAACCGCACCCTGCCGACACACCTTTATTAAGAGCATCGCCGTCGACTACAAGCAGCACCATTTTAGTGCCGGTCGTGTCATACCCTATCGCCGTGCGCGGGCGGCGCAACTTCAAGTGGTCGAGATAGCCGTCGGTGTTCTGTATCACACCTTTCGACAAAATTATCGGTGCTCCGCCGCTCATCTCCACGAATTGATATTCATCGCCATTGACGGTGAAAGTGGGTGTTACTTCCACTATATCGCCCACCGTAAGCGACTGCAATCCGCTTAAATACCACGAAGCGTTTGCCGAAAGAACAAAGCCGTTTTTTGGAATTGTGCTACCGCTTGAAGCTCCTTTCGCAGAAACACGCATCTTTGTGGTGCCAATAGACTTCAATCCGCCATCGACTTGCACAGCCGATACTTCCACTCCTGAGCCGGTGGTACCTGTGGTAGCACCGAAGCGCGAGCTATAGAGGATAAAATCATTTGACTCGCGAGGCGTGTTAAGTCCTTTTATCGACATCTGCCCCGATTTCTCGCTGTACATGCGATAAGTGGTGTAGGGCTGCCCTATCACGAGCCGCTTTTCGGGAGTTACGCCTATGGCATACCAACCGGTCGAGAATTTTGCCGTCTTATATAGCTCGCCACCCACTATTGTGGAGCCGATAGGACCACCCGAAGAGAAGAGGTCGGAATTCACGCCCGCAAAGTACACATTCTCGGTGTCGGCATGATATGTCACCATATCGGGCACGGTGATATTGCTCTTCAAGTCGTCTTTACCGCAAATCGTCTTGATTTCCACATTGGGGTCGGTAAGGTCGGTTATGGTGTAGAACACACGTTGTTTCACCGGACCGCTGAGGTCGACAACAGTGAGTGTGGTTCCGGGGCCTACGGCAACGTGCTTCAAGGTGTCGACTTTATACTCAACACCCTGCAACGTCCACACCGTGGAGGCCTCGGCAGCCACCGAAGCGGCAAAAGCCGCCAAAAAACTCAATATATAACCTACAGTTCTCATAAATCTATTCTTTTTCCTGAAATAGGGTTAATGGTTATTTTCTTTCCACTCGGCAAAGTCACCGTGTGCTTGCTACTATCGCTGTTCACCACATACATCACACGCTTTCCGGCAGGCGAAATCCATTCGGCGCCTTTCACCACATAGTCCTTTCCAAACTGTGGAATCTCCACCACCGGGTTGTCGCCCTGCGGAATGATTTCGCGCACATATTGCCCTCCAATGAACACATCGTGCTGCTTTTTGCGCAACTCTTGCAGATTTTTGAGGAATTTAGCCTCATAGAGCGTCTTCTCGTTTTTCCAGAGCAGTCGAGGGTCCACCCAACCGAGCTGCGAGCCATAGAGGAAACACTGCATATTCTGATAGCGGAATTCACCCTTGGTAACGTCGGTGTAAGGCGTGTAGGTATAGGCGCAGGTAATCACCCTGTCGGAATAAATCAGCGGATAGAGCGGCACAATGCGGCAATCGGGGCTGTGAGGGGTGTTCACCGTGAGCAGGATATCGAAAACAGGAATGTAGCACTCGGCATTTTCCTCCGAGAACACCACATTATCCTTGCGGAGATGCTTAGCACGAAGTTCCTGTATCATGTCGCGATAAGAGTGATACCAAAATTCACCGCCTCCGGCAGGGTGGTTGTGATTCTTGGCATAGCAAGGATAAGGAGCGGCGGCAGCCACTTGGTCGATATACAATCCATTGGTGCCGAGTTCATCTTGGATGCGGTCAGCAAGCTCCCAAATTATGTTTTTCCAAATCGGCGACGACGGACACGTCACGGTGTTAGGCACTATTGAAGTGGGATAAACCTCGGTGTAGAGATTTCCGTCGGGACGACGGCAAGAGGCGTCCTTGCCATTGCGAGCGGCATAGCTGTCGGCAGCAGGGTCCCACAGACGCCCGTTGATATAGGGCATCACGCGGCAATTTCGCTTACGCACATCGGCAACAATAGGCGCAAATGTCGGCTGAGCAGGGAAATAATCGGGATAGTGCGAGTCGTAGCTGTGATTGTGCCAGAAATACCAGTGGAAGCAAATATTCTCGCCATAGTAGTCGATAGCCTTGTTCACAGCCACCACCGTGGTGTCGCCAAGATATTTTGCACGCATCCACATATCATTCTGCACCATCCACTCCGGAATGTCGCGCTCCTTGAGTGTCTTTTTGCCCCATTCGGTAGTCAATGCCCAGGGGCGATACCACTTCACGGCAGCAGCGCTCCACCCTTCGGGGTGATGCCCCATTCGAGTGTTCCACGGCACTTCAAAGCGGTGAGCGGCACGGTCGCTCCACCCTTCGGAAGCCACCACTTTGGTTTCAAACGTCACTTTACCCTTATCCTCATGCACGCGCATAAGTTTGCCGCAGGCATTATAATCCTCAGTAGAATAATAGAATGCACCACGGCTATCGTTCATCATAATCATCTGCATCGAGGCGTTCCACGAAGGGTAATTAGAGAGATATTCGCCACCGTCTTTCAGCTCATAGAGATTGCCCCAGCCACCCGAAGTGATAACGTCGGCTTTCGCCGGACGGTTGAGCGTCACATTAGGGAATCGGAAATCCGTCACCGTCCAGCCATCGGGCAGCTCAGCCGAGAGATTCCAAGTGAGCAGGTCGCTCTTGTCGCCCACAGTCACTTTCATCACCACCGGAGCAGGATTACCGTCGTAATTAAGGCGTGTATCCCAGCGGAACACCATAGTAGCCGAAGAGTCAGTTTTCTCAATGGTGCACCCTTTGTAGATTGCATATTGAGGCATCAACTCAGGCGTTTGACCTTGCGGTCCACGATAAGTAATAACCCACGGCGTAGCGTTGTCGCCCGGTTTCACAAGTTCACCGCCCGACGAAAGGCGCATCGACAAGATATCGAAGCTCTTGCCGGTGGAAGCCTCAAAGGCGATATAATCATTGCTTAGCCCAATCACCCCGCCGCCGCTTTTCACGCCGAGGTCGGCATGCAAGGCGGCAACAAAGGAAAATAGTGCGACAAACGCTGTAATATTACGCTTAACGTAGGTCATAGCTGAGATTTGAATTATGAATTATTCGTTATTTCGTTTGTTAATAATCGGGGTTAGTCAGATTCGGGTCGCGGTCAGTTTCCGTGCGCGGAATAGGCCACCACATAAACCTGTCAGCCCAGAAGCGGTTAACGTCGCGAACACGAAGTTTGTCCTTATAAGCCTCGTAAGAAGGCACATCGTTAAGGTCGTGGCGGTCGGTCTTCTTGAAATTAGGAATATCGGTATCGGCAAGACCGTCGTACCCACCCTTACTCTTCAGCGGATAGCCGTAGCTCGGTTCCTCATTGATGATGTCGCCAATGCCCCAGCGGCGCACGTCGACAAAGATGAAGCCCTCGAGAGCCAATTCCACCTTGCGCTCGCGGCGCACGAGTTGGCGCATTTTTTCCTGATTTCCAATTCGGTCGGCTGACACATCGGGCATTCCAACACGGCGACGCACCTTGTTGATAGCATCGTAGACGGAATCATCGAGTTCGCCAAGTTCAATCTTAGCCTCGGCGTACGTAAGCAGCACCTCGGCGTAGCGCATTAATGCGATATTGCAAAATGCGCTCATGAGCTGTGCGCTCGTTTCGTTGGAATATTTGCGCCACAAGAATCCCACGCCATTGTTCACAAGCGAAGGTGCAGTACCCGTCACATCGACATTAGGAGCCGAGTACCAAGCATTTCGGCGAGGATAAAAACGTGTCTTTTCGTCGTAGACATTAAGAATCAGTTTCAGCGGGTTGCTGCTGTCGGTGTTAGTGTAATTCACCGTGTCGCCATGACCGGCAAGAGTGGCTTTGAATCGCGGGTCGCGGTTAAGCGAAGGGTGATGCGGGTCGTAGAGCGGCGATTCATCAATTCGCTTGCCGTCCTTACACTCGTAGGTATCTACAATCAGCAGGCTCGGGAATCGCACCGATGAGCCGTAGTTTCGGGAAGAGTGCCCGTAGCCCACAGTGTGTTGGCGCTTAGTTCCTGCATCGGAGTACATAAGTTCCCAAAGCATCTCATTGCGCACATCGGCATTCTTCTGCCCTTCGATATTGAAAAGGTCGCTGAAATTCTTTGCAAGGTCGCGCTTGCCAATCACCTTAGAGGCTGCATCGGCTGCAATGCGGAAATATTTCTCGGCATTACCGTTGACATTGAAACTACCGGCAAAAAGAGCCACGCGAGCCATTAGTCCATAGGCAACAGAGCGGTCCACTCGTCCGCGCTCGGTTGCAGTCCACGGCAGCACCTCCGATTCGCCAATCTCCTTCAGTTCGGCGATAATCCAGTCGGAAATCACGCCCTTATCGGTGCGTCCGGCAGTGTATTGGTCGATAGTGACCGGAGCGGTGAACAAAGGTACATCTCCGAAAGCCGACATCAAGTTGTAATAAGCATAGGCGCGAATCACGCGAGCTTCAGCAAAATATTGCTTAGCCTCAGCCGACATATCGGCAATAACGTCTTGTGCGCCAGCAATAACCGAATTGGCACGAGCGATAATGGCATACTCGCCTTTCCACAGCGATTGCACATAGCTTTGGTCGGGGTTCAAGCCACCGCCGGCACCAATTGAATTATTTTGATTCTGCTCAAGACCGTAGGCGGTGTAGTGGTCGAGCACTATGCAAGCCGGCACTTTCCAGTTCTGGTCGAAATAGAGCAGATTATATACACCCGTCACACCCTCTTTAAGTCCGGGTTCCTGCTTGAAGAATCCTTCGCTGTCGTAGGCGGGGTTAGTCTTGTCGAGGAAATCCTCGCAGCTCACAAGCGAAGCAGCAAAGGCAATTGCCACACATATATTAAATATCTTTTTCATCATCGTAATAATAAAGATTAGAATTCAACATTAACACCAAAAAGGAAAGTTTTGTTCACCGGGTAACAGCTTGAGCCTGAACTTACAGCAGTTTCAGGGTCGAAACCTTGATAGAAATTATTTTTCAGAGTGAAAAGGTTCTGTGCACTTGCATAGAAACGCACTTTCGATATGTCAATCTTCTTGGTGATTTTCGACGGAATAGTGTAACCGATAACGATATTCTTCAAGCGCAGATAGGCACCACTCTTCACCCAGAACGATGAGCAAAGGTTGTTGGGATTAGCACCTGTGGGGTCCTCGAGCAGCAGCGGGAACTGAGCATTGCGGTTATCCTCGGTCCAAGTATCGAGTTGATACTTGTAGATAGTGTAGTTGCCGCACAGAGCGCGTGCTCCGGCACCCGAATAAAACACGTCCTTCTTTCCCACGCCTTGGAAGAAGAGCGAGAAGTCGAGTCCCTTCCAGTCGCCGCCAAGTGTCAATCCGAATTCATAGCGCGGAGTGGGGTTACCGATAATCGTGCGGTCGTAGTTGTCGATTTTGCCGTCAGGCTCACCGTCGGGACCGCTGATATCTTTATATTTAATGTAACCCGGCTTCACATTGGCAGGATTACCGCCATAGACCGGAGAATTGTCAATCTCTTCGCGCGATTGGAAATAGCCGTCGGCTACATATCCATACCATGAGCCATAAGGCTCACCCTCGGTGGTAATAGTTGTAGAACCCACATATTCCTTTCCGTAGAGGTCGATAATTTTGTTTTTCACATCAGAAAGGTTGGCTTTTACATAGTAGTTGAAGTCGGCAATTCGGTCACGCCAAGTAAGCGACACTTCCCAACCGGTATTTCGCATAGAGCCTGCATTCTCCCATGGCGATGTCATACCCACGAAAATAGGCACCGGGAATTGCTGAAGCATATCGGTGATATTTCGCACATAGAAGTCGAAAGTACCCGTCAAGCGGCTGTTGAGGAAACCGAAATCAACACCCACATCGAATTGCTTCGATTTCTCCCATGAAATATCGGGGTTGGCGAGCTGAGTCTGTGCCACACCGGGTGAAAATTCCTTGTCGAACCAATAGCCATAAGCATTATTGCTTCCTACAGCCGATGAATAAGGATAGTAACCGCTAATCGACTGGTTACCGAGAATACCGTAAGACGCACGCAGTTTGAAGTCGTCCATCACATTGCGCATATCCTCCCAGAAGCTCTCTTGCGATATTCGCCAGCCTGCCGAGAACGAGGGGAAGAAGCCCCAGCGATTGCCGCGCTTGAAGCGCGAAGTACCATCGTAGCGACCGTTGACCTCAAGCAGATAGCGGTTGTCGAAGGCATAGTTCAAGCGGAAAATATACGAGAGCATCGAGTATCCGTAGCGATTGCTCGAGTTGGTAGCAGTGGTGGCATCACCGTTAACAAGGTCGATATAGCCATCGTAATTGAAATTTTTGCGACCGGCAAGGAGGTAATTGAAATTCATCTCCTCACTCTGGAAGCCCACCAAAGCCTTCACATAGTGCTTTGCAAAAGTGTTTTCGTAGGTTCCCATCAAGTTATATTGCTTGAATACCTGCTTTGAGCGTGCTTCCGAGCGCGAAGAGCCGGTAGTGGGGAACGGACCTTTATAAGCTCCGTTCTCGAAGGTTTCATAAGGACGGACAAAAGCCGACGTTTCACCATCGTTGCGCTTCCAAGTGTAGCGCCCTTCGATAGTAAGACCTTTGAAAGGAGTAATAACAACCTTAGGCGTGACGATATACTCGGGAGCAACACTATGGCTCACGCACTCATCTAAGTGCGACATGGCAATAGGGTTCGTTCCGTTGATACCGTAGCCCCAAGAGCCGTCGGCATTGATTCCCGACATTATGGGAGTCATAGTGTAAGCCTTACCGATAATCTCCGATGGAGTAGCCATAACGGGAGACGTAACCGTGGCTTGGCGCACGCTAACGTCGACACCGAGTTTCATCCAGCTGTTCACTTTCATATCGCTGTTGAGCCTTAATGTAGTGCGGTCGAAAGTATTATTTGAGATAAGACCATTCTGCTTGTAATATCCTGCCGAAGCATACACACTGAGATTTTCCGTGCCACCGCTTGCGCTCACAGAGTAGTTTTGCACCATTCCGTTGCCGTCGAGCACTTCGCTGCGCCAATCGGTGTCGTAATAATTGATTTGGTCGACCTCACCATTGAGATAAGCCTGAATGGCATTGGTGTAGAGTGGCTCCATATTGTTGTTGGCACGGGCATGGTCCACAGCCTGCATATATTCCACAGCCGATGTCTGCTCGGGCATTGTGGTGGCTTTGTTAAAGCCCACATATCCATTGAATGAAACTTTAATTTTTCCCTGCGCACCGCGCTTGGTGGTGACGAGAATCACACCATTAGATGCACGCGAGCCATATATAGATGCCGATGCGGCATCTTTCAGCACTGTGATTGACTCCACCGAGTTAAGGTCGATACGGTTCATATCGCCTTCCACGCCATCGATAAGGACAAGAGGCGAAACGGTGGAATTCAACGAGCCAAGACCGCGAATCTTTAGCGAAGACTGGTCGGCACCGGGCTGTCCCGACGACTGCACGGCAGTTAACCCCGGCACAACACCTTGCAGTGCATTAGAGCCATTGGATACGCTTCGGCGCACAATATCTTCAGAGCCGATGCTCTGCACCGAACCGGTGAGATTCACTTTCTTTTGAGTGCCATAACCCACCACCACTACATCGTCGAGCGATGTAGCTGCTGTTTTCATCACTACATTGACAACGCGAGCCGAATTCACCTTAACCGAATAAGATTGCATACCTACGTATGTGAAATTCAGCGTTTCAGCTCCATTGAGCGTAATTCTATACGTTCCATCGACGTTGGTAGCTACGCCTGCTTTACTCTTGCTGCTCACAACCGACACACCGATGAGCGGCTCGTGATTTTCATCAGTCACTACACCTGTTACGGTAAATTGCTGGGCAAAAGCAACTGTCGAAGCCATTATCAGTGCAATGGCAAGTATCGCCCTACCCAATTTGTTGATTTCAAGTTTCATCTTAAGTGCTTTATGTTATTTTATGGTTTCTTAATAAAATAGAGACGTTCCATAGCCCCTTTCGTTATATATTGATTTATCGGGAAGATTAACCGCTACAAAGGAAAGAAATAAATTAGAAAAATGCAAATTTTTTCGCAAATATTCTTCATAATAATAAATAAATTCTTTTCCAACTGCTCCTTAATTAAATTTTTTAATTAAATCAATCGTTTTTACAGCTATCACATACACTATCAGCCGACACCCGGAAAAGAGCCGTAAGCACTATAATATATAATAATGTATATATAGGCGTTTTTAGTGGTTCAAAGGCATAGAAATAAGGCACAATCGGCGCAAACAATGGGAACAGACTCAAAAGTTAGAATTTGAGCAGAAAGCCTGAAGTGAGAACAGCATAGTTTAAGACACAAAAAGCCCCCGACGATGAGCCGGAGGCTATTATTTGTTTCATCACTATGGTGAGCTTACTCAGCGTAGTTGATAATCATCGATATCATGCGAATCTGGCTCGCAGCGCCCGTGGTAGTCGATGTGTCGGTGATGGTGGTCTCGGTAGCATTGATACCACTCACTGTGACTACCTTGCTGTTCACATTCACCGTGCCCGGAGCAGCCGATATGTCACCGCTTGCATTGCATATCGTGCTTTGATACTCATCACAATTCAGAATAATCGACTCGATTTTCTTCGATGCGGTGATTTTCATATTGTTTTTAGGATACATGCGCACATTTGTACCGGCATTATAGTATTTAGGACCGTTCTGGTTTCCACCGGCACTGAAAGTAAGAGTCGTACCGTCGGCAAGAGTCAATGTTTCCAACGCCGTACCATTAGCAAGACCAAAAGAAGAGAACACAACCTGCAATGCGTTCTCGCCGATTTCGCCACCACCGGGTTCATCGCCACCGCC
>CAMEKH010000064.1 GCA_945921235.1 uncultured Prevotellaceae bacterium | reverse complement strand
TATTAAAAGGCGACAATGTGCCGTTGCTCTCCTGCGACATTTCAAGCACATACCACACCACAAATTTCACGTCGACCTCGTTCAGCTCGCTCTCAATGTAGTCGTCGGGGATATCATAAATGGGGAGCGGAGTGCCATAAAGCTCTTTACACATAGTGGAGAACGACCGCCAGATTCCGGCATCGGCAACAATATCCTGATAATACCCCACCACGGCAAGGACCACATCTTTTCGCACTTGCTCGGGAGTGTTGACGAGCAGGCGTGAATTGTCGAGCAACTTTGCCAAGCGATTGGCAAGAATAATGTAATATTTATCGCTTTCAGCCACCTCGGGATAATTGGGCTGCTTCAGCATAAATTCCTTTATTGTAATCTCCATAAAGCAAAAAACTATTTATCGAGTATCAATTCTATCATTTTTTCCACCGAAGGGGCTTCCTCGCCTCCCACTTTGATGCTATGTGCCGAGTTGGCTTCCACGCACAATCCGGCGGCGACATCCACGGCAATAGCGTTGCGGCGCAGGGCGTTTACAATCCAGCGGCGCAGGAGCGGGTCGGCACAATCGAGCCTCACCGTCGACACCGAAGGCACTTCCACCTCATAATCACCTTTATCCATGCTGAAATGCACTCGCTCTGAGGCAAACATATCCTGCAAGGCTCCTGCAAGCACCAAATCTTCGGTGCAGCCGCACTGCATTTTGCGCTCTTTGCCTATAATCCACAGCTCATCGGCAAGGAGCAGCGTGGGAGCTACATCGTGGGTGGAGAGCAAAATGGCTTTCCCGGAATTGCGTGCAAGGGTGCTCAAGAGTCGCAAAGTTTCTATTCGGCTTGCCACATCAAGAAAAGCTGTAGGCTCATCGAGCACAATAATCGGCGTTTCTTGTGCCAAAGCCTTTGCAATCATCACCTTCTGCCGCTCACCATCGCTAAGCTCAGCCACATAGCTGTCGATTTTATGAAGCACGCCCACATCGGCCACTGCATGCTCCACCACCTCTTTGTCGTGAGCATCAAGGCGTCCGAGGAATCCCGTGTGAGGCTGTCGACCGAGCGACACAAGCTCCCTCACCGTCAATCCTCCCGCCATAGTTCGGTCGGTGAACACTATCGACAGCAATTTCGACATTTCGCTCCGTCGCACGGTGTCGATGCTTCGCCCATCGATTCTCACTTCGCCCTCCAATGCAGGCTGAATGCCCGAAATGGTGCGTAGCAGAGTCGATTTGCCTATACCGTTGGAGCCGAGCAACGCCGTGAGTCGACCGCGACGAAGCGACACATCGATGCCGCTCATCAACGCCTCGGCATTTCCTCCGTGGCGGTAACCTATAGTGAGATTATGTGTTGTTAGTACGGGCATGGAAATGTCAATTGAAATATTGTATTTTCTTTCGGTTCAAAATTATATAAATTATTATCGGCACGCCGATAACGGGCGTAATAGCATTGATAGGAATCATTCCCACCGACGTGGGCATAACGCTTATTAGTGTGCAGAGCAGGGCAATATCGGCACCGGCAAGCACCGTGGCGGGCAACAGATAGTTGTGATTGCTTGTAGAAAGCAATAAGCGCGCTATGTGCGGCACCACCAACCCTATGAATCCTATTGGTCCGCAAAATGCAGTGACCACAGCTGTGAGAACGCCGGTTATAATCAGCAATTCATTGCGCACCCTGCGCATATTCACGCCTAAATTCTCGGCATAGCGAGCACCGAGCAGCATGGCATTCAGCGGTTTTACCATAAGTGCAGCCCACACCAATGCAGCAGCTATAATTGCAATGAACACCGGCAATTGAGCTGAGCTCACGCCCGAGAAGTTGCCAAGTCCCCATATCACATAGGAGTGCACGCCCGACTCGGTGGAGAAGAAATTGAGCAGCGATATTGCACTCGAAGCGAGGTAACTCACCATTATTCCCACTATGAGCAGCATAGTGGTGCTTTTCACCACCGAGGAGAAGACCAACAGTGCTATTAGAATCACCGCCGCACCAAGAAACGCTCCTGTGAGGATACTCACATATCCTCCTGCCGCCGTACCGAACACCGTGCTTAAGAATCCTCCCAAAGAGAGCATCACCACTGCCACACCGAGGCTCGCCCCGGTGGATATGCCGAGAATCGACGGACCGGCAAGTGGATTGTTGAATGCCGTCTGTAGCAACAGCCCAGCCACGGCAAGAGCAGCCCCCGAGAATGCTGCGGTGCATATCATCGGCAATCGTGCTTCGAGCACTATCACCTGCCACGCATAGTTTTCGCTCTCGTTGCCCGAGAGTATCGACAGCACTTCCCGCACGGGAATGGGCACAGCCCCCGTCAGCAAATTTGCCACGGCAAGCACTATCATAGCCGCTAAAAGCAGCCACATCACCGCCACAAAGCGTCCTTTGCCATTCGTAAATTTATTCATCGATAAGTGGTTTATAATATCGGGTGGTGTAGCCGGGCAACAGCTCGGGGTGGAATAGAGCTACAAAATCTTTCAGCAACAAATCGGGGTGGAAAGGAAACTCGGCAAAGAGCGGAACACGCTCAGTGTTGCACTGATAGATGTGCTTCTCCTTATAAGCCTTGAATTTCGAGTTCAAGTGATTAAAATCCTCCATTGCCGTGTAGCAAAGGTCAATGTGCCATTTCAAGAGCCAAAAATCGGCATCGGAAGCCTTGTCGAGCACTTGCGCAATGCTGAGCGAGAGCGAGCCGGTGTTGTTATCGTTGCGCCACGGATAATCGGCTCCTGCATCTTCAAAAAGATGCGCCATGTAACTATCGCCGCCGGGGACATACCACACCCCCGATATCTCCATATCTGAAATTACCTTCGGCTTAACTTTCACATCAGCAGCAATAGCCCTTATGGAATCATATTTAACCTCTACCGAAGCAAAAATGCTGTCGGCAAGCTCGCTCTTTCCGAGCAATTCGCCGAAGAGCTTTATCCACTCCGCCCTACCTATCGGCGTATTCTCCATGTAATCGGCACACTCAATAATGGGCACTCCAATCTTCTCTATGGCACCATAGCCGGCATTCTGGAATGGTGACAGGATTATCGCATCGGGTTTCATAGCCACAATACGCTCCACCGTGGGCGACAAGCTGTTGCCCACATCGGCTATCGTGCCTTCAGCCAAGCCTTTTTGCACCTCGGGCATAGTGAAATATTTGGCATCGCACACTCCTTTCACTGCCGCCAATGCCCCAAGCTCTTTCATCACGCCACCATGAACCGACGAATAGACCACAGCATTAGTGATTGGAGTGCGCACCACCGTTCCGGCAGGCAAATCGGCAGGGAGCGGCTCATCACGAGGCACAAGCACATAGGTGTGCAACAGCTCACCGGGCTTCCACGGATTTTTCACCTCAACCACGGTGTAGCTGTCGTGGCGACTAACAGTCAAGCCGTTAGCCACTTTCACAATTGAATCGGCAGCTACTGTCGAAGCATCGGCATTGCCATTGCCATTGCCACATGCCGATGTAGCTAAGAACAGAGCACACACAGCCGAAACAATCAAATATCTCACAATTCTCATAAAGTTACAATTTGATTAGTGCAAAATTAGTGCAATAAGAACGGAATGGCAAATAAAACTTCGGTTTTATGTCGCCATTCCGTAAATCTTTATTAATTCAGCAAGTGAAAATTTCCCGACTCTTACCAGCGGGGAATTTCGAGGTCGTCTTTAGCAGGCAACGCCGGGAATTTTGCGTGCGGCTCGCTCTGATACCAGAACGATGTCGACGAAATATCCGACTTTTGATTGTTGTAGCGTCCGTCGTGCCTCCAGCCGAGGTCTTGAATCGTAACACGCAAGTCCTTATCGAAGCGAATCGGGTCGAGGATATGCCAGCGATAAAGCCCGAATGCCGTTACGGCACGATACAGCCCGTCGGGACGAATCACTTGGTGCATTCCGGCGTAAGGAGTTGTAAATTCTTGATATTGACGAGTTTTAGGGTTTTCGAAATTATAAGAGCCGCAGAAGTAGTCCTCGGTTCCGGTTCCGCAAATTGTGGGATACTCCTTGTCGCCGTCCATGTAGAATTTAATCTCGCCTTCGCCCCACCAGCAGTTATCGTTCACGCGCCAAGCCAAGTAAGTTCCCACATATTGTCCTTTTCCTTTCACGCCGTCGAGCAAAGTGTGCAAAGAGCCTTTTGTGGGATTTGAGCGGCGGAACTGAGCATGGAAATAAGCCTCATCGGCAGGTATATCGGTCAGCGTGTAATTGATTTGATAATAAAGTCGCATCTCCTCGGCAGTGTTGATATTCTCAATGGTGATGCGGGCACGCTTGCGGAAAGGCATCTTCCAGTAGCAATTGAATGCGCTACCGGGGTTCACACACACTGCAAGCGACGACAATTGGGCATACTCATTATAAGCCGAGCAGAAGAAATCGCCCACAGGACATTCCACCGAAGGTGTAGCTTCATCGTCCCAATACATTCTGATAATTGTGAAGCGCCAGTTGCCTGTGGGGGTCATCCATATCTGCTGAATTGCACCCGGACCCTCAATATCGGCAATCGTAATCGTTTCTCCGGGCTTGATTATCACAAATGGATTCACTTTCCACCCTTTTCCCAAGGTGCGGGCGGCTTGAGCGGCATTAGCCACATTGCGCTTATCCTTATCGGCAATATCAGCCATTCCGCCACGTCCTTTCTCTCCATTATAATTTTCAGGACTTAAAGAGCGTGTTTTTGCATTCGATAGTCGAGAAAGGTTTGACATACTCATGTCAAGTCCGTTGAACGGATAATTTCCTTGCGCTGCTACAGCAAGTGTCATGGCACAAGCCACAAAGGTCAAAAATAAATTTTTCATTAAAATTGGTCAGTTTTTTTATTAGTTACTTGAATTTTTTCGTGGTTCATACCACAATGCAAAGATAAGCAAAATTCTTAAGCCACCCAAACAGTGGCACGCAACATCAATAATAATCATTCCCATTAAGCGGTTGTTCGGATTGCCAAGGCGGTTTTTGAGGGGCAGATGGTGATTGATTGGACAAAATTGGCTAAATTTGCCGGGGAAAGGGGTTGCACGCACCATATCTTGCATCATTAGCGTGTGGCTTGCCACTCCGCAGGTGTTAGTATGCATTTTTTGTGTGACTGAACATTTTTTATTACGACGATGAACTACAGGATTTTTGCACCCGACAAGATAGTTATGGAGGTGGGACTGCCTGCCTCGAAGAGTATCAGCAACCGTGCGCTCATTCTGAATGCGCTTTGTGGTGGCGGCGAGCTGCGCAACGTGGCAGTGTGCGACGACACCGATGCTATGCTACGTGCGTTGGGCAACACCGACGGCAATGTGAACATAGGAGCCGCCGGTACTGCCATGCGATTTCTCACAGCTTTTTTCGCCATAAGCGAAGGACGCACCACAATTCTCGACGGCTCGGAGCGTATGCGACACCGTCCCATAGCACTGCTCGTTGATGCCCTCAGGCACTGCGGTGCCGAGATTGAGTATCTTGGCGAGGAGGGGTTTCCTCCACTACGCATCGTGGGCCGACGGTTGCAAGCCGAGGAAATAGCGATTCCTGGCAACGTCAGCTCTCAATACATATCGGCTCTGCTGATGATTGCTCCGCTCATGGGCTGCCGCACCATGCGCCTCACAGGTGAGGTCATTTCACGTCCGTATATCGACATGACGCTGACTCTGATGCGCCAAATGGGTGTAGACTGCTCGATGTGCGACGGTGAGATTACGATTCCCGACGGAGCCGGATACTCGCCACGCTCTTTCACCATTGAGAACGATTGGAGCGCAGCGAGCTACTGGCTCGAGATGCAAGCCTTGCTCCCCGACTCCAGGATTTCACTTGCCGGACTTTTTGCCGACAGTGTGCAAGGTGACTCTGCGGTGACTCTGCTTTTTGAGCAACTTGGCGTGACGGCTAACCGCTGTGGCACTTACGTGGACCTGCGCAGCAATCATTTACCTGCCGACATGGTAATAATGGACTTGCGCGAGAACCCCGACTTGGCTCAAACTATAGTGGTGACGGCGTGCATGCTTGGTCGCCGATTCCACATCTCGGGCTTGCAGACACTGAAGATAAAAGAAACCGACCGCATTGAGGCTTTGCGCTCGCAACTGCTGAAATTGGGCTTCGTAATCGATGTGCTCCCCGACTTCTCGCTACGCTGGGACGGCAAGCGGTGTGAACCGCAACGCGAGCCTCACATCACTACTTTCGACGACCACCGCATGGCTATGGCGTTTGCTCCGGCGGCAGTGTTTTTCCCGGGTTTGATAATCGATGATATAGAGGTGGTGAGCAAGTCCTATCCCGACTTCTGGAAGCATCTTTCCAAAGCCGGATTCACGCTCGAACCTGTGGATAAGAAGAAGGAGAACTGCCTATGAAAGGTGCTTTGATTATACTTGCCGTGACTGTTGCCACCGGATTTATCCTCTATGTGGTGCAAAAAATCTTCCCTCGCAAAAGCGACGACGTGACTACCGACAATGTTACGGACTCTCGCCCCGAAGGCTGCTGCGGACAGCACATAGTGTGCGAAAAGGATTCACTATTGGCTGCCGTAAGCACCGAAATTGAATATTATGAAGATGAGGAATTGGATAACTTTCGCGGCATAGGTGCCGACGATTACACCGATGAGCAAATAGAGCAATTCCGCGATGTTCTCTACACCCTACGCCCCGATGAAATAGGCGGTTGGGCACGCTCCATTCAGCTCCGCGGCATCAATCTGCCAGCCGCAGTGAAAGACGAGCTGATAATGCTTGCCGCCGAGGCCCGCACTCAGCAATAGTGCTCTCTTTGTAACTTTTGCACACAGCAGGCAACGTCGAGCCTATAAGTCGGCTGCTACCAAGCCGAGAATCGTGAGACGCGGTGAGCGCGACAAATCGCCCGGATTAGTTCCTATCACACCCTCAGGAATAGGGCGTTTCAGCTCTTCAAAGTATTTTATCCAAAGCGGAGACGTCTGCCCCGTACTGCGGTCCTTGAATGTCATAGGGCGAGCCTCAAACACAGGATTACCGTCAACAAGAAACGTGGCATAGACCAATTCCGAGCAATAATAAGCATCGTTATCGGGTAGAAATTCACGGTCATAGGGCTTTCCAAGCAATTTCTTCAACTCAGGCAAGGCGGCATCAACAGCTCCGGCATAAGGCGTTTTAACCCTTGCCGCCACCACTATAGGCTGCGAGCCTATGTGGCGAGCCGAGAGCAGAAAGCTGTCGAGCGGTGTCTCGCGCACACCTGTAAACACTGCCTCGGTCACCGTGACCACTCCATCGGCAGCTACATCGGTCACTATTCCCACATGAGAGAACTTATAGGCATCAATACTGCTTGTGGCAGCCACCACGGCATCGGTAAAAGCCGAATCGGCAGGATATTCCTTGAAAAGGAGGTCGCCCGGTCGCAACGCCACCCTATCGAAGGCTCTTGACGATATAGCAGTCAGCAATAGAGCCGACAGGAATATGATATGTAGTATTTTTTTCATCATAATCAAGATTTACTGCGCAAAGGTAGCGAAAATGTAGGTTACAAGCGCACTCTATGCACACTGAATTTTCATCTATTGCGAAGCCACAACGAGCAGAACAAGGGCAATCAGCAAAATGCCGAGGTCCACAAGTTTCAGCCCGATATTCTTCTCATGGAGAGCGAAAGCACCATAGAAGAACGACACAATCACGCTGCCCCTACGTATCATCGACACCACGCTTATCATAGAGCCATCGAGCGAGAGAGCATAGAAATAGGCAAGGTCGGCAAGCGTGAGAAACAGTGCAATGCAAGGAATCGACCACCGCCACACAAACGGCGAAGCATCGGCATGGCGGCTACGCTTGAGCAGCGCAATGGTAATGCCCATGATGCACAATTGATAGAGCGAATACCAAGCCTGCACTTCAAGGGCAGGGAGCGAGCGAAGCAAGTATTTGTCGTAAAGCCCCGATACCGCGCCCATTAGAGTGGCTCCGAAAGCCAGCCAAATCCACTTGTTGCTCCTCACCGAGAAGCCCTCTTTGCGTCCCACAAGGCTTATAAACACCAGCGATGTGAAGCCGAGCGTTATTCCCGCCCATTGCAAGGCATTGAGCCGCTCGCCGAAAATCAGCATTGCTCCCACAAGCACAAGTATAGGGCGTGTGGCATTGATAGACCCGGTAATGGTGAGAGGCATGTGCTTTATGGCAAAATAGCCCATTATCCACGACGATAGCACAATAGCCGACTTAAGCAAAATCATTAGGTGACTTGCAGCATTACCTCCGAAGCCCCAAGAGCCATCGGCAATGTTGCCTATCACCACCGGCGACATCAGCAGTGCACCAATCAGAGTGTTAAGGAACAACACGGTAAGCACATTATTTCCTCGCAGCGACATCTTCTTGAAAATGTCGTAGATGCCGAGGCTCACTGAAGATATTATGGCAAGAGTTATCCACATAGTATTGTTATTTCTTTAGGCGTTTTGGCGCATTTATTCGTCGGGATTAAGGCTTGCAGCAGGGCGCTCCAAACGGAAAACATTATCGATAAGCCGAGGTATTTCCTGCTCATAATGTGTCACATAGATAATGGAGCGTCCGTTGCTCTCCAATAGTCGCTCCACCACAGCAGCCACAAGCCGTTTCTGCATCATATCAAGTCCGTGTAGAGGCTCATCGAGAATCAGCAGCGGTGCGTTCTTTATGAATGTTCGCGCCAAGAGAGCCATGCGCTGTTCGCCCGACGACAGCGTGCGAAACATGCGGCACGCAAGATGCCCGATGCCGAGAGCATCGAGCCACTGCTGTGCCCGCAGGCGCATATCATCACTGACACGGCGGAAACAGCCTACGCAATCGTGTAGCCCCGAAGCCACTACCGTGATAGTATCCTCACCTCCATTGAAG
The DNA here is from genome assembly GCA_945921235.1 of uncultured Prevotellaceae bacterium. GTDB lineage: Bacteria > Bacteroidota > Bacteroidia > Bacteroidales > Muribaculaceae > CALZFJ01. The sequence goes on along the minus strand of CAMEKH010000064.1, from coordinate 2,691 downwards.
TAGAGGTGCATCTCGGGCGAAATGTAGCCAATGCGTCGCTTAATGTCCCAAATGCTTTCGCCGCAACCGCGCCGACAGTCGAAAATCGATATATCATTGCAATATCCTTGCGGATTATCGGCATAGACGAGGCTGAGCAAAGTGGATTTTCCCGAACCGTTCTCGCCGAGCAGTGCCCAACGCTCACCGGCACCCACACGCCACGATACATCGTGAAGAATCACCGTGGAGCCATAGCACACATCGCAATGTCGCAGCTCGAATGCATATCGGTAGTCGACAGGCTCATCAAGATGCGGCGAAGGGATAGCCGAAGCATCGCCACGGCTTTCGAAAAGTGCCTCAACTTCGGAAACCACCTCCGGCAAGCCTATGGCAGCCACATCGAGCATTTTTTTCACTTCGAGCCGCTTCATTGGCAACACAAAATCGGTGAACGGCGGAATATCTGTGGTGTTGCACAGTAGCAACATCACGGCAGTGCCCTGCGCCGCCACGTTGCGCAGCAAGTCATTGAGCAATGCACGCGATGCAGTGTCGAGTCCTATGTAGGGATTGTCTACTATGAGAATATCGGGAATATCGGTCAGCAGATTGATAATCAAGAATTTCCTCAACTCTCCACTCGACAGGTAATTGATGCGCTTATGCCTGATGTCGTGAATCGACAGCCTTCGGCACAGGTCAGTCCACCTATCATCACTGATTTTCCCGGCAATTAAGTCACCAACCGTAGGTATTCCATCACTTGCCGTCGACTCAAATCGTTGCTGATAGTAGGAATCGGCACACCCGGTGAGTGAATGAATATCGGTGAACTCTATGCTACGTATCTTCAGTGATTTTTTGTCGCCGTGAATCACATTAAGTCCTATGTTCCAGCCTTTTTCTATTATATTTCCGAGAGTGGTTTTCCCTGCGCCATTCTCGCCTGCCACCACATACGTCTTGCCGCGTTCTATAGCGAATGGGTGAGGAGTCGACAGCTTGATACCAATATATTGCAGACTTGTGCTCGCCACCTTCAAGAGCTGGTTCTCGCTTCGTTTTGTAGCTTTGTTCATATACAGCAAAAATCAATTGAAGCAGTTGCGACAGTTTCTCTCACATCGACCGATGCTCCTGCCGAAATGCCGATGCAAAGTTAGTGCGTTTTGAAATCAAATGCAACAACGCCACACTCAATCGAAGCAATATGTGTGCATAATTTTTTTTGAAGAAAATTGGCTGATACAGCGCATTATCGCCCGAAATTGCGTAATTTTGCAGTCTAAAACCGAATGTGAATGACCGATAAATCGACTTTCGATAATTGTACCGTAGAATTTCATACCCTCGGCTGCAAACTTAATTTTGCCGAAACGTCAACTATAGGTAAAATCTTGGCAGACCGTGGCATACGCCGCGCCCAGCCGGGCGAAACACCCGACATCTGTGTGGTGAACACTTGTAGCGTCACTGAGCTTGCCGACAAGAAATGCCGACAGAGCATAAGGCGATTGGCATCGAAATATCCCGATGCGCTGATAGTGGTGACCGGCTGCTATGCTCAATTGAAGAGCGAGGAGGTGGCTGGAATAGCCGGCGTAGATATTGTGCTCGGAAGCGAGCAGAAAATGGAAATTTCGGAATATATCGACTCTTGGCTTGCCACTCGCAAGCAGGCTGTGGAAGTTACTCCGGCAAAGGATATCAGAGCATTCAGCCCGAGTTGCTCGCGCGGCGACCGAACTCGCTATTTCCTGAAGGTGCAAGACGGGTGCGACTATTTTTGCAGCTATTGCACCATTCCTTTCGCCCGCGGACGTAGCCGTAGCGGCACTATAGAGTCGCTTGTGGCGCAAGCTGCCGAAGTAGCAGCCGAAGGTGGCAAAGAGATTGTAATCACCGGCGTAAACATAGGCGACTTCGGCAAGAACACCGGCGAGCGGTTTATCGACCTGATAAAGCAGCTCGACAAGGTGGAAGGAATAGAGCGTTACCGCATTTCGTCGATTGAACCCGACTTGCTCACCGATGAGATAATCGACTTCGTGGCTAATTCTCGCAGTTTCATGCCTCATTTTCACATTCCGCTGCAAAGTGGTAGCGACACGGTGCTAAAGCTGATGCGCCGCCACTACGACACAGCTCTTTTTGCCCACAAGGTGGAGATGATAAAAAGACTTATTCCCGATGCCTTTATCGGCGTGGACCTTATGGTGGGCACTCGAGGCGAAACGGAGGAGCTATTTAAGGAATCCTACGACTTTGTGGAGTCGCTCGACATAACGCGTCTACACGTATTCCCCTATTCCGAACGCCCCGGTACACTTGCTCTGCGCACTATCGACTATGTGGTCGACCAACACACCAAGAGTGTGCGTGCCGCAAAGATGATTGCCCTCTCCGACCGCAAGTTGCGGACTTTTATGGCTCAATATGCCGGAACGGTGCGCCCGGTGCTCTTTGAGCAACCTCAAGAGGGAATGCCCTTGCACGGATTTACCGACAATTACATTCGTGTGGAGATTCAAGGCGGTGATGCATTTTCGGTCAACACCATTGCACCCACAAAGCTCACCGGATTCTCGCCCGATGATGCCGACACGATGACAGGCATTATCATGGCTCACGGGCAGGATAATGCGAACCTTGCCACTCAAGTAAAAAACTAAAAACAGATCGGAAGAGCACACGTCTGAACTCCAG
>CAMEKH010000063.1 GCA_945921235.1 uncultured Prevotellaceae bacterium | reverse complement strand
GGTGGCTTCATCTTTTATCAGTGCCGAGCAGGCTTCGCTCAATCTCAGGGAGCTTGGCGGCAAGGATTTCGAGAGCCTTGTCGACGAAGGAAAAGCGGCATGGAACGATATCCTCGGACGAATCGATATAGGCGATACCGACAATATCGACAACAAGCGCACTTTCTATTCGTGCCTTTACCGCTCCACGCTATTCCCGCGTAAACTCTATGAAATAGACAATAAAGGAGCTATAGTTCACTACAGCCCCTATAATGGCAAGGTGCAAGCCGGATATATGTACACCGACACCGGTGTGTGGGACACTTTCCGCTGCCTGTTCCCGCTACTCAACCTCATGTATCCCTCTGTGAGCCGCGAGATGCAAGAAGGATTTCTCAACGCCTATCGCGAGAGCGGATTCTTCCCCGAATGGTGCAGTCCGGGACACCGCGGTTGCATGATAGGAAACAACTCGGCTTCGGTACTCGCCGATGCATGGCTCAAGGGCATACGCGTAGCCGATGCCGAAACGCTGTGGAAAGGTTTGGTGCACGGCACGGAAAATGTTCACCCCGAAGTAAGCTCAACCGGTCGACTCGGTTATGATTACTACAATCGACTCGGATACGTTCCCTACGATGTGAAAATCAATGAAAATGCCGCTCGCACACTCGAATATGCCTACGACGATTGGTGTATCTACCAACTGGGCAAGTCGCTCGGTAAGCCTGCCAAGGAAATTGACATCTTTGCCAAGCGCGCAATGAACTATCGCAATATTTTCGACAAAGAGCACTGCCTGATGCGCGGACGCAATGCCGACGGCTCTTTTGCCGCTCCGTTCTCTCCGCTGAAGTGGGGCGATGCATTCACCGAGGGCAATTCGTGGCACTACACTTGGTCGGTGTTTCACGATGTTGCAGGATTGAAGAAACTAATGGGCGGGAACGACAAGTTTGTTACTATGCTCGACTCGGTATTTGCCGTTCCACCGCTCTACGACGACAGCTACTATGGATTCCCTATCCACGAAATACGTGAAATGACGGTGATGAACATGGGCAACTATGCTCATGGCAACCAGCCAATACAGCATATGATTTACCTCTACAACTGGACTGAACAGCCGTGGAAAGCGCAATACAGGGTACGCGATGTGATGAACAGAATGTACACTCCCACCCCCGACGGCTACTGCGGCGATGAGGACAACGGGCAAACTTCGGCTTGGTACGTTTTCTCGGCTCTCGGGTTTTATCCCGTTACGCCCGGTACCGACCAGTATGCATTAGGCAGCCCACTCTTCAAGCAAGCTACACTCACCTTCGAGAATGGTAAGAAACTTACTATTGAGGCTGCCGACAATTCGTGCTGCACGCCCTATGTGGAATCTCTATCGGTTAACAATAAGGTCTACGACCGAAATTATATTACCCACAAGGTTCTCACCGAAGGCGGCAAACTCGACTTCAAGATGTCGGGCACTCCCAACCAAAAACGCGGAACGACGAAATCGGCTTTCCCCTATTCGTTCTCCGATGATAAGCGATAAATCACTTGGCAACAATGACTTTTCAGCGTAAATTTATGAATATGAAGCGTGCATTGCTTTGGGTAGTATCATCAGTGTTAGTATTTGCCGCCACATCGGCAAAGGAGCCTGTGGAGTGGGTGAATCCCTTTATCGGCACCACTAACTTCGGCACCACTAATCCCGGAGCTGTGATGCCCAACGGATTGATGTCGGTATCTCCGTTCAACGTTATGGGTTCTGACCAGAACCGTTTCGACAAGGACGCACGCTGGTGGTCGACACCCTACGACAACACCAACAGTTTTTTCACCGGATTCTCGCATGTGAACCTCAGCGGCGTAGGGTGTCCGGAACTCGGCTCTCGCTTAGTAATGGCTACTACAGGTGATGTCAATGTCGATTACCATAACTACGGCACCACCTACACCGATGAATATGCCACACCGGGATTCTACAGACTGCGGCTATCGAAATATGACATTCTTGCCGAGGCTACCGCCACTATGCGCTCGGGGCGCATACGCTTCACATTCCCTGCCGGGAAAGGCAATATACTGCTGAATCTCGGCGAAGGACTCACCAATGAGAGCGGTGCCACAGTGAGTCGCATCTCCGATACGGAAGTTGCCGGTTGCAAGCTGCTCGGCACGTTCTGCTATAATTCACAGGCAGTTTTCCCCATCTATTTTGTAATGCGTGTGAGCCGCACTCCTCAAGCACAAGGTTTTTGGAAAAAACAACGCTTGATGCACGGTGTGGAAGCCGAATGGGATAAAGACAATGGTAAATATAAACTTTATCCCGACTTCGGGAAACAGATGTCGGGCGACGACGTCGGCGTATGGTACACCTTCGATACTTCGGCAAACGAACAAATCGAGGTGTCGGTGGGTGTGTCGTTCGTAAGCGTGGAAAATGCCCGGCTTAATCTCTCCACCGAGCAACCCGAAGGCTCCGATTTCGATGCTCTGCGCAACTCGGCATCTGCCGCCTGGAACGATATGCTTGGCAGAATAAAAGTGGAAGGAGGAACCGACGTACAAACTACAGTGTTCTACACGGCTCTTTATCACACATTGATTCACCCTAACATTCTTCAAGATGTAAACGGCGAATATCCTGCTATGGAGAGCCACAAGATTCTCCGCACCACAGGCAACCGCTACACAGTGTTCTCACTTTGGGACACTTACCGCAACTTGCACCAATTGATGACTCTTATCTATCCCGAACGCCAGATTGAGATGGTTCGTTCAATGGTTGATATGTCGAAGGAATGGGGGTGGCTTCCGAAATGGGAGCTGTTCGGACGTGAAACGTTCACTATGGAGGGAGACCCGGCTATCCCCGTGATTGTTGACACCTGGCGCAAGGGATTGACCGATTTCGACATCGATGCGGCTTATATCGCCATGAAGAAATCGGCTGATACTGCCGGAAAAAGCAACCCGATGCGCCCAGATATCGACCCCTACATCAACTATGGTTATATACCGCTCGGATTCTTCGCCGGCGACAACTCGGGCGACAACTCGGTGAGCCATGCCCTTGAATACTACGTTGCCGACAATGCTCTGGCATGGCTGGCTGAGCATCGCGGTGACAAGGAGTTTGCCTGCGAGCTACGCAAACGTGCATCAGGCTGGAAGCACTATTATTCGCCGGAGAGTGGCACTCTGCGCCCTATTAACCCCGACGGCTCTTTCCTCACGCCTTTCAATCCGCGTCAAGGTGAGAATTTCGAGCCTGTCCCCGGATTTCATGAAGGCTCGGCTTGGAACTACACATTCTATGTGCCTCACGACGTTAAAGGTTTGGCGGCAAAAATGGGTGGCAGACGCGCTTTTGTGGATAAATTGCAAAAAGTATTCGACGACGGACTTTATGACCCCGCTAATGAGCCTGACATCGCCTATCCTTATCTTTTCTCCTATTTTAAAGGCGAAGAATGGCGCACTTGGCAAACGGTGAGCGAAATTCTCGACAAATACTACAAAAACGCCCCCGACGGCATTCCCGGCAACGACGACACCGGAACGATGTCGGCATGGGCTGTATTCTCAATGATTGGGCTATATCCCGATGTGCCCGGTGTGCCCGAATACACGCTCACAGTGCCTACGTTCGACAAGATAACAATTAAGCTCAACAGCGATTACTATCACACGGAATCTCTCATTATCGAGAAATCAGGAAATGCAAAGAAGTGTAATGTGCTTCTCGACGGCACCCCAATAGGCCACAGAATAAGCCACCAAAAACTCGTTAATGGCAAAAAGTTACTGTTCACTATCGATAGTCGAAAAAAATAGTCGCATAATAAACACATTAAAGCCGTAATCAGCGGAATTCCTCACTTCACCGGAATTCCGCTGATTCTTTATTAGAGCGCAATTTGCTACCGGCTGTGCCCGATGCGGTGTCTGTGGACTTGCGGGCAAAAAAAAATCCCAGACATCACTGTCTAAGATAATTTTTCTAATTAACCTTCTAATACCATTAACATAAACCTAAAAACTAAAAAAATTTGATTCTTCTTGTCATCACGACAATCACTAATCATGTCACCTTAAAATCATTTACCATGAAAACTGATGCAAAGATATAGACTTTATGTTCTACAACATAATTTATGAGCAAGATTTTGCATCATCGTTAACATTATTTACATTTTGACTCATTTTTTAGTCCGAAAATTAACCGAGAGCAACATTTAGGCTGCAAAAACTACATTTTTCCAACACAGCATTGCTTTTTATGACATTCTGCTACATTCATTCTCAATTATGCACCATCTCTCTGCGCAATGATAAGGCACGGCATAAACTTTGCCATAAATGCCCTAAATCCTGCTCCACTCCCCATTTTTAAGGTGCACCGCTATTGCCATATCGAAATAAAACTATTATTTTTGCACAATTGATAATAGAATAAAAAGGAGATATTAACTAATCGACACTCAGATGCAGCAGGTAAAGGCTAAAAAATCGCTCGGACAGCACTTTTTGACTGACTTGTCAATTGCACAACGCATAGCCGACACTATGTGCGACTATATTGGCTCACCGCTGCTTGAGGTGGGTCCGGGAATGGGCGTGCTCTCTCAATTTCTGCTCGATGCCGGCCATGACCTGACTGTGGTGGAGCTCGACTCGGAATCTGTGACTTACCTCAACGATAAGTTTCCGCAACTGCGCGAAAGAATCATCGAACACGATTTCCTGAAGCTCAACTTGCAGAAGCTCTATGGCGACCGCCATTTCAACATTATTGGCAACTACCCTTACAATATTTCGTCGCAGATTTTCTTCAAAGTGCTCGATTACAAGGACCAAATCGACTGTTGCAGCGGTATGCTTCAGCGCGAAGTGGCTCAGCGAATTGCCGAGCCGCCCGGTTCGAAGACCTATGGCATACTCTCGGTGCTGCTGCAAGCATGGTATGACATAGAGTATCTTTTCACCGTCGATGAGCATGTATTCAATCCGCCTCCTAAAGTGAAATCGGGTGTAATTCGCCTGAAGCGTAACAATGTTACCGACCTCGGTTGCGACGAACGTTTGTTTAAAACCATTGTGAAAACCTCGTTCGGACAGCGAAGAAAGACTCTGCGAAACTCGTTGCGCGGACTATTGCCGAAGGATTCGCCTCTACTCTCCGAGCAGATAATGGCAATGCGCCCCGAGCAGCTCGGCATTGAGGAATTTGTGAAGCTCACCACCTTGGTAGCCGACGCTTCAGCGAAATAATCTATTCATCACTTTTTCACGATTTTTCTACAATGAAAGAATATACCGAAGAATATCTCAACTCGATTAAAGAAATCGTAAGAGAAAAGGACATTCAGCGGGCTAAGGAGTTCCTCGCCGAACTGCACCCAGCCGATCTTGCCGAGCTTTTCGAAGACCTTGAAATCGACGCTGCCGAATTCCTCAACAAGCTACTTGAGGAGGAAACCGCTGCCGAAGTGCTCATGGAAATGGACGAAGACGAGCGCCGGAAGCTACTCGCAAACATGCCCAAAGAGGATATTGCAAAGCAGCTCGAGCACCTCGACACCGACGATGCCGTCGACCTTATCCAAGACCTCGATGAGGAGGACCGCGACGAGGTTATCGCGCACATCGACGACGTGGAGCAGGCAGGCGACATCATCGACCTTCTTAAATACGACGACGACACTGCCGGCGGATTGATGGGCACGGAGATGATTATTGTGAATGAAAACTGGAGTATGCCCGAGTGCCTCAAGGAGATGCGTATGCAGGCTGAGGATATGGACGAAATCTACAATGTGTATGTCGTTGACGATGACCACCGCCTGAAAGGGGTTTTCCCGCTGAAAAAGATGATTACGCACCCTTCGGTATCGAAAATAAAGCATGTGATGGATACCGACCCTTTCTCGGTGAAAACCGATACGCCGATAGAGGACGTGGCTCACGACTTCGAGAAATATAACCTTGCCGCTATGCCTGTTGTCGACTCCATTGGGCGTCTTGTGGGGCGCATTACATTCGACGACGTGATGGACAAGGTGCGCGAATACTCCGAGCGCGACTACCAATTGGCTTCAGGTATCTCGCACGACGTGGAATCGGACGATAATATCTTCACTCAAACAAAGGCTCGTCTACCATGGTTGCTGATTGGAATGATTGGCGGTCTCGCCAACTCGGTTATTCTCGGCGGTTTTGAAAAGGGATTTGCCACAAATCCCGCAATGGCACTGTTTATTCCGCTTATAGGCGGTACGGGTGGAAACGTGGGAATACAATCGTCGGCTATCATTGTTCAAGGTCTTGCCAACGGTAGCCTCGACATCAAGGACTCAGCCCGCCAGCTATGGAAGGAACTTAGCGTGGGACTGCTCAATGCTACGATTATTTCACTATTAGTGTTCATCTATAATTGTTTCCGCCTCGACCCTACGAATGTCACTACGATTGCCGTGTCGATGTCGCTTTTCTGCGTGGTGATTTTTGCTTCGGTGTTCGGAACTTTCGTGCCACTGACGCTCGAAAAGCTGAAAATCGACCCTGCACTCGCCACCGGACCTTTTATCAGTATCACCAACGACATAATCGGTATGTTGATATATATGCTCGTCAGCTCTTATTTAATCTCGGCTATGAGTTGACTTAGTCGCGAGGCTCAACACTTCACTCTAAACTTCTAAAAATGATTGAGGAAATACGAAATATAAAAATCGAAGATTTTAACTATAATCTGCCCGACGACCGAATTGCCAAGCACCCGCTTGCCGAGCGCGAAAAGTGCAAATTGCTTTACTATAAAAACGGCAATATCGCTGAAAATCGCTTCAGCGATGTGCCACGCTTGCTCCCTGAGGGTGCAATGCTCGTCTACAACAACACCCGGGTGATTAACGCCCGCTTACGCTTCCAAAAACCGAACAACGGGGCTACGATAGAAATCTTCTGTCTTGAGCCTCTTGCTCCGCGTGATTATGCACTGTCGTTTGCTACTGAGGCTCGTTGCTCCTGGCTATGCTTTGTGGGTAATGCCAAGCGGTGGAAGACTGAAACACTTGAGCAAACTATTAGCATTGATGGCTGCGATATTACACTCTCGGCATCGCGTATCGGCCGCCGAGGAAATGCCTTTGAAGTGGAATTTGCATGGACCGGAAATGTTACTTTCGCTTCTATACTCAATGCCATTGGCGAAATTCCTATCCCTCCCTACTTGAACCGCGGCACTGAACCAAGCGACCTCGCCGATTATCAGACGGTGTACTCGCACATCGAGGGCAGCGTGGCGGCTCCTACCGCCGGACTTCATTTCACCGACTCGGTGCTCGCCGAGTGCGACCGCCTCGGAATTCGCCGCCGCGAGCTGACGCTCCATGTGGGCGCCGGAACGTTCCAACCGGTGAAATCAGAAACTATTGGCGACCACGAGATGCACACCGAGTTTATCTCGGTGCCTCGCAGTCTGCTCGTGGAAATAATGGAAAGCACTGCTCCCATAGTGGCTGTGGGAACCACCTCGGTGCGCACGCTCGAGAGTCTTTACTACATTGGCGTGATTCTGCACGACAACCCCGATGCGGGCGAATATGAATTGCGTGTGGGACAATGGCTACCCTACACTTGCACATCATCACTCTCCACTCGCGAGGCTCTTGCCGAAATTGTGGCTTACTTGGACCGCCACCACACCGACGTCTACATAGGTAGCACGCAGATAATGATTGCACCGTCATTTAAGTTTCACATTATCAACGGAATGATTACAAATTTTCACCAACCGCAATCCACTCTGCTACTGCTCGTTTCGGCATTCGTCGACGGCAATTGGCGCGCAATCTACGACTTCGCCATGCAACACGATTTCCGCTTCTTAAGCTACGGCGACGCCTCTCTCCTACTCCGCTAACAGCTAAGCCTGCGATATGTGAACTGCATATAGCGGCATATAATCGTCGTTATTGGGCATCTTCCGTTCATTACCACATTGTTGAAAATTCGGAAGCATGCTTTGGCAACAAATATTCCTGCCAAAGCATTGTTGCTAAAATATTAGTCTCGGTGGAGCAAGCGGCGCATCGCAGGGGGATTTCCAATCGAGCACATTTTGCGGTGGAAGATTCATTGCGATGCAATGTGCTCTAATGTGGCGGGAAGAAAGGCAAAAGGGGCAAACTCAGTATTGAGCTTGCCCCTTGCTATTGAGGAATATTGCTTATTCTATTTCACAAGGCTACCATCGACAGGAGCCTTTAAAATCTATCATTAAGCCTTCTTGGCTTCTTTCTTCGCACGACGCTGTGTGATGATGTAGGCAGTAGGAGCTGCAACGAAAATCGAAGAGCAAGTACCTACAATTACACCGAGCAACATAGCGAATGTGAAGCTGCGGATTGTTTCGCCGCCGAGGACGAAGATACAGAGCAACACGAGCAATGTGCTGACAGAAGTCATGATTGTACGAGCCAATGTGCTATTGAGCGAGAAGTTGAATGTGGTCAACTGGTCTTGCTTCGGATAGAGAGTGCGGTTTTCACGCACACGGTCGAATACCACCACGGTATCGTTCACCTGATAACCGATTACGGTGAGGATAGCGGCGATAAACGTCTGGTCAATCTCCATTGAGAATGGGAACAAGCCGTAGAGCGAATAGAAACCGATAATCACGAATGCCGTGAATGCTACAGCGGCGAGAGCACCCACCGAGAATGCTATGTCGCGGAAGCGGACAAGAATGTAGAGCGCCATTGCGATGAGCGAGAAGAATACTGCCCAGCAAGCCTCGCGGGTCATGTCCTCGGCAATTGCCGGTCCTACTTTTTCAGTTGAAACCACGCCCACATTTTCATTTGCAACGCTGAAGTCCTTATAATCCATATTTCCAAGGTCCTTCTTCAAGCCCTTGTAGAGGATTTCCATGATTTCATCGTCGATAGTTTCCTCGTTCGACTCAATCTTGTAGTTGGTCGATACGCGCACCTTAGTGTCGTTATCGATGGTGATAACGCTGAGCGATGCATCGCCGAAGAGCGGAGCCAAGTCGGCTTGCAAATCGGCAGTCTTAACCTCATGGTCGAATTGAATGATATAGTTGCGACCACCCGAGAAATCGATACCGGGGCTTAGACGACGCACACCAAGAAGAACAACTACCACGGCAATTAGTGAGAATACCACCATAAAGCCTTTCTTGCGATTACCGATGAAATTGATGGTAGAACGCTCAAACATGTGCTTAGTGATAGCGGTGTTGAAAGTGAGGTTCTTGAAGATACCCTTGTTCAACATTCCTTCCATTACCAAACGTGTCACGAACACTGCCGTGAAGAATGAGCAGACGATACCGATAATAAGCGTAGTGGCAAAGCCCTTGATAGGACCTGAACCATTGAGGAGCAGGATTATACCTGTGATGATTGATGTCAAGTTAGAGTCGAAGATTGCAGAGAATGCATTCTTGTAACCATCGGCTACGGCAGCCTTCAAGTTCTTTCCGGCACGAAGTTCCTCTTTCGAACGCTCAAAGATAAGCACGTTGGCATCGACTGCCATACCCATTGCCAGCACGATACCGGCGATACCCGGCAATGTGAGCACTGCCTGAATCGATGCGAGGATACCCATAGTGAAGAAGAGGTTCAGAATAAGACCGAGGTTAGCGATAAGACCCGGACCTACACCATAGGTAAGCATCATGAACGCCATAAGGAGGACGAGAGCCACCACAAACGACCACATACCTGCCTCGATAGCCTCTTTACCGAGCGACGGACCGATTACACTTTCACTCACGATGTTGACGCGAGCAACCATCTTACCGCTCTTAAGCACGTTGGCAAGGTCTTTTGCCTCCTCCACGGTGAAGTTACCGGTGATTTGTGAGCGACCGCCTTCAATCACGCTGTTCACATTAGGATAAGAATATACATGGTCGTCGAGAACAATTGCAATCGACTTGTTCAAGTTCTGCTGAGTGATGCGAGCCCACTGGCGAGCGCCTTCGTCGTTCATCGTCATCGACACTACGTTACCTTGCAAGTTATCAAACTCGCTGCTGGCATCGGTAATCACGCTACCATCGAGCACCGGACGTCCTTGATTGGCTTTGAGAGCCACAAGGTTGAAGAAGCGGTTCTTATCGTCGATAGCCTTAACCGACCAACGAGCTTTGAGGTTCGAAGGAAGAATCTTTGCAGCCTCAGGCGAATTGAGGATAGCGTTGACAGCCGCCGTATCGGTCACAGCCACCGTACCGATAACCGGACCACCCATCTGCCCTGCGCCCCACAGAAGCTCGGCAAGCGGACGAGCGGCAACCTTAGCCGGAGCGGCTTTCACGGCAACTGAGTCGGCAGCTACAGTGCTGTCGGCAGCAGCAACGGCAGTAGTGTCGGCAGCCACCTCCACCTTACCTGCGGCAAGATTGCTGAGTGCCATGAGCGACTGCTGAAGGTCTTGCATCGTATAAGTTTCATAGAATTCAAGATTTGCCGTTCCTTGCAGAAGTTTGCGCACACGCTCAGGCTCTTTCACACCCGGAAGCTCCAAAAGAATACGTCCTGTGCTCTCAAGCTCTTGGATATTCGGCGATACCACACCGAAACGGTCGATACGAGTAGCAAGCACGTTGCGTGAGTTGCTCACCATTGCAGCAACTTCATCTTTCAATATAGCCTCAACTTGTGAGTTGGTTGAACCCGTCTGCACTTTCTCCACGTTGCGGAAGATTTGAGCCAGATTGCCCTCAGGAGCAATCTTGTTGTACTCGCGGCAGAATGCTGCCACATAATCTTTCTCATCGCGGTGCAACGAATCGGTGATTGCAATAGCGCGATTAAATTTCGGGTCGGGGTTCTGATTGGCGAGTGCCTTCAAAATGTCGGGAACCGAAATTTGAAGCGTTACGTTCATACCACCCTTAAGGTCAAGACCAAGTCCGACCTCCATCTCACGAGCTTGCTGGAAAGTGTAATATCCAAGATACACTTTCTCCTTAGCGATAGAGTCAATGTACGCGTTATAATAGGTCTTATAAGTAGCGTCCGAAGCATCATCAGTGTTGGCTTTCGACTGAGCGAACTCAGCTGCAAGCCCCTCGTAGTGCGAGGTAACAAAAGAGAATGACAAATAGAACGCACACACAAGCACCAACAAAACGGTAAGAACTCTGATAAATCCTTTACTTTGCATGTGTTGAATTGTTAATTATTTTTGTTATAAATTTTTCAAGTATAATTTACAGCTTGCAAATATACATCAAATTATCCAAGTTTGAAATTTTTACCGAGTGTTTTTGTCATAAAACCGCTATTTCGCACCACACTCGGTGCTTAATTCGCATAGTTTTTGCGTTTTTTGAGGTTCTATTAGGCGAGTTACAGCGGTTTTTTGTAACTTTACGGCGTTTTTTAAGTATTTATAAAGGTGAAATTAGAGAAAACCACTTATATAGTCGTGGCAATGCTTGCCTCGATTCTGTTATACTCTTGTGCCAACATCGGGCGTCCCGAGGGTGGTCCTCGCGATATGGACCCACCTATCTTTCTCCACAGCGACCCCAAACCGAATGCACTGAATGTGAAAAAGAACAAACTTGAGATTCTTTTCGATGAAATCGTAACTCTCAAAGACCAGCAGACCAAAGTGGTGATTTCACCCGTGCAGAATGAGAACCCGGTGATTCGTGCCAACGGCAGGAAAGTGACGGTGGAATTTCGCGACACACTGAAGCCCTCCACCACCTACTCCGTTGACTTTGCCGATGCTATTCAGGACAACAACGAGAACAATCCGCTCGAAGACTTTGCCATTGCTTTCTCTACCGGCGATTCCATCGATTCGCTCGCAGTGTCGGGCATTGTGCTCCGCGCACGCGACCTTGAGCCTATGCAAAAAATAATTGTTGGTATTCATTCCAATCTCCACGACTCGGCATTTAAAAAAGTACAATTTGAGCGAATCGGGCGCACCAATAGCTAC
>CAMEKH010000062.1 GCA_945921235.1 uncultured Prevotellaceae bacterium | reverse complement strand
TTCATTCTTTGACGGAAACCATGCTTGTTTGCTTTCTTTCTGTTGGAAGGTTGGAATGTTCTTTTCATTGCCTTGTATATTTAATTTATTTTATTTACAATTTCGGTTTGCAAAAGTAGCCATTATTTTTGAAATAACCAAAAGGTGAGCGATTTTTGCGCAAAACTTTTGCGTTTTTTGGCAATTTCCATTAATTTTGCACAGATTTTACATCGCACAATAATTTCAAATAATAATATAGCACAAAAATCAGTATGATTAACGCTCAAGACATCAAAATCGGAACTTGTATCCGTATGGACAACAGTCTTTACTTCTGCATCGACTTTTTGCACGTTAAGCCGGGTAAAGGCAACACTTTCATGCGCACTAAATTAAAGAATGTAGTCGACGGTCGTGTATTGGAACGCCGTTTCAACATCGGCGAGAAGCTCGAAGACGTACGTGTAGAGCGTCGTCCCTATCAATTCCTTTACACCGAAGGTGCCGACGACATCTTTATGAACAACGAAACTTTTGAGCAGATTCCTATCGCTAAAGACCTCGTTACAGGTAGTGCGTTTATGAAAGAAGGCGACACCGTGGAAGTGGTGAGCGATGCATCTTCCGAAACTATCCTTTACGCTGAAATGCCTATCAAGACTATCCTCAAGGTGACTTACACCGAGCCGGGCATCAAGGGCGACACTGCTACAAACACCCTGAAACCTGCCACGGTTGAGACCGGTGCCACTGTGCGAGTGCCTCTTTTCATCAACGAAGGCGAACTTATTGAAGTTGACACTCGCGATGGTTCTTATGTTGGTCGCGTGAAAGCGTAATAACCTCATTTTCTAAGCCGAAAAGGCTTTATTGCGCAGTTTCCACCAAAGCGGAAACTGCGCTTTTTCTTTATCTCACACCACTCTCACCTACTATCTTTCGGCTATTAAAGTCCGCATTACACACTTCCTATCGTCTGAAAACACTACCGCATAATAATTATTTTTCATGATTATTTTTCAGCTTAAGCCATAAAAATCACTGCAAAATATGGTGCCGAAAATAAATTTTATTTCTAAATTTACCACCGATAATTTTGAGTCGCAATCGCTCTTTGGGCAAAGTTTCATTCACATGTTACCTCACAAAATCGTAGCGACTCTTTCTAAAACTAATTTACTATGATAGTAGGTATTCCAAAAGAAATCAAGAACAACGAGAACCGCGTTGGTATGACTCCTTCAGGAGTAGCAGAACTCGTGAAACGTGGACACACCGTCTACGTGCAACACAATGCAGGCGAAGGCTCGGGATTTCCCGATGCCGACTATGAGGGCGTGGGTGCTAAAATCCTGCCCGACATCGCCGACGTGTATGCAATCGCCGAAATGATTGTGAAAGTGAAAGAACCTATCGAGCCCGAGTATCCTCTCATTAAGGAGGGGCAACTCCTGTTCACTTATTTTCACTTCGCGTCCGACAAGGAGCTGACCGATGCCATGCTGAAGAGCAAGGCTGTGTGTCTTGCTTACGAAACCGTGGAATTGAGCGACCACTCTCTGCCATTGCTGATTCCTATGAGCGAAGTGGCAGGTCGTATGTCGATTCAAGAGGGTATGCGCTTCCTTGAGAAGCCTCAACTCGGCAAGGGTATCCTCCTCGGCGGCGTTCCCGGCGTGAAACCCGCTAAAGTGCTTATTATCGGTGCCGGAACAGTGGGCACTAACGCCGCTATAATCGCAGCAGGAACAGGTGCCGAAGTGACAATTGTCGACATCAACTTGAAGCGTCTGCGCTATCTCGCCGACACGCTACCTAAAAACGTGAAAACGCTTTACTCTTCTGAGCACAACATTCGCACCGAGCTCCCCGACACCGACCTCGTGATAGGTTCCGTACTCGTTCCGGGCGATAAGACTCCGCACCTCATCAACAAGGATATGCTGAAACTCATGAAGCCGGGCACTGTGCTCGTCGACGTGGCTATCGACCAAGGCGGTTGCTTCGAAACATCTCACGCAACTTCACACTCCGACCCCGTTTATGTGGTTGACGGAATTGTTCATTATGCCGTTGCCAATATTCCGGGAGCTGTGCCCTACACTTCTACTCTTGCCCTCACAAATGCTACTCTGCCCTACGCTATAGCTCTTGCCAACAAGGGCTGGCAGAAGGCTTGCAAGGACGATGCCGCCCTCGCTAAGGGGCTTAATGTGGTGGAAGGAAAAGTAACCTATAAAGCAGTAGCCGATGTGTGGAATTTACCTTTCGAACCAATTGAATTGTAATTTCACATAATCGCCACAAATAATTGTAGAGAGCGGAAAGGGATTAGCCTGTTCCGCTCTCTTTGTTTCCGTATTGGCAACTTGTTCGCAACTTCTACGCTATCGCACCGCAACTTGACTTTAGCCACTCTCCCCGACTTAATAAAACGCTATGTTCTTCGCATGATAAATGGCATTGCTGTAGCCTGTGTCTATCACCTCATGCTATAGCAAAAATTATTCTTTGCGGCATTAAAAAACTTGAAATCGGCGAGTGTTTTTTGCCTCCTCGCAAAAAATCAGTAATTTAGCAATCATATTTAATTATATTCTATGGACAATAAACTTCTCAACCGCTTTTTGCATCTCATAACTTGCGCTTTGCTACTCACGGCTGTGGCAATCAACAAAAACGACAAAGTGGCAGGATTTTCTTTCGAAACCGATGGAGTGCGCTCCGATTCTGTTGCTAAATATACTTCGCCTATCGTAGCCTCAACTGCCGGCGACACTGTGTGGCTGTCGTCCAAGGGTATTGCCGATAAAATAATAGGATACGCCGGAACTACACCGGTGAAAATTGCCATTGCCGGCAATAAGATTGCTAAAGTCATTCCACTCGAAAACGATGAAACCCCAAGTTTCTTTGCTTCACTCGAAGATGCCGGGATTTTCGACCGCTGGACCGGATTGTCTCCGAAAGATGCTCTCAATGCCAAAATCGACGCTGTGAGTGGCGCTACTTATTCTTCCACAGCTGTAATAAAGACCGTGCAAACTACCCTCGGCAGATATATCGACTCTCAGCCATCGCCTTGGAGTGGAATTTTTTCATGGAAACTGATAATCACTCTGCTTGTGATAGTTTCGGGTGTAACTCTTCCCTTTATTTTTAAGAGCCGAGCCGCTCGATATGTGCAACTTGCGCTGAACGTGGCGATTATAGGCTTTTGGAGTAACAGCTTCATATCATTGTCACTTATCGTGAACTCTATTTCCAATGGATTCAGCCTCACCACCGGCATTATACCTGCCACCCTGCTTATCATTGGTTTTATTTTCCCACTTTTCGGCAAGCCTAATCACTATTGCAACCACATCTGCCCACTCGGCTCTCTTCAAGAACTTGCAGGTGCATCGTGCCGCAAAAAATGGAAAATGAACAATTCACTCGTAAAATGGCTCAATGTAGTGCGCGAAACGCTTTGGATTTCGCTTCTACTACTGATGTCAATAGGCATAGGGTTTAATCTTATGGACTACGAAGCCTTCAGCATATTTATGCTTAATCAAGCCGACACGGCTGTAGTGATAATGGCTTGTGTCTTCATTCTCCTGTCGTTATTCGTTCCACGCCCATATTGCCGCTTCGTGTGCCCCACCGGCTCGGTAATGAAATTCGCTCAGTCGACAAAATAAACACTGAATTTAGAGAAACCAAAAGTATTTACCTTAATAAAAATTTAAAATAATGATTTCAAAAATTCTTAACGTTGGTCTTGCTATTGTAGTGGTGATTCTCGCCCTTGAACTTTCTCAAGCAAAACGTGCAAATAGCGATTTACAAAATGCCACAGATGCTACTTCCACGCTCAACGTTATTGCTCAGCGCTCAAGCATAAGAGCCTATTCCGACCAGCCGGTGGAAGATGAAAAAGTGACTGAACTGCTTCGCGCGGCAATGGCAGCTCCCACTGCTCGCGACTGCCGTCCGTGGGCTTTTATTGTTATTAAAGATAGTACATTGCTGAAAACTATTGCCGATTCTCTGCCTAACTCCAAAATGGCGGCTAAAGCCCGACTTGCTATAGCCGTGTGCGGCGATATGACAAAAGCTATGAAAGGCGGCGGACGCGACTTCTGGATTCAAGACGCTTCGGCTGCCACTGAAAACTTGCTTCTCGCCGCAACAGCTCAAGGTCTTGGAGCCGTGTGGACCGGTATTTTCCCTAATGAGGAGCGCACGGCTATCACTCAGCGCATTCTAAATCTTCCTGAGCACATTATTCCTTTGAATATCATTCCCGTGGGATATCCTGCCGGTGAAGCTACTCCTAAAGATAAGTGGAATCCCGAAAATATCCACTACGACCGCTGGTGAGCATTTCCTCGTCGGTCTCTATGTTGAAACCACGAAAAAAGCAGTCCTGCCACTCTCCTATCGGCAGGACTGCTTTTTTATGATTATTCAGTTATTTACATTATCTCATCACTTACCCTTTGCAAGGCGGAAACCTATGAAGAAATTTCGTTGGTCGGGAAGCAGATAGTATCTGAACGACACTCGGCTACGGTCGTTATAGATTTGTGCACTGCCTCCGCGGAACACTCGTCCTGTGCCACTTACAGGTCCCTGAGGGTCAACCTGACTCGCCGACGTGTAGGCTCCATACCAATCGCCACACCACTCATACACGTTGCCGCTCATATCGTAAATGCCAAGCTCATTGGCTTTTTTACCTTTCACTGCATGCGTAATAAAGTCGGAATTATCTGAGCACCACGATACTTCGCCAACAGTGTTACTTCCACTGTACTTATAGCCTTTCGACTTATTGCCACCTCGTGCTGCATACTCCCACTGAGCTTCAGTGGGCATAGCGAAATTCTCACCGGTAAGTTCATTCAATTTCTTCACAAATGCCAAGCAATCGTTCCACGTAACGCGCTCCACAGGATAATCCACTGCCGACTGATTGTTCGACGGATTACTTTCCATGACTGCATTCCACAGTTCCTGCGTAACCTCGGTTTCTCCGATATAATAATTACTCAAAGTAACCTCGTGAGCCGGCTTCTCATTATCCTGAGCTTCACCCTCCTGCTCCGGAGTAGCTCCCATAGTGAATGTGCCACCCTCCACGGCTACCATTGTAAACTTCACACCATTCACCGTGTATTCGGTGTTCTCAAATGACCTGTAGGTTACTATGCTGTCGATTTCCGTGCTCGGGAAATCCACTACCGTACCATCTTTTTTATACACCAATACACCTTGTGAGAACACAGGCATAGCTACTGTAATAGCAAGTAAAGTCGAAATATTGCGTAAAATATTTTTCATCGTTTTATAAATTTATAAGTTATTGTTTCTGTTTTAATTATATACATACCTGTCGGCAAGTTCCCTATCGGCACTGCACAAGTACCATCGTCGAAGGCTCTATAAGAGGCTTCAAGAACACCATTGATTCCATACACACCAATGAGTCCTCCGGCTCGCAAGCCGCTGAAAAGCACTTCGTCGCCTGCGTGGCGTACACTGCCCTGTTCTTCCACTTTCTCCACTTTGCCCGTCGGCAGATTTTCACTGATTGTGAATTTATGAACGGTAGCCGCCGTGTACTCTATCGCTACTCCGGCACTCTCTACCTTGAAGTTCTCTCCTTCCACTCTCACCAACGGATGGTCGGCAAAAGGAAATACGCTCGTTGACCCATCGGGAAACCAAGCGATAAAATAAAGCGGGGCTGCACTTATTCCGCAAAACGACAGCATAAGCATCATCGCCGCAATTAGTTTTTTTCGTATCATCATACACACTTCTGTTTTTAATTTACTATTGTTAATATTAGTATATTTATGGCTTGTCATAATCTTTCAGTTCATCACTTGGCAAGCGACATATTCACCGACAAGCCATAGCTACTGTTGGTAGTAGGATATGCTGTCGACGACACCAAAGGCGTATTAACCTGATGGTCGAAATATGCCCCGATAGTGATACGCTTGCTGAGAATATAATTTGCCTTAAAATTAATCGACAGGGTGCGCGAGCCACTGGTGGCTTGCGTGAGATTCGACTCGATTTTTCTTATCAGCGCACTGCTGTTAGTGAGTGAGAAATCGAGATTGAGCGTGAGGTCGTTGCTCACTCCCTGTTGCTTGCCGCCCAATTTCAAGAACGAATTGAAATTAGCAATCTTGTAGCCTCCTCCTATCACTATCGACTTGCTCAAAGCCTCCACAAGCTGACCCGCCGAAGTGTTGAGTGTGAGTGTACGGCTATCACGATACTCGGCATTGAAAGTGATATTGTTCTTCATCGTTGCCGACACTCCTATGAGCGGTGCAAACTTCTCATTGAGCGACACCGACGATATATTATAGGGCGAGGTAGGATAAGGATTCTGTGTCAGCTCGCTCTTGCTGAATCCGAGTCCATCGCCTATCGATATCCAATCACTATAGCTCGAATATGAACCTACCGAGTAAGTACACTGATATGCATGGGTAAGTGTTATTGTCTTGAAATACTTTTTCAAGGCTGTAATCCTGCCCAATCCATCGTAAGTGACACGCCAGTTCGGCATCATCGAGCCGAGCCCGGGGAATGGATTGAGTGTTACTTTTTCAGGGTCCTTGCCCGAATATGCCGCCACAAACGCCGGAATGAGCACATCACTTCCCATAGTGTTCACTCCTCCATTCACCGCATCGAATGATTTGCCTGCAAGCGGATTCTCGCGCATAAAGCCCGTGGTGGGATAAGTTTTTCCTTCATAGCGGCTTTGAATGCGGTTTGCTACAATCGGTATATATTCACGCAACTTATTGAACGCTTGGCTTTCATAGCCGTTGCTTGCCGAGTAACTGCGCAAGGCTGTTGCTATCGCACAGTGCGTCTTTGTGTAGCTTCCTCCGTAGGTCGTAGTCATATCATCATACATAAACTGTATTTGACTTGTGCGATTATCCGTGCGATTCGTGGTGAGTGTGATTTTCAGTCCTCGCAACGGCTCAAGAACGATGTCGGCATGGAATTCCGATGTCCGCGAGAATAATGCCGGCGATGTCTGTGTTTGGTCACAGAGCAGCCAGCCTCGTTCCTTAGCCTTATTGATATAGCTCTCATCGGTGAATCCGAATGCAAAATCGAGTCCCGGTGCCAACACATCGTAGTGCGTGGATTGCCCGAAGATATCGCCTATTTCAGGCACAAATTGTGGCAACGTAAGCGATTTTGTGGTCTTATAGCGCACACTGACACTTCTCACCGACATTGCAAAGCGTGTGGCATATTGCCCTGCCTCAAACCAGAATCCTTTCTTCTCGTCTTTCACCTCCACAATAGTGATTTTCACATTGTTCTTCCCCTTATTGAGAATCTCAACATTATTATCATCGACTATTCGCGAACGAACGGCAAACACCTTGCCATCTGTTGTCTTGGCTGTCACTTTCACCTTCTTCGTGCGTAGATTATGCTTCAGCACGGTGGTAGTGTCCTCTTTAAGCGTCACGGTGCGTTCAAATCGCTTCGGCCTATTGGCTGCATTCTTGCGCGTCACCGACGTGTTGCCAAAGCGTTTGTTCACTTCACGCAGATACTTGAACTTATTGTACAATTGCTCAAGATTGAAACGCCCGTCGAAATTCCACGATGATTGATTTGCCACCGAGTTACCCGAATTTATATCGGCAATCACCGTTCCGCGCTCCCAATTGTAAGTGGCATTATAGGTTGCAGAAGCCGTGACGAAATCAACCACCGGAATCTTATTGAACGGAGCCTTATAGGTTCCCACAAACGTCTGGTTATAGGAGTATGGTGTTCCAAGCCCCTTGATACTGTTCCATATCGAGTCTTTCCAGTCGCGATACTTGTCGGGGAATAGTTTCTTGTTCACCGCACCCATTGGCTCATCGATGTGGGCAGTAGTGTTGGAACTGAACGTCATCGACAGAGTCTTAGTGAAGTTCCAGTTGATTGACAGCTGACGGTCCCAAAGGAAATTTTTACTAACCGATATTGGCAGTTCCACACTCACATCGGTAGTGTTGCGCTCGCGCTGCTCATAGTAGTAGCGCGACATATTAGTATTGAAATTAATATTCTGAGGAAGCCAATTGAATTCCCATTCCTTCAAGAACTTGGCATTCTTCGATTTGCTCTTCATCTTGCTGAAAGGCTTGAACGGGTGGAAATAGGGCGTGTAGTTATATTGGAAACTGCCTCGATAGTCGCTCGTATTCTCAAATTCGTTATTAGGGTCGGTATTTCTCTGCTTATTCGAGGAATAACTGAATGTGAAGTTTGCAGGGTCCCACGGCATAGGATTCTTGCTTTGAACATCGAATTTCATGCCCGAAATACTGAAGCTCTCCACCGTCTTGCGCGTCACGGCAAATGACTCAATCGAGTCGCGTTGCTCTTTCGTTGAGCACGCATCGAGAGCATCTTTGAGCAGCACATCTTGGTCAAGAGGATTATATTTGGGAGTGGTTTTCTCTTTTGAGATGGAATAATACACCGGAGCCTTGAGTTTCACTTTCTCCGGAAGGAAGCGTCCCATATCCACTTGAACAGCCACATTATATTGCCCGTAAGCATCAAGGCGACGCTCCGAGAGGCTTTGGTCAACCGAACCGAAGCCCACCGTTTCTTTGTGTCCGCCCACATTCACCGTGGCGATATCACTCACATTGAGTGTAAGACTACCCTTTGCCGCCCAGCCGCCGCCTTCGTCGAAGTCGGTCACACGTAGCTCGTCGGTCCACACTATGCAATCTTTCACTTGAGCCGAATTGTTGCGCACGCCAATCATCATCACTCTCACGTCACTAAGCGACGGGTTTCCAATCACCGTGATGCGGTTGTTTGGTCTATTGGGGTCGTATTCCGTGTAGCGAAGATTGTAGGACACACCGGCTACGCCTGCCATTTTGTTGGCATTGCGATTTTTCTTCACCGCCGTGAACAAGTCGAGGTCACAATCGAGGCGGTTGTTATCGGGCCACACAATTGACTGGTCGGTAGTGCTGTAGGTGCTGTATTTTCCCTCGGGAGTCACTTCCAGCGGTATTTCATATTCATAATAATTGTTTTTAACATCAGTTCCAAGGCGCAAGAACAACGAAACATCGCCATTTCGCAGATTTGTGGTATTATCAATTAATGCCTCATTGTGCACATGCATCTGAAGTCGCTTATAGATACGCAAATCGAGGCTCGTGTTCTTATACACGGCACGAGCATCGCCTGCCTGCAAGCCTTTCACCTCAAGAGCCATCGATTGCTCATTGAGCTGCGTCACCTGCGATTGTCCGGGGTCGACAATTCGTGTCACTCCCGGCGGCAACACATAGTTCACGGGTGTGCGCCCTGCATTCTCCTCTATGTTCACGGCATTAATCGAAAGCGAGCCTTCAGCAGGAGCATCACCGCGCTGATTAAGGTTGTAATCGTAGGTGCGCCACTCGCCGCGTATAAGCTCCAATGTAGCGAATCGCAAGTGCGTGGTTTCTTTGAAGCCGGTCATAAACATTCGCACAAAGCGTATTGTTGAGAAGTCGGATATGCTTCCAACTACCTTTTCATATTCTTTCAATGGAATTTTAAACTGATACCACTCCACAGGCGTGTCTTGCCCGTTGCGCGTGCGCACCGTGGTGCTGCGCTTATCGGTAATATAGTTTTTACCTACCACCAAGTCCTCCGGACGAATGGAAATCTTGTATTGATAGTAACGCTCATATTCATTAAGGGTGTTATCCTGATTGATATCTTCCACATCGGGCACGCTTCGCGACGATTGATACATTCCATCGCCTGCCTCCTGCGACGACAAGGAATTACCCTCAGTGCCGTTGTAGTGCTTGTAGCGCTCAAGGATATTGAGCCTACGCTCATCGTAGTCGTAGCCGCGATAGAAATGATAATTATCACCTGCGGGGTCGTTGAACGGCGAGAACGGGTCTTCCTCCATAGCCGCTATAGTTTCGGGAGCAAGTTGCTTGCGCAATTCTTCGAGGAATTTAGAGTAGGAAGTGTGGGTGAACTCGGCTGAATTGCCAAGCCCGTCGAGTCCCACATCTTGCAAAATGCGTGAGCCGCTCGAGTTGTCGAAAGCGTATGTCATCGACGTCTGCGTCGACACCACACCCCATGCCGTTTCCTTGAGATATGTGTTATTTCCGTCGATAGGTAATCCGTTCTCATAGGATTTGTAACCATCTTTCAGTATATCCTCGCTCACCTCTCCAAGATTAAAGTACAAGTCACCACCTTCGCGATTCGGGTTAGTTTCATCGAGGAATGGGTCCATAAGCCAGAATTGGATATACTCAATATTCGAATTCTCAAAGTTGGTATTATCGAGCTTGCGCATAATACCGCCCCAGCGTTTCTCGGGATTGAGCAGATAGCCATCGCGCCCCACGCCAGCCACATCAAGATTGTAAGGACCGCGCTCCTTGGGATAGAACGAGAGGTTCAGCGTCTGTATTGTCGACGATTCGCCATAGCTCAGCTCCCGGTCAGGGAATATTTCATTATAGGTCACCTCTCGCACATAAGGGTGTGAAAGCTGTTCGAGGTCATTCTTTATATATCCCGGCGCAAGCGATGAATTTCGCTGTGTAAAAAGACGGTCGATATAGTACCATGCCAGCAATGCACGGTTCTTTCCGTATGCCACATCATTGTTCAGCGAAGCCTCGGGAAAGAGTGCATTTGTTCCTGTGTCGTAGGGCGTTGATGCAAGGAACCATGAGTATGGTGAGCGCAAGTCGATACCGGTCTGCGTCGACTCGAAATCGTCGATATATGAACTTCCGGCACTCGAGCCTGTGGCACGCTTATGCGGCACAAGCTGGGCAAACTCGCCCTGCATCTGTAGTGTGGAAGGAGCTGTGGCATTCACCGTAGGTATCTTATTCAACAGGTTGGTAAGCCACATGAAACTTGTATTATAGGAGAAATTCAATCCCCATATTGTGTTGCTAACCACTTCATTACCTATCGCCACTTTCTCGGTGAGAGGCTTCTCGGAGTAGTGCATTAAGGTTCCACCAAGATTGAAATTCTTGCTGAAAGCATAGTTCAGGTCAAGTCCGAGCAAGGTCTTTCGTTGCGTGCTGAATGTCGACTGATTTTCAAGTGTCACACTCACGCTTGTTCCGGCATCAATTATGCTCTGATTGGTAATTGTGACAATACCCATGCTGTAGTCCACCGTGTAATCGCTGTTCTCAGTGAGTGTCACTCCTCCGGCTGTCACCACTACCGACCCTCGGGGCACATTCATGGCATTTAGCCTTATCTGCGAGCCCGACGACGCCTGATATTCTCCTGTAAGCACGAATTTGTTCTTATCTTGGAATTGCTTTGCCGCCGTGAGTGTAGAATCGTAAAGTTCCTGATACACATACTTGTCGGCAAGGCGGTCATCGCCTATTTTCTTTCGCAAGTGGCTTCCGAATGGCTCTACTACGGGGAATATCACCTTGCCTGTCGAAGCTATAATTGTATAGCCCTCGATAAAGTCGAAACGCCCATCAGGATTATACTGGCTATTGGAATCGATATTATCAAGATTCATTACCTGAATGAGCGGCTTGCCATTAATGGCTCCGGCAGGAATATAATTGATTTCAGTGCCTGTAGTATCACTTAAATACTTTATATTGAGCTTAAAATTATTCTTCTGCACTTGATATGCGCCAAGCGAATACACGTTTTTCATCATCAGCTTCCAGTTGGGCAGCTTGGGCGACACGGTGGCACCCTTCAGCAGCTTCACATAAAGCGATTGAGATGTGGTGGTTATATCGCCCGAAAATTCTCCCACCTGATACGTCTGCCCGCCGTAGGTATATTGGAAAGCCACGGCAAGCACCTCATCGGCTCCAAGTGCCGACTTCAGCGAAATATAGCCGAGCGAGGAATTGAGTGTGTACTCCGACGACGATAGCAATCGTGCACTCTCCACTTTCTCATAGTCACGTCCGCCCTCTATCCCGTAGGCGGCAAGTGGCTGCAATGCAGTGGCAACTTGTGTGATTTCACGAGCTTCGGGATAGTCGCGCTTCACCTCCTCGATAAGGTTATTTGAGGAGTTTGTTGGATAGTTAAACGTAGGGTCGGTAGCCCAATGCTCGTTGGCAAGTCTTTTATTCTCTCCAATATCCATGAAAGCCACAAGATTTCGCGACTCACCGTAATTTCCTTTCTTGTTGGTCACCCACACTTCTATGCGGGTGATGTTGATTCCCGATGTCACCAATGGCAACCGCGAAGTGAATGAATCGTAGTTGTCGTAGAAAAATTGTGCAAGGAAGAAATGTCGGTTTTGGTCGTAGCTGTCGGCATTCACACTGAAACTGGTAGTCTGCACTCCGCCTTTGGTGCTCACCGTCTGTGTTTCGCTATTCTGCTGCGACACAAGAGCCGTTGCCGTCAATTTACCGAATTGCAACTTGGTCTTTATACCGAAAAGCGACGTACTTCCCTTGATGAGCGACGACCCGGTGGTCATACTCACATTTCCGGCTTCTATCAGCTTGATTATTTCGTCCTCCTTACCCTCATATTGAAGTTTGAGATTCTTCGTGTCGAAGTCAAATGTTGCATCGGTGTTATAAGTCATATTAAACTTCATTTTGTCACCCACCGATGCATTAATAGTGGCTTGAATCTTCTGGTCGAAGTCGAAATAGGTCTT
>CAMEKH010000061.1 GCA_945921235.1 uncultured Prevotellaceae bacterium | reverse complement strand
GCTTTTCCGCAAGTCTTTTTCTACAGAATTTTCGCACTTCGTTTTTGAATGTGGGATTGCGTTAATTTTCACTCAAAATACATAGGAATTGGCGGCGGCTCGGCTATGCTAATCAAAAACTTCCGTTTTTATTTGCCATTGCACTCGCCTTGCACTAATTTTGCCAACCGATTGGTGTTTTATGGACAAAAATTACATTAATAGGGTTCTTTGGTTAGTGCTCGCCACTATTGCAACTCTCATCGGTGCTTTTTTTCTGCCCGATGTGTCGATTGGCAACTTGGAGCTTCGACGTGTCGACTTGCTTGCCGACTTGCGCTCTATTGATGCCGACTCCGACTATTCCGCTACTTCCATTTTGCTCGATTCTGCTACAATGAAGCGTAAAGCCGAATTTGTGGATTCTTGCAAGAGCGGAATGACGTGTATCGAAGACTATAGCTTCGACAACCGCGGTATGGAGCCTTTCTATGAGGCTCTTATCAATGCGGCTTCTCTCAACCGCCCTGTGCGCATCGCCGTGCTTGGCGATTCTTTTATAGAGGGCGATATCCTCACTGCCGACTTGCGCAATATGCTTCAAGACCGCTACGGCGGTTGCGGCGTGGGATTTGTTGCTACTGCTTCGGAGATTGCAGGTTTCCGCCGCTCGGTGATTCACCGATTTGGTGGCTGGAGGGCTTTTAGCTCGGTGGGTGGCGGTCCCTACAACCGCTCTTTCGGCATAATCTCCGGACATTATTTCTATCCCGACAGTGCGGCATGGACATCACTCACCGGGCAACGTAAGTATCGCTCTCATCTCGACTCTTGTTTTCAATCTTCGCTATTTTTTCTTGCTGCCGATAGCTGCCGCATCAAGGCTTCAATCAATGGCGGAACAAAAATACGCGATTTCAATGTGGCGCCTTCGCCCGATATTCAATGCCTCACGGTTGCCGACTCTATTCACAGCATTCGCTGGCGAACAGCTAATCGTGGCAGAAATTTCATATTCTATGGCGCTACCATGGAGGGTAATGGCGGCATAGTGCTCGATAATTTCTCACTAAGGAGCAGTCCCGGCTCAAACCTTGGCTACATTCACAGCGATATGCTGCGCAAATTCGACCGCGTGCGACACTACGACCTCGTGATTCTCGTCTACGGTCTGAATGTTGCCACTCCTAACGGAGTGAACTACAACAAATATATGAAAAGCATGTGCAAAGCTATCGATAATATGAAGGAATGTATGCCGGGCACGGGATTCTTGCTTATGAGTCTCGGCGACCGCAATGAACGCATCAATGGCTCAATGCGCACTATGAAAGGTGTGAAAAACCTCATTAAATATCAGCAGGCAATAGCAGCTGAGAGCGGTATTGCTTTCTGGAACCTTTTTGAGGCTATGGGTGGCGAGGGTAGCATGGCTGAAATGGTTGCAGCCAAGGAGGCAAATCTCGATTACACTCACATCAACTTCCGCGGTGGAAAGAAATTGGCTCGCCTTCTCTTTGATGCAATGGAATATGGCAAGGAGCAATATCTGCGTCGCAAAGCCTTCAACGACGGAAAGGAGGTGTCGCAATGAACTCCGAAGCATTTACGCTGTTTCTCGAGCGAATTTCGGGCATTTTAAGCTACAATCCTGCCGAACCTATGATATTCAGCAGCGGATTGTTCTTGTGGCTGTTTGCTGCTTTTATGCTCGTATATGCCGCACTGAAACATGCCGACACGGCAAGAATCCTCTTTGTGACTTGTTTTTCTTATTATTTCTATTACAAGAGTAGCGGTTTCTATTTTTTCCTGCTTGCAGTGGTCACCGTGAGCGACTTCTTCATAGCTCGCACCATGTGCCGCACCACCCTACCGTCTGCTCGTAAGTGGCTGGTGGCTCTTAGTGTAATGGTAAACCTCAGCTTGCTATGCTATTTCAAGTACACGAATTTCCTCTGCGAAATTTGGGCATCGGCTACAGGACTCCACTTCCATGCGCTCGACATTTTCCTGCCCGTGGGTATTTCATTCTTTACTTTCCAATCGCTGAGCTACACTATCGATGTGTATCGCAATCGCATTGAGCCGCTCAACAGCCTGCTCGACTATGCTTTCTACGTTTCTTTCTTCCCCCAACTCGTGGCAGGACCTATTGTGAGGGCTAAAGACTTCATTCCACAAATACGCCGCCCGCTTTTGGTGACGCACGCCATGATGGGCGAAGGTGTGTGGCTAATAGCTTCAGGTCTTTTCAAAAAGGTGATTATCTCCGATTACATCAGCGTGAATTTTGTGGAACGAATATTCGCCGACCCTTCGCTCTACTCGGGAGTGGAAAATCTAATGGGGGTGTACGGCTACACGCTGCAAATCTATTGCGACTTCTCGGGCTATAGCGACATGGCTATCGGCATCGCTCTGTTACTCGGTTTTCACTTCAACCTCAACTTCGACAGCCCTTATAAATCGGCATCAATCACCGAATTTTGGCGACGCTGGCACATATCGCTGTCGTCGTGGCTGAAGGACTACCTCTATATTTCACTCGGCGGTAACCGCAAGGGGCGTCTGCGCCAATATGCCAACTTGATTATTACCATGTTTCTCGGAGGCTTGTGGCACGGAGCTTCGTGGAACTTTGTGGTGTGGGGAATTCTGCACGGCTTTGCTCTCGCTGTGCACAAATTGTGGCTCACTATCACCGGATTCAAGGTAGGCGAACGGGGCAAGTGGTGGCGGCATGCTCTGAACGTGTTTGTCACTTTCCACTTCGTGTGTCTGTGCTGGATATTCTTCCGTAACACCGATTTCGAAAACTCAATGACAATGCTCCGCCGGATAACCGACTCGTTCCACCCCGAACTGTTCACTCAGCTCATAGGAGGATACTACAAGGTGTTTGCTCTCATTGCACTGGGCTTTGCTCTTCATTTCACCCCCGCAAAGTGGGAGCAACGTGCCAAGTTCATAATGGCAAGGGCGCCATTCTTCGTCTATGTGGCACTGCTCGTTGCCGTGATTTTCCTGGTTGTGCAGATGAAAAGCTCGGAAATACAACCTTTCATCTATTTCCAATTTTAACAACTCTGCGATATTCTACGTCGTAATACGCTCATTCAAGTCTCTACAACAATACGAATTTTGCAATAAATTTGCCTTGATAGCTCAAAAACAAACATAAAAAAACGCTATATTTGTGTCGAATTATCCACTCTATCAATTTTTTAAACATTATGAAGCGACTATTATCTTTTCTTGCAACAATAGCAATAGCTATTCCGGCGTTTGCCTCTATCGACGGGCAATGGTCCGGCATCTTGACGATTCAGAGCGCAAAGCTGAAACTGAATTTTAATTTCAGTACCGACGTCAACGGAGCTGTCAAATGTACTCTCGACAGCCCCGACCAGAATGCTTTCGGCATTCCTTGCGATGTGGTGAAGATAGTTGATTCATCGATAACGGTAGAGGTGAGCGCAATCAAAGCTTCATTCAGCGGCACACTGCAAGCCGATAGCATTTCAGGCACATTCAAGCAAGGTTTGGCTTCGCTGCCCCTAACCCTGCACCGCAGTGCCGCCACACAGAAGCCCAAAGAGCGTGCCCAAACACCACAACCGCCATTTCCCTACGTTGAAAAGGAGGTCTCTATTACGAATATTGCAGCCGGTATTACCCTTGCCGGAACTCTCACAATGCCTGAAAATGCCAAAAATGTTCCTGCCGTAGTGTTGATTACCGGTAGCGGACGGCAAAACCGCGATGAAGAACTGTTCGGTCATCGCCCGTTTGCCGTAATTGCCGATTACCTCACCCGACAAGGCATCGCCGTGCTGCGCTACGACGACCGCGGCACTGCACAGTCAACCGGAAATTTCGACAAAGCTACCACTTCCGATTTTGCCCGCGATGCCCGCGCAGTATTCGATTTTCTCGCTTCTGTTCCCGGTATCGACAAGAAAAAAATAGGATATATCGGTCACAGCGAAGGCGGACAAATTGCTTTCATCAACGCTGCCGCCGATAGCCGCGTGGCTTTCATTGTGTTGCTTGCCGCTCCGGCAGTCAAAGGGCGTGACCTTATTTTGCGCCAAAACGCTATGATTTATAAAGCGACAACCGGCTCCGAAATTCCTGCCGAAGCTCTCGCTCAAGTCACCGAAATGCTCGATGCCATCGACACCGGCACCAATTCAGACTCGCTGCGAAAAGAACTTGAAAAAATCCTGCACCTAAGCTCCATTCCCGAGTCTCAACAAGCTATGGCGAAGCAACAAATCGACACTGCCGTGTCGCCTTGGTATGTGAATTTCATAAAATACAATCCCGAGTCGACACTGAAAGCCGTGAAGTGCCCGATATTTGCCCTTGGCGGCACTTTCGACACTCAAGTCGACTCAAGCATCAATCTCAGTGCGATAAAGTCGCTATGCGGCTCTAAAAAGGTCATGACTAAAGAATATCCGGGATTGAACCACCTCTTCCAGCACTGCACTTCGCTATCGGAGAGCCTAAGCTACGACAAAATCGAAGAAACCATAGCTCCCGAAGTGCTTGCCGACATAGCAGCATGGATTAAATCTACAGCAAAATAGCTCTGCCACCAATTCCCATGCCACGCCTAAAGTGCCTCGTCGAAAATCAGTGGCAACAAGTCGGCAACTTCATTGAGCACATAGATTTCATAATCGCCATAGAGCATAATCTCAAGTTTGCCGCCCCCAAGTTTCTCATATTCGGCGAGAACTTGGCGACAAGCTCCACAAGGCGACACCGGATGCGGAGTAAACGCACCATTGTGGTATGCCGCTATGGCAAGTTTCACAAATCTCACCCCGGGATAGCTCGAATTAGCATAAAAGCAGGTGGTGCGCTCAGCACATATACCCGAAGGAAATGCCACATTCTCTTGATTAGAACCGGTTATTATCTCACCATTGGCGAGTAGTAGCGCTGCGCCCACATTGAAGCGGCTATAGGGGGCATACGAACGCTGAGTAGCTGATTTCGCCAAGTCAATTAAATTTTTATCAGCTTCACTTAGCTCACTATAAGAGTAAACCCTTATCTTTGTAACCAAATTCTTCTCTTTCATGATATAAAATTGTTTTTACTGATGCTTTTCTACCACAAATATAAAGAAAAACTTTTACAATTCAACGCTCCGTTACTATTTTGCACGGCCATTCTATCGTTTTTTGCTTCCTGCTCTTCTCACCACAAAGTGACAAAGTTTACATCGGGAGGCAACTATTACTACTCTCAGCAACCCGAAGGGAGCTATCGCAACTCCGGCTCGCTGCGCGACGGAACGGCTCAACGCCGACACTATGTAGCTATCTACGCCGATGCCGCCATTCGCAACCGCAACAAATATGGCATTCCGGCGGCTATTACTCTCGGGCAAGGCATTCTTGAAAGTGCCGGTGGAACGAGCTATCTTGCCGTGAACGGCAACAACCACTTCGGTATCAAAGCAAGCAGCGAATGGAATGGCAGCACGATTTGCAAACCGGGTGAAAGGGTGAAATACCGCAAATACAAAAGTGTGGAACAATGCTTTGCTGACCATGCCAAATTCTTGAGTCGCAAGCGATATGCTCCTCTTTTTCGCCTTAAAATCACCGATTATAAAGGCTGGGCACGCCAACTGAAGGCTTGCGGATATGCCACCGACCCCGCCTACGCCGAAAAACTAATTAAGGTGATTGAAAAATACAATCTTCATTCTTTCGACCGATAAACTACAAATACACAATAATAGGGGTGATACTTCCACAAGCACCACCCCCCCCGAATTTAGTATAAAAACAAAGAAACTCTCTTTTCTCTCAAATTACACTAAATTTGTAGGTAACAGTAGGTTAATTAGTTTACCTTGCTTTCTGCCTACTCATCAGTTCTCGCCTACCGACTTTATCCATTCACTTTCCGATGGAACTTCCTCGGCGATTTCGGTGTGTGTTTCCACACCATATTCTTCATCGTGTTGCGACTTATCGAGCCCTATTCGCTCACTCTTCGCCGACACTCTCATTCTCACCATCTTATTGGTGAGCCAATATAGAATATAACTCATGATGAAAGTATAACCGAACACAATTACCACGGCAAGCACATGATTGCCGAAAAATGCCCACCTGCTTATCTCGGCATCTCCGCCCTCGGGATAGAAATAGGAATATGTGAATATTCCGGTGAGAATCGTGCCCACTATTCCTCCCAAGCCGTGCGTGGGGAACACATCGAGCGCATCATCAAAGAGATGCGTCTTTGCCTTATAGGTCACTGCGGTGTTGCACACAAGCGTCGTTACAAACGATATGAAGATGCTCTGCCCCACTGTCACCCAGCCGGCACTCGGAGTTATTGCCACAAGTCCTACCACGGCACCAATTGCGGCACCCATTGCCGACGGACGGCGTCCGAGTATGCAGTCGAGAAACACCCATGTCACCATAGCCGTGGCTGCCGCCGTATTGGTATTCAAGAACGCTGATATCGCTATTCCATCGGCCGCAAGCGACGAACCTCCGTTAAAGCCAAACCAACCTAACCACAGCAACGCCGCTCCAAGCAGCACAAACGGTATATTAGCCGCTTTTCCGTCTTCGCTCTTACGCTTGCCAAGGAAGATTGCTCCTGCCAACGCCGCTACACCCGATGCTGCGTGAACCACTATTCCTCCCGCAAAATCGTGCACATGCATCTGTGCAAAGATGCCTTCGGGGTGCCACGTCCAGTGCGCAAGCGGACAATACACCACAATTACCCAAAGCATCATAAATATGAGATAACCTGAAAATTTTACTCGCTCGGCAAACGAACCTGTTATCAACGACGGTGTGATTATCGCAAATTTCATTTGGAATAACGCAAACAGCGCAAGCGGTATCGTCGTCACTCCAAGGTCTATTTGCGATAATGCCGCCGTGGCAGGTGCTCCCATATTCTCGGCACCTACGTGATTAAACATGAAAAAACCAACCGGATTTCCTATCAATCCGAATACATCGTCGCCAAACGACAAACCAAAACCAAAAACAATCCATATTACACTTACAGCACCCATCACTATAAAACTCTGCAACATTGTGCTGATTACATTCTTGGCTCGCACCATGCCACCATAAAAGAATGCCAGCCCCGGTGTCATCATCAGCACAAATATCGTAGCGGTTATCATCCACGCTATGTTGGCGTAACTCTGTGCCGACATATTATCGGGCAGATTGAAATTACCTTCTTGCCCCGTCAGCGAAACGCCAAGCAATGATATCAACACAACTAAACTAAATAAAATCAACCATCTCTTTTTCATTTTTCTCTGTTTTTTAGTCATAATTCCTTATGTCGCTTCTTTTTGTCTTTCTTTATGACTATTTTCACAGCATATTGAAAGCCAAAAAGATAAATCATTTACCTTTTGCAATCTTTTTAGCTGCAAAAATATCTATTTGCTTTTAATTACGCAAATTTTCCGTCAAAAATTTTTTATTTTTTATTTCTGATGCATTTTTGGCATAAAAACGCTCGCAAAAAAGCTGCACCCCCGAAAAGTTGTTCAATTGATTGCCAACTTGCAGAGGGTGCAGCTCTATGATTTCTTTTTATCAACTTCCTTTTTAGCGTCCCGGAGGCGGTCCCATAGGAGGACGTCCGCCTCGCCACGGTCCGCCATGTCTGCCCGGTCCCATATCGTAGTTATCGACAGTAGGATTCTTCTTCTGACTGCCGAATGTGGTAAACTTATAGGTGAACGAGAACATAAAATAGCGAGTGAGGGTGTTATACTCCATATCGCGGATATAGTTGGCAGTTACATTGCGACTTATACTCTGCTTCTGCCCGAGAATATCAAACACTTTCACCGACAACGTAGCCGATTTCTCACGCAAGAACTGATATGAAAGCGATGCATTCCACAGCCACTGCGTGGTATTGTAGCCATCGGTGTAACCGCTCGACGAGTTATAGTTGAGGTCGGTGTTGATTACAAATCCGAAAGGTGCGTAATAAGTGCCGTTGAACATCGCACCATAAGTGTGTATATCGCGGTTTGCCGACACTTGCGTGGTGTTGTGTGTGGTCTGGTAATTATACGTCGGGCGTAGCTCAAGCTCAAGATTATCGGGACGGAAAGAGATTCCCGGAGCCACATGGAGCGAGAATGTACCGCTTCGGTTATAATTATTATTGTTGAAACCCACCGTGCTTGAATAACTCACTCTCGACATCATAGAGTAGTACCAACTCTTACGCTTAAATGGGAAGCTGAACATTGTCATTCCGAAAGCGTTCCACACACCGTCGACGTTCTCGTAGGTAGTTGTCTGTCCGCCGGTAGTAGCATCGTAAATCACTTTCGAGATTATGCTGTTGAGTGAATATTGTGCGCCAATCATTGCCATAATGCTACGCTGTGCCTCTTGGTTGAAATCGTTGAAACGCAAATTCACACGCTGCGTGAAGGTCGGTTTCAAGTCGGGATTACCAACAACGATTCGTAGCGGATTCGACACATCGGCTACCGGCTGCAACTGTGTGAGCGATGGCTCATTATGACGCGCGCGATAATCGAAAGCAAGGTTGCGCGTCTTGCTAAACTTGAACCGCAGACGTGCGTAGGGCGAGAGATACCATGTGTGGCGAGCCGGTATGTTACGTGCGGCATTGAGCAGGTCATCGCTTTTCATCATTGAGGTGTTGAGCGACACTCCGGCATCAAGATTATAGCTCTTGCGCACTTGCTTGAATCCTATCTGGAACGATTGAGTGAAATAATCGTTGCGGAAAAGGCTGCTCAGCTCCTCATTGAACACTTGTGTGCCAAGCTCATAGTTGAGTATATCGGCAAGCAGTGTGTAATCGAGTAGCACCACGGGCGAGTACTTGCTCGCAATGGCACTTCGGAATCCGGCATCGCCGAGAGCTGCCGCCAGCACCGGATTATAGCCTCGACTGCCGCCGGCAGATGGCTGTTCTATGTCATACACATATTTGTCAGCATTGTTGAATTTATAATTCCCACGATAGGCAAAAGTCAGGAATCGGGCATTCTTCACATCGCCGAGAGGCTCAGTCCATGTGAGTCGCCAGTTCACTCCGTTGCTCCAGCGGTGATTGTCGTAGATTTGATTGATATCTTGGTCGTCGGTGTTCTCATCGGCATAGGTATTACGCGTCACAGTGCTGCCGTCTTCACGCACATTGCTGAAATTATAGCGCAGTTGCACGCTGTAGCTGCGTCCGGGGTGACTCTTGAAATTGTGATTATATACGAGCTGTCCGCCAAACTCATAGCTCTTTCCATTGTTGAAATAGGAGCTTACGCTCTTGCTTTGAAGCTCATATCTCGAGCCGCGCATCATCGAGCTGTCACTCTTCCACGAATCGCTGAAATTGAAAGAGAAATTTGGGCGGAATTCAAGAGTATTGAACGAATCAACCTCCCATTTCATGCGAAAATCGCCACGAATGTTATGACCTTTGTCGCGCGCGGTGGAATAAGAGTCGTTGAAAGTGTTGCCGTCGGCAAGCAGATACTGATAGCTACTCTTGTTGCGGCTGTCTTGGTCGCTATGCGAATAGAGCACGCTACCGCCCACACGGAAAGTTTCCTCCTTACCCACATTAAAGTTGAATCCGGCACTTTGCGTGGTGGTTATGCCATTTCCTCCGCCAAAGCGAGTGAATCGGCTCGCACCGCCATCGGTGAATGCCGGCTCATTGGTGTTATTGGCTCCTCCAAGAATGGTAAACTGGTTTCCGTCGCGGAAATGATTCAGAATCAAGCTCCCTGTGTAGCGCTTATCGGTGCCGTAACCCCCTATCACCGTTCCAAACCAGCCATTATTCATGCCTTTTTTCACCGTGAGATTGATTACCGTCTCCTCTTCGCCATCGTCCACTCCCGTCAGCCGTGCAAGGTCGCTCTTGCGGTCCACAACTTGGAGCTTATCAACCATATTCACCGGAATATTTTTCGATGCCACCTTAGGGTCGTCGGCAAAAAATTCCTTGCCGTCGATAAGTATTTTCGTCACTTCCTTGCCTTGTGCCGTGATTTTACCATCGGAACCGACTTCCACACCCGGCAGACGCTTCAGCAAGTCCTCAACTACGGCGTTAGGCTGTGTCTTGTAGGAATCGGCATTATATTCCACAGTGTCTTCTTTCACTGTGATTTCTGTCTTCACACCTACCACGGTAGCCTCTTTGAGCATTATGGTGCTCTCGCTCATAGCAATCTCGCCGAGGTTAAGCTCGTTAGTCCCCACTGTGATGCTCTTCTTCAGTGTGGAATACCCTATATAGCTCACATTGAGCACATACTTGCCTTGTCGCACTCCCGCAAGCTTGAAATTTCCCTCACTGTCGGCTGCCGCTCCCGCCACAAAAGCACTGTCGCGCGACGCCTTCACAAGGCGCACCGTAGCATCGGTCAAGCCCGTTTTATCATTGGCGTCGACAATACGTCCTTTGATAACCGCCGCTTCGGCATCATAGCCCGCTACGCCTAAGCAAACTGCCACTAAAACAATCAACAATCGTATCATTTACCTTCTTTAATTAAATTATTTGCCAAAATTACTAATTTACTACTTATATAAGCCACTTCACGGCTAAGTTTTAATAGAGTTTTTGCCAAAAAGCCACATAATCTCTCTAAAATCGCAGTTTTTACCGCCATTTATTTTAATTGATGCATTATTCCGGCAAAAGTTAAATCTACACTCCTCAAAAAATGTGTGAATTTGTATTTTTTTCGCTACATTTGTAGCCTGATTCAAGCCATACAATTAGGAATGAAAGATTTTATTAAGATTTTGCGCCGCTTTGTGCCGCCCTACAAGAAATATCTGTTTCTCAACGTTTTCTTCAATATGCTGGCAGCGTTTCTCACGCTGTTCTCATTTGCGGTTATTATCCCCATTTTGGAGATGCTTTTCAAAATCCGCGAGGCTTCTTATTCTTTTATGCCATGGGATAGCAGCTCACTGAAAGATGTGATAATCAACAATTTCTACTATTTCACTCAGCTGATTATCGACGACTACGGACAATCGGTGGCTCTCGCCTCGCTCGCCCTGCTGCTTATAGTGCTCACTCTGCTGAAAACCGGCGCTTCCTACTTGAGCGCATATTTCATAATTCCTATCAGAGCGGGAATTGTGCGCGACATTCGCAATTTCATCTACGATAAAATCACCGCACTGCCCATAGGATTCTTCTCCAACGAGCGCAAAGGCGATGTGATGGCTCGAATGAGCGGCGATGTGGCTGAAATAGAAAACTCCATTATGGCTTCGCTCGACATGATGTTCAAAAACCCTATAATGATTGTAGTGTGCCTCACTATGATGATTGTGGTGAGCTGGCAACTCACAATTTTCGTCTTTATCCTACTCCCTATTGCCGGATTGGTGATGGGTAAAGTGGGTAAACGACTGAAACGTGCCTCGCTCGAAGGGCAGAACCAGTGGGGAGTATTGCTCTCAAACATTGAGGAAACTCTGAGCGGACTGCGCATAATCAAAGCTTTTAATGCCGAGGACAAGGTGAAAAAACGCTTCGTGAGGGAAAATATGAAATTCTACAAAATTTCTTGCCGCATGAACCGCCGATACGAACTCGCTCACCCCATGAGTGAACTGCTCGGAACTATCACCATAGCCATTGTGCTGTGGTTTGGCGGAACGCTGATTCTCACCGGCAACAGCTCTATCAACGCCGCTTCTTTCATCTACTACATGGTGATTTTCTACAGCATCATAAACCCCGCTAAAGACCTCTCAAAAGCCTCTTATTCTATCCAGAAAGGACTGGCTTCAATGGAACGCGTGGACAAAATCCTTAAAGCCGTTAACCCTATCAAAGACCCGGATTCGCCTGTAGCGATTATGAAATCCAACTCCGATATCAGCTATCGCAACGTGCGATTCCGCTACGGCTCGGAGTGGGTTATCGACGATGTATCAATCGATATCCCCTACGGCAGCACCGTGGCTCTCGTGGGGCAATCAGGCTCGGGAAAATCCACTCTTGCCGACCTCCTGCCGCGATTCTACGATGTGGAGCAAGGGCAAATCACTATCGGAGGCATCGACATTCGCAACTTCCGCGTCCGCGACCTGCGCTCTCTTATGGGCAACGTGAACCAAGAGGCGATTCTTTTCAACGACACATTCTACAACAATATTACTTTCGGCGTGGAAAACGCTACTATGGAGCAAGTGGAAAACGCCGCTCGTGTGGCTAATGCCTACGACTTCATTATGGCTTCGGAAGACGGTTTCGACACTAATATCGGCGACCGCGGCTGCAAGCTCTCGGGTGGACAACGCCAGCGCATCAGCATAGCACGAGCTATATTGAAAAACCCAGCCATATTGATTCTCGATGAGGCTACTTCGGCTCTCGACACCGAGAGCGAACGCTCAGTGCAGGAAGCTCTCGACCGACTTATGAAGAATCGCACCACGCTCGTAATTGCTCACCGCCTGTCGACGATTCGCAACGCCGACCTCATCTGTGTGATGCACGAAGGAAAAATCGTGGAACGCGGCTCGCACGACGAGCTTATTGCCCTCAACGGCTACTACAAACGCCTCGTCGACATGCAATCAGTGAAATAACAGCCCGTATCACTGTAGCTCCGTTTTATACCCCGTAAACGCCACCACGCGAATGCTCACCTCATAGAGCATATAAAGCGGCACCGCAACAAGCCCCAACGTCAGCAAGTCGGGTGGCGTGATAATCGCAGCTACAAGCATGATAATGATGAATGAGTGCTTGCGATAGCGGGCAAGC
>CAMEKH010000060.1 GCA_945921235.1 uncultured Prevotellaceae bacterium | reverse complement strand
GAATAACAGCCTCGGTGCTGATAGCAGAGCCGATAGCCGTCGGAAAATGAATATGTGGGGCAAAGTGAGTAGCAGAAGTAGCACCGGAGCGGCAGCCGTGAGGGCGGCATCGATGAGGGAGAAGTTGTCGATATTCTCCATAGAAGCGATATTTAGCGAGGCGAGAACTGCAATGGCGCAAAGAATGGCGAAATTGAGCCAATAGATAGCCGTCATGAACCCTTCGGTGGCAAAAGCGTGAGTGTCGATGTAGTGTGAGGTGAAATCGTAGCGGAATTTCAGTTCTTTCAGAGCACGAGCCACATCAGGGAAGTGAGCTGTGACGATGCTTTCAGCCGACATCTCCACGTGAGTGTTATCGGCATGTGCAATTTCGTTGACGAAGATGTCGTCGTCGCCATAGTGCAGGTTCATAGAGTGCGAGAACCCTTTATTCTCAAAGAAAGTAGAGCGTCGGTAGGCGAGGTTACAGCCTGTACCACGGAAGGGCTTGCCCTTAATGGCCCATGAAGTGTAGAGCGCGCGAGTGCAGGTGGTATCGAATATTCGGTAGTGCTTGCCGCGGCACTTGTCGGCACTGAAGTCGTAGACCGCACTGCCAATCACCACATCGGTGCCCTGCTTGAAGTTGCTGCACATAGAGCTGAGCCAATGAGCCGAAGAAGGACGGCAGTGACCCGAAGTTACAACTATTATGTCGTGCTTCGCCGCCTTGATGCCCACCATTAAGGCAAGTTTCTTTTTCGACACGTTGCGGGTGTCGTCGGGCACAAAAGTTTCGTAGATATTGCTGAAGCGGCTACGGAACTCAGCCACCACATTACTATCGTCGATTGACAAGCCGTCGTTCACCACAATAATCTCAAATTCCGGGTATTCCTGATTAAGCAGATAGGGAAGAAAATTGCGTAGATATTCAGCCTCGTTGTGAGAATAGACAATAACCGAAACTGCGGGCAATGTGCTGCGGCTCTCGGAGGCGTGAATGAAGTCGCCGGCGGCTTCAGCGCATTTTTTTGCCTGCATTTTTA
The DNA here is from genome assembly GCA_945921235.1 of uncultured Prevotellaceae bacterium. Lineage (GTDB taxonomy): Bacteria > Bacteroidota > Bacteroidia > Bacteroidales > Muribaculaceae > CALZFJ01. The sequence goes on along the minus strand of CAMEKH010000060.1, from coordinate 11,878 downwards.
TGGTGCGTGTGCGCGAGAATTGCCACCACAAGTATATTGTAGACAAAATAAGCGATGTGCCTGCAAGCAACGCTGCAGCTATCAAAAAGTCGGTTGATATGGTCATCAAAACAGAGTTAAAGTCTAATTCAAGTGCAAATTTACACAGAAATTCAAAATTAATGAGTAATTTTGCAAAGTTTTTCATAAATAAAGTATAATGGATAAAGCACAGAGCCGCTCAAGCAAATTCTTGAAGGACATAGGAATCTATGCCGTGGGCAGTTTGGGAAGTAAATTGATTACTTTCCTGCTTGTGCCGCTTTATACTTATTACGTTTCGCCTGCCGAATACGGGTGCTATGATTTGTGTCTCACGGCAGCCATGCTACTTATGCATTTCTTGTCGCTGACGATGCGCGAAGGCGGATTCCGCTTTTTGATTGATGCCGATGATGACAAGGAGCGCAGTGCGATAATAACGTTTGTCTACCGCATATTAATCACCAATTCCTCTGTAGCGATAATTCTTGGCGGAATAATTGCATTTACCTATCCCATAGAATATATGTGGGAGACCATAGGGCTACTGATATCGCTGTCGGTCTATGAAGTGGTGATACAATTAGTGCGAGGGTTAGGCAAGAACTCATATTTTGTGGCGGCAGGAATCACCAGCTCGTTCCTGATAGGAGCATTAAGCATACTGTTTGTGGTGGTTTTAGACCTGAAGATAGAGGGCATATTCCTTGCCAACATAATAGCCCGATTGCTCACATTGGTGATGCTTGAGCTGAAACTCGGGGTGATGCGCAAGTATTTTGATTTGCGCAAAAGCTCTAAGGAGTGCAACAAGGCATTGCTGAAGTATAGCTTGCCATTGATTCCCGGGGCTGTGTGCTGGTGGCTTATGGGAAGTTGCAATCGGTGGTTCATTCAGCATTATATAGGGCTTGAGAGCAACGGGCAATATGCTGTGGCACTGAAGTTTGCTACAATTCTTGAAACACTTGCTTATATTTTCTATCAGACGTGGCAGGAAACCGCACTCAGGCAGTATAATTCGCCCGACCGCGACCGCTTTTTCTCGAATATCTACAATAATTATGTGTATGTGCTACTGAGTGGCGTGGTGCTGTTCTCATTTGCCTTAAAGATGAATTATTCGTGGCTTGTGGGAGGAGAATTCAGCTATAGCGTGAATTACATATATCCGCTCTGTATCTCGGCGGTGCTGTTTTCGCTCTCGGCATTCTACGAGATGGGCTATCAGTGCAGGAAAAAGACGATATTCACACTGCCCGGAGTGGTGCTTGCGGCGGTGGTGAACGTGGTGTGCAATTATTTCCTTATTCAGCGATTCGACGTGTATGGAGTGGTAGGCACATCGGTGATTACCTACTTTGTGCTCTGCGTGTATCGTGCCATTGATACTCGAAGATACTTCAAGATAAAGTATGAGCGATATTTGCTGTTGCCGCTGTTGCTATTAGTCATCAGCGGAGCAGCATTCTATTTAATCGATTCGGTGATATGGCTTGCAACTTATTTTGTAGGCGTACTGATTGTGATTGCCGCATTTGCGCCGGCTGAGATTAAGAATATGATAGTTAGTAGATTGCGCAAGTTTAGAGGTTAGGTTGCAAAAGTGCAAGAAAAAAACCTCTGATAATTAACAAAATGTATGAACAATAAAAAAGGAAATGGTTCGTTATAAAATTAAAAACTAATATAAACGATGAGATTCAATGAAAAATAAACTGTTATTATTGCTTTGTATATTAGCGCTTTTGCCGGCTTGTAAGACGACAAATCATCAGAGCTTGCCATATTTTCAGAATATAGGCACAGCACCCGACGGTACGCTGCCTTCGGGTGATTACAGCATAAAAATTATTCCCGATGATGAACTAATAATCACTGTAACATCGCTTGTGCCCGAGGCAACGGCAGCATATAACCTTCAATTATCCAATCCGGCTGCGAGAGCAAATATAAAGACATCGCAGACACCGCAGTTGCAGACGTATATTGTCAATAAGCAAGGCGAAATTAGCTTTCCGATACTCGGCACGCTGAAAGTGGCGGGAATGACCACCGAAGAGGTGCGCAATATGCTCGAGAAAAAGATAGGAGAAGATGTGGAAAAGCCCTACGTAAGAGTGCAACTTGTGAATTTCAATGTCAATGTGCTCGGCGAGGTGAGGAATCCGGGGCGCATTAATGTGGAAACACAGCGTTTTTCCGTGCTCGATGCGTTGGCAAAGGCAGGCGACTTAACGGAGTACGGCTTGCGTGACGGCGTGATAGTTATTCGCGAAGAGAACGGGCAAAAGACCTATCACCGATTGAATCTCAATGATGCCGCAGTGCTCTCGTCGCCCTATTTCTATCTGCAACAGAATGATGTGGTGTATGTGGAGCCGAACAAGATACGTCGCGAGAATTCAAAATACAATCAGAACAATGCATTCAAGTTGTCGGTAATAAGCACTATAGTGAGCGCATGCTCGGTAGTCGTTTCATTGATTATCGCACTTTCAAAATAAAATAAATCGTTATGGCAGTAAAGAATAACAGCAATATGCGCAATAATGAGTCGTATTTCGATTTTGGCGCACTCTATAATAAATACAAGCGTTATTGGTGGCTGTTTGCCGCCATGTTTGTGGCATCGATGGCATGTGCGGTGTTCTATCTCTATGTGAAGCGTCCGGTGTATCAAATAACCGCTTCCATACTTGTGGCGCAGGAAGATAGCGGCTCGGGCATAGGTTCGGCAATCGTAAAGAGTCTTCCGCTCGGCAATATGTCGTCGAAGGTAGATGATGAAGTGCTGGTGGTAAGCGCACTCTCGATATCGAAAGAAATGGTGCGCGATTTGAAACTGAACCGCACCTATAAGTTGCACAAGGGCTTTATGAAGAACGTCGATGTGTATGGTTGCACGCCAATTACGGTCGATGCACCCGATGCCGTGTTTGATACGCTCAATTATGCCATGAACTTCAGAGTAAAAGTCGACAAGGCAGGGAAAATAAAGGTGAAAGTAAAGGAAGGATGGTTCAATACTCTTGCCGAGCTTGAAGCCGACCGCTTCCCGGTGACCGTGAAGACCAAATATGGCATCTATGTGCTGAATAAGACCAAAGATTTCGTGAATGGCGAAGATGTGGACTTGAAAGTGGCGGTAGCAGGATTCCAAGCCACTGCCGAGGGCTTTAATGAAGAGGTGGGAGTGTCGATAGCTTCAAAGAAGAGTAATGGCATTGTTCTCGTATATAAGGACGCCGTGATTCAGCGAGGAAAAGATGTGCTCGACAAAATCGTGGAGCTATACAACAAGCGTTGCCAGACGGAAAAAGACGCTATGGCAGTGAATACCGGTAAATTCATCGATGAGCGATTGAATATTATCTATAACGACCTTTCGGCGAGCGAAGCCGACATAGAGAAGTATAAGACCGACAATAATCTTGTGGATATGACAACCGATGTCACCAATATGTATGGACGTAGGAATGTCAGCGAGAGCGCACGCACTCAGCTCACTACTCAACTTGAGATAATGAAGATGGTGCGTGACTTCGTCAACGACCCGAGAAACGAAAAGACTATGATACCCTTTGGCGTGGGGCAGACTTCCGACGCCGGCGGTCCGGTGGATATGTATAATGCTTTAGTGCTTGAGCGCACCAAACTTGCAAGCTCGGCTAAAGCCAACAATATATCACTCAAGGCAATGGACGACCAGATAGCCTTGATGCGCGAGAATGTGCGCAAGGCTGTGGATAAGGCTATCGATGGATTGGAAATACAGATTACCCGTACGGCAGCTGTGGAGAACAAGGCTCAGAGCAAGTTGGGAATGATTCCTGCTAAGGAGCGCGAGTTCCGCCAGCTTTATCGCCAGCAGGCAATAAAGAATGAACTCTACACATTCCTGCTCCAGAAGCGTGAGGAGAATGCCCTTGTGCTTGCCGCCACCACTCCTAAGGGAAAAATTGTGGACCAAGCCTATGCTTACAGTGAGCCTGTGGCACCCAAGAAAGGGGTAGTGCTCTTTATGGGCTTCTTGCTCGGTATTTTAATGCCTATAGTGATACTTTACATTAAGGCTATGTTCACCACCAAGTTCTCTTCACAAGATGAGCTTGAGTCGATATCTACGGCGCCGGTAATAGGCGAGATATGCCACAACCGTCACAGGTCATCGCTTGTGGTTCGCGAGGGCAAGACGTCGTCGATAGTAGAGCTATTCCGCCTGCTTCGCAATAATGTGCAGTTCATGCTTCCTAATGAAGATAAGAACGTGATACTTGTCACATCATCGATAAGTGGCGAGGGAAAGACGTTTGTGGGCTTGAACCTTGCATCATCGTTTGCTTTGCTTGGCAAGCGTGTGGCATTGGTGGGACTGGACATCCGCAGTCCGAAACTTGCCGAATATCTATCGATGAAATCCACTCCGGGAGTCACCTCCTATCTTGCGAAAAAAGATATTACTCTTGCCGACATAGTGCAACATAGCACCGAAGTGCAGAATCTCGACGTTTATGTTGGAGGTCCGATACCGCCCAACCCGTCGGAATTGCTGCTTTCGAGTCGCACCAAGCAACTTATAGAAGATTTGCGCAATGAATATGATTGCGTGATACTCGATACTGCACCTATAGCAATGGTGAGCGACTCGTTCTCGCTCTCGCCCTACGCCGACCTTGTGGTGTATGTGACACGCGCCAACTACACCAAGCGTAGCCTCGTGAAGTATTTCAACTCTGTGGTATCGCGTGGACAAATAAAGAATGCCGGTGTGATAATCAACGATTCCAATCCTAAGATGTCGCAGGGCTACGGCTACGGCTACGGAGCGAAAGAGGATTAAAGAATCGCGGCACAGCCGGAGAAAGTCCCAATAGAAAGAGATGAGGATAGAGAAAAGCCTTTTTTATCAGCGCATATTGTTCATCGCCTTTTGGATAAGGGCGACGTGGGGATTTTGTGCTGAAGAATTGGTGCCTCCGTTAGACGGGCTTAAGCCCATAGTGTATATGGCATTTGATGCCGTGTTGGTGTTCCTCGGAATAGTGATGATGGAGCGCAAGCGCGACAAGCTGTTTGCTGCGGTGTTTGTGGTAGTGGCAGGCATTACCACATGCTACTACAACGGGCTTAGTGTGCTATTCTATGTGAACGGATTGCGCGATTTCATCTCCTATCTGTTTGTAGTGCCGATAGTGGGCTATTTTCTGCGCGATGCAGAGCGCAGGGAGCGTTTTGTGACCGATTTCGACAGGCAGCTGTTTTGGTTTCTTGTGCTTCAGGTGCCGTGTATGCTCTATCAGTTCATTATGTATGGAGCAGGCGATGCCGGAGGAGGTTCGCTGGGATATGGCAACTCGGGAATAATCTCCACGCTGATTTTCGTGATATGCTTCTATTTCATGAAAAAACGAATGGACCCCGAGCGCTATGTGGCGAGTTTGTGGGAGAATAAGATATATTTGTTATTGCTCATTCCGTCGCAGCTCAATGAAACGAAAATCACATTCCTGTTCTTCCCAATGTTTTTCTTGCTGCTCTTGCCGCTTAATCGCAAGCTATTCTTGCGATTGCTTTTTGCCATTCCGCTCATGCTGGTTTTGGTAGTATTGCTGGGAATGGGATATATGGCAAGTATAGGTCGCTCGGAGGCAAACCGAATGTTCGACTTGGATTTTATGATGGAAGTCTATCTCTACGACGACGGTCAAACTGCCGAAAGAGCCGAGGCACTATTTGATGCGGGAATGGATTTTGCAGGAGCCGATATACCGCGGTTCTACAAGATATTGTATCTCTCGGATTTCGACAAGCAATATCCCGGACATCGGTGGACGGGATTAGGCGTCGGTCAGTTCAAGGGCGGCACTATGATAGAAGCCACTAAGTTCTATAAGGAGAATGAGTGGATGCTCTCGGGCACTATGATTTATGTGGTGCAATTGTTGATACAGCTTGGAATAATTGGAGTGATACTCTCGCTGTGGTTCTTCTGGCTTATGTTCTCCCCGCCTGAGAAAGGATTGAAAAGAGACTACAACATGCAATTCTTCATAATTTTTATGTTCGTGCTCATAATGGTCTATAATGATAGCATTCGTTACTGCTTCATGATGTTGCCGATAGTGTATGTGGTGATGGAGTCGTGGTACTCGAATACTCCCGTTGCCGAAATAAATGACGGTGAGGAGGAAGGTGATGCGAAGCTGATAGCCGAGGGCGTGTAACATACATATGTTGAGAAAATAGGATATGAATGGATTGAAAGGACTTATAAGATCTGCATTAAGGTTCTACGCCGAGTGTAACAATGAGCGTTATGTGAAAATGCTCAGGAAGAAAGGAATTAGTGTGGGTGAAGATGTAGTCTTTAGAAACCCACATTCCACGCTTATCGATGAATCGCGTCCGAGTCTTGTGACGATAGGTAACCATGTGGATATCAATGTCAACTTCCAGATTTACACACACGATTGGACGAGTTTCGTGTTTCTTAATCTTTATCATGATTTTGTAAATTCCTCGGGAAAAGTTACAATAGGCGACAACGTGTATATCGGAGCCAATGTTGTGGTGCTTAAGGGTGTTACGATAGGCGATAACTGCATAATAGGGGCAGGCTCGATAGTGAACCGCAGCATTCCCTCGGGCAGTGTAGCGGTGGGCAATCCGTGTCGTGTGATTTGTACGGTAGAAGAGTTCTATGAAAGGCGACGTCGCAAATCGCTCGATGAGGCGGTGGAGTATGCAAAAAGTATCACTGAGCGCTATAATCGCGAACCCGAACAAAGCGATTTTTGGGAAGAATTCGTATTGTTTGTCGACAAGAGCAATATCGACCGATACCCCGAGATACCGGTGCGCCGACAGCTTGCCGTGGGATATGATGATTGGTTGCGCAATCACAAAGCCCGGTTTGGCAGCTTCGATGAATTTTTGGAATATGTGAAAGTCCAAAAAACGAAATAACTACTGCAAAAGAGAGATGAAGCCTTGCGTATCGATAATAGTACCGGTGTATAAAGCGGAGAAGTATCTCGACCGCTGTGTGGAGTCGCTGATAGGACAAACGCTTCAGAATATTGAGGTGATACTTGTTGACGATGGCTCGCCCGATTCAAGTGCTGCAATATGCGACCGGTGGGCGGAGCGTGAGCCTCGCATCAAGGTGGTTCATAAGCCAAACGGCGGTCCCGGAAGCGCTCGAAATGCAGGTATAGAGGTGGCAACAGGCGAGTATATTACTTTTGTGGATTCCGACGACTATGTGCTTGTCGACACCTATTCTACGCTCTACTCCGAAGCTGTGACAGGCGGATATGATGCCGTTTACAATGGCTACACTTATTATTATCCCGATGGGAGCAAGGAGGAAAAAGCCATAACCGACCGCCGATATGATGACGTGAAAAGCTATATCGGCGATATGCTTGCCGATGATGACATTGTGATTTCGGTGTGTATGGGAATATATCGTGCGTCGATAATTCGTGAATGCGCACTGAAGTTTATCCCAGAGTGCGAATATGAAGATTTGGTATTCAATTTTGATTTTCTCATAGGAGCTTCAAAAGTGCGATGCTTGCCGAGGGCTTTCTATCAGTATTGCTATAATGGCGGTTCGTTGTCGCAGAGTTTCAGCAATAGTAAAGTTGCGAGTGGCATACGTCTGCACGAGAATTTAAAGGAACGATTGCGTAGCAATGGCATAGAAGACCTTAGCGGGAAAGAAGGAGTGTTTTTTATTGGAATGACAGTAGGACTGATGAAATCTCTTATGCTGTCGGACCTGTCGCTTGGCGAGAAGCGTGCGGCTTATGCCGGATTCTACGAATACAAGGGGTGGAAAGAGCTTCAAAAAGCAGTAGGAGGCAGCGTGCCTGCCACCAAGCGATTACTTGTTTTCTTGATTAGGCACAAATTATTTTACTTGAGTTATCTGTTTTTCAAGCTCTATTACGGCATAGTAAAAAAATAATGTCGGGGCAATGTGTGGTCTCGGAAATTTTTGCTATTTTTGTAGATAATATTTTGTGCGCGAACATTTTCAAATGAATATACTGATAATAAACTGCATATTAAGCACGGCTGAAAAGGGAGTAATCACCCGCAGGAAGTCGATAAAGGATACAATGATTTGTAACTATGCTATGGGCTTTATAGCCAATGGCAACAGCGTTACAATATTGGCAAGCGAGGAATTTCGCCCCACTGAGCAGGAAGAGTATGCCTTCGATGTGCTTTTTTTTAAGTCGCGTCTGCCGAGGATATTCAAGCCACATCTTATACCGTGGCCTGTGGGAATGCGGCGGTATATCAAGGAAAATGTGCACAAGTTCGATGTAGTTATCACAAGTGAGGTGTTCTCTATAGCCACGTTGCTTGCTGCCGGAGTGTGCAAGGATAAATTGGTGATATGGCAGGAGATGACCGGTCATCAGCGTATGCTGAAGCAATTGCCCTCCAAATTGTGGCACAATGTGGTGGTGCGATGCTTTATGCGCCGGTCATTAGTGGTGGCACGTTCGCTCCCGGCAATGCGCTTTGTGAAGCAATATGCGAAGAATGTGGCTGAAGAAATAGTTGACCACGGAGCAAATGGTACTGTACTATATCCCTCGGAGCATGTGGAAGATGCATTTATAGTGGTTTCGCAACTTGTGCATAGGAAGAGAGTAGATGGCATCATAGCCCGATTCGCCGAATTCGTGAAAAACCCGCATTACAGCCATTTTCTATTGAACATTGTGGGTGATGGTGACCTGAGCGACAGTTTGAAGCGTGTGAGCAAGGACCTGGGTGTGGAGCGTAACGTGATATTCCACGGATTTATGAGTCACAGTGCTATGGCGGAGATGCTGCGTAGCTCAAGGGCAATGTTAGTGAATACGGAGCGCGACTTGAACATGGTGTCGATAGCTGAGTCGATAGCAAGCGGTACGCCGATTATCACCAACACTGTTCCGGCTTCCGCCGAATTTATAGCGGCAAGCGGAGCGGGAATAGTTGACGATGATTGGGGTGCTGCCGAATTGTGCGATATGGCTGATAATTACAGTCGATATCACAAGGCGTGCATTGCAGTTAGAGATGAAGTTACCAACGATGGCTGTGCCACGAAGATGCTGCGCATTTACTCACAGTGGAAAAGCGCAAAGCAAAAAGGGTGTGTGAATAAAAATTGAAAACAGAAGGTTCTTTTTTTCTATGGCAAAAAAGATATTGATAGTAAATAAGTTCTATTATCAACGCGGAGGCGATTGCATATATTCACTCAATCTTGAGCGAATGCTTGCTGCGCATGGATATGAAGTGGCGTTCTTCTCAATGCACTATCCCGAGAACGAAGAGAGCCGCTATAGCAGTTATTTTGCTCCGCAGGTCGATTTTAGTGGTGGTGTAAGGAATAAAATTAGTGCCGTGAAGCGTATCCTCGGTATGGGCGATGTGGTAAGCCGATTTAAGCGAATCCTTGCCGATTTCCGCCCCGATGTGGTGCATTTGAATAATATTCACTCTTATATTTCGCCGGTGGTGGGAGCGTTGGCGAAGAAAGCCGGTTGTCGCGTGGTGTGGACTCTGCATGACTACAAATTGCTGTGTCCGGCTTATGCCTGCTTGCGAGGCGGAGAGCCGTGTGAGCTATGCTATAGCGATAAGAGCCAAGTGCTAAAACACCGATGTATGAAAGGCAGCCTTGCCGCGAGTGCATTAGCTTATATTGAAGCTAAGAAGTGGAATCGAGGCACGCTCGAACGCTTCACAGATGCTTTTGTGTGCCCGAGTTCATTTATGCGCGACAAGATGCTTCTGGGCGGGTTTAATGCCGATAAACTGAAGGTGGTGAGCAATTTTATCGATCCGGTGAAGATTGACCGTCTATCTTCGCTCGACTGCACGCAGAAAGCCGATTATTATGCTTATGTGGGGCGCCTTTCGCAAGAAAAAGGCGTGGAAACGCTGCTTAAAGCAGCTTCAGAACTACCCTACAAGCTGAAGGTTGCCGGTGGTGGACCTCTTGCCGACGAACTGAAGGCGAAATATGCCGGAGCAAATGTGCAATTCCTCGGGCATATCGATGCCGAGGCGGTGAGTGAGCTGTTGGCGCATGCCCGGTGTGTTGTCACCCCGTCGGAGTGCTATGAAAATAATCCGCTGAGCGTGATTGAGTCGCTCTGTGCCGGAACACCGGTGGTGGGAGCGCGCATAGGTGGAATTCCCGAGCTTGTGAAGCCCGAAAACGGACTTACCTATACTCCGAAGAGTGTGAAAGAGCTTTCAGCATGTATATGCAAGGTAATGGAGAGTGCCGATTACGACTATGCATCGATAGCAAGAGCCTCACGCAAAGCATTCTCAGCCGAGGTGCACAGGAGCTTGCTCGAAAAAGTCTATAATTTGTGAAATTCTTTTGCTGAAGGACAATAATTTACTAAATTTGCAGTTTAATATATAATACTACATATTTGGTAAGTTAACTTATACACATACTTTTATACGGTATATGAAAAAAAATATAGTTCAAGGCAGCTTGATAACAACGTTCCGCTGCAATGCGAAGTGCAACATGTGTAATATATGGAAGTGCCCTACACGTCCGGAGGAGGAGATAGACCCTTCATATTACGAAAAGCTGCCCGACGGGCTTCGAATCAATATCACAGGCGGAGAAGCCACTATCCGCAAGGACATCGACAGGATTTTTGAAATTCTATATCCTAAATCGGTGCTACTCGAACTTAGTACCAATGGATATAACACGGAGAAAATAGTGGAGCTTGCTAACAAGTATCCCAACATACTAATCCGCGTGAGTGTGGAGGGACTGCCGCATATCAACGATTCGAAGCGAGGACTGATTAACGGCTTCGACCATGCTCTGCGCACTATGCTCGAGCTGAAGAAGACAAAGTGCAAGAATATAGGCTTCTCGGTGGTAATATCGCCCGACAACTATAAGGACCTTGTTCACCTCTATGAGCTTTGTGTGGCTCTTGATGTGGAGCTTGGAAATTCGGCTGTTCACAATTCATGGTATTTCCACAAGGAGGATAACCAGATAGAGAGCGAAGACGCACTGCGCCAGCATGAGCTGTTTGTGAAGGCTCTGCTCACCTCGAAGCGCCGTCACTTTAAAGACCGCTTGAAAGACTATGGCCGTGCCTACTTCAACCGCTCTATTCATCGTCGCTTGCGTGGCGACACCGACAGCTATCGCCCGGCGTGCGGAGCGTTGACCGATTTCTTCTTTATCGACCCGTGGGGAAATGTATCGCCCTGCAACGGAAGTCAAGAAGAATGGGTGATAGGTAACATCAAGGAGGATTCCTTTGAGAATATTATGAAATCGGACAAGGCAAAAGAAGCCCTTGAGAAGGTGAAGAACTGCAAGCGCAATTGTGCATTCATAGTCACCGAGCGTCATGATATGGTGCGTCGTCCGTGGATTCCTATCAAGTGGGTGCTCAAGAACAAGTGGAGAATCTGGAAGGGCAAGGACCTTTGCTGGGATTAATTGAACTATGAGGATTGCCGTAATAGGAGTCAGGGGATTTCCCGGATTGCAAGGCGGCGTGGAGAAGCATTGTGAAGACCTTTATCCGCGTTTGCCGGGAGATGTGCACGTGAGTGTGTACAGAAGAAAACCATATCTCACGGCAGAATCCTTTGAAACAAAATATAAGAATATCGATTTCGTTGACCTGCCTTCAACCCGCATAAAGGGATTTGAAGCGGTGTTTCACACATTTATATCGGCGGTGCATGCCATTTTTCATCGCCCCGACTTGGTGCATGTGCACAACATGGGTCCCGGATTGTTCATTCCGCTGCTTAAACTTGCCGGATTGCGCGTGGT
>CAMEKH010000059.1 GCA_945921235.1 uncultured Prevotellaceae bacterium | reverse complement strand
CAAAACGTTTTTTCATCATATTTGTATTCTCACAGATTTTGTATAAGTAAATAATTAGGCTAACTCTCTGTTTTTTGTCTATATTAATAATGCAGAAAGAGGCTTTTTTGCCCGTAAGCAAAAAGCCTCTTTCTTATTTAGGAAAAATATATATTCCGAATTATTTATTAAGGGCAGCTTGTACTTGGTCGTTAGGAACCATCTCTTCCTTGAATGTATAAGCACCAGTTTTAGGAGACTTCACCACTCTGATGACTTTGCTGTAAGTACGACCCTCACCTTTTTGAAGCGTTGCTACTACTTTCTTTGCCATAACTTATTCTTATTTAATTTCCTTGTGTACAGTAACTTTCTTTAGGTAGGGGTTGTATTTCTTCAACTCCAATCTCTCGGTGGTGTTCTTGCGGTTCTTTGTTGTAATATAACGCGACATTCCGGGTACACCACTTGCTTTTTGCTCGGTGCATTCGAGTATTACTTGTACTCTATTGCCTTTTGCTTTCTTTGCCATCTTTTATTACTCCTCTACTGTTTTAATACATGTTAGATAACCCTTGCTTGCTGCTTGCTTCAATGCTGCATCTAATCCGAGTTTGTTGATTGTGCGGAGTCCTGAAGCCGAAATAGTCAAGCTAATCCATTGGTCTTGTTCTACCCAATAAAATTTCTTTGTGAACAAGTTTGCGTAGAATTTACGCTTTGTTCTTCTTTTAGAGTGCGATACATTATTTCCTGTCATCGCCTTCTTGCCTGTAATCTGACAAACCTTTGACATGGCTGTATTCCTATTTTTTTGTTTCTAATTTATTTTCCTTGAAATCGGAGTGCAAAGTAAGCTAAATTTTGCGAGAATTTCAAAATTTTTGCCCACAAAATGCGGCTGCACATAAAAATATGTAGCGGTTGTACTTCATTTTTAGAGCTTTGCTCGCCAAATTAGCAACCGTTATACTATCATAAGGTCTGTTTCTCAGGAGTTTAGCATCATTTCCCAACTACGCAGCCTCATGCCGTCAATACATATTCTTGATATTTGCCGACATTCCTGTCTCAAATTTCACTGCAAATTTAAGCAATTTATCCCTAATATGCAAAAACAGCAGTGTTTTTTTTGCGTTTTCTTATAATTTGTCTATTTTTGTTATAGAAAGTATTTTTATATCGAATATAATCGACTCTATCATAAATTTTTTTGTTATGCATAACATCAAATTCTTATTATTTAGAATATCAATATTCGCAATTGCATGCTTTGCTCAAATTCCCGGCAATGCTGCTATTAACATCATCGATGCCGGCGACCGTCAGCCGGTTGTCGCAGCTTCAATTTTCAACAATAAGGGCGTTTTGCTTGGAATCTCCGATGAGAACGGCTCTTTTCTATCGGCAAAACCCTCCGACTTTCCTCTGTCTGTACAATGCCTCGGATATGAATTTAACACGGTAGAATCCGACGGATCAACGATAGAACTATTATCTCGCTCCTACAATCTGCCGGAAGCCTTAGTTTCTGATAAATCGCGCGACGGATTAAAAATATTGCTCTACATTAGAGAACTCAGCACTTTTATTGCCGACGGCGACACTACTCTCGTAATAAGTGAAAATATGGCTGACGTCATACTGCCTACTCGCCCCAAGATTAAAGGATTCAAAGGGCACAATAAAGCACAAATACTTAATAAGAGGAATTTTGCCCGATACATTAAGCACGATGGCACCGACAGCATTGCTCGCGACATCGACACCGGAGCTATGTCAATGATTTCAATAATTTCATCTATCGACACCTTATCACTCGTAGAAACACCTCGCCTGCGCACAGTTGCATCTGGATTCGACACTATTATGACTAAGAAAAATGCAACTATCATCTATCGCAAAAGTCAATCATCTTATACTCAAAGCTACGACCCTCTTTGGGGAAAGGAAAACCACAAAGTCTCTCCGTCTGTACTTAAATTGCTTGGTATGACAATTGACATTAACGAAGCATTCAATAACAAGTCATTCTATCGCAACGACAGCGGCAAATATCGCATTCAAGATATGATTCAAGAAACATATTCAATATCGGCTTTAGCTAAGGGTAAACTTTGGAAAACCGTCTTCCATGCTAAAAGCGACATTTTGCTGAAATCACTGATAGAGATATATCCCGTGGATTTTGAGTACCTGACTCTTGAGGAGTGCAAAGAGCTGTCGAAAGAGAAAAACATCGCAAAACCCGATTTCATCGTTCCTCAAAATGTATCGCCTCTCGATGCTACTATGCAGAGCATTGTCGATAGGGCAATGAAACTTAACCCCAAAAATACCGATAGGAATATCGAGGAGAAATAACACGAGGCACACAAACATTGCTCATCGACAAACTTCTGTCAACAGTCACGCAACGTCATAGAAACCTCCACAAAGGTGCTACGACCTTCAATATACTCTGCATAGGCTTCATCAGCACTCATGCCTCGCAAGATTTTACAATTTCCACATATCTCACAATTGGCAATACATCGAAATTTTTCATTAATGTATGCCAACCGCTCGGCTTTTGTTGAAGTAGCGATATCTGGTGCTCCCATTAGTATCTATCTTTTTTACTCTATGAGCATTTTAATCAGCTTGCAAAGTACATTCGTAGTGGTCCGCTCTATCACCCTGTCGCGAGTTCCGGGCAAGTGATAACACTCACTCTCCACTCTTTCGCCGCACTTCACTGCCACCCACACTGTGCCTACAGGCTTCTCGGGCGTTCCTCCTCCGGGACCGGCAATTCCCGATGTGGCAATGGCACAATCGGTAGCCATTAATGATGCTACACCGCTACACATCGCCTCAACAGTTTCTCTACTAACAGCCCCCACGCTCGACAGCACCTCTGCCGGAACTTTCAGCACATTACGCTTCACATCGTTGCTATATGCCACCACACTCCCTTCAAAATACTCCGAGCTACCGGCATTCAGCGTTATTGCATGCGCCACATTTCCGCCCGTGCAGCTTTCTACGGTCGATAATTTCAGCCCTTTGGCTTTCAATTTATCACCAACTATGGCAGCAAGAGGCTTATCCTCATAAGAAACAATTGAATCGCCAAGTATATTATGCAGGCGCTTCGACAAACGTGCCATATCGGCTTTCAACGCTTCTCCATCTCGCAAGCGCCCACTCAGTCGCAAGCGTATGACGCCCATTTTCGGAAGATACGCAAGATGTATATATTCGGGCAATTCATTTTCAAAATCAGCAAGTGTCATTGCTAATTTCGACTCCATATAGTCAATAACCACAAACGTGCGATGCTCTATGTGCTCATCGGGCACAAAGCGCTTCAACAATTGAGGAATCACCTTGCGCTCCATCATTTGCTCGGTTTCAAATGGCACTCCGGGCATGGCTACAAGCACTTTCCCCGATTTCTCAAACCACATTATCGGAGCCGTTCCCACTTCATTCTGAATCACTCTACACGTCGACGGCACCATGGCTTGCGTCGCCGTAAGTTCATTGATTTTCAAATGCCTTTTATTGAGCACTTCGATCACATTGCGCTCCACCTCCTTGTCGTAGACAAGCTCTCCACCGAAATATCGGCAAAGCGTAGGCTTGGTGATATCATCTTTTGTAGGTCCAAGTCCGCCGGTGGTCAGCACAATATCAGTCTGCGCAAAAGCTTCATCGATGGCTTTAAAAATCTCATTACTATCATCACCTATCACTTTCACGCTTTTTACATTCCACCCGAGCGGATTCAAATGTCGAGCTATCCAACCTGAATTTGTATCCACAACCTGCCCTATCAGCAACTCATCGCCAATAGCAATAACCGAAACGTCCATGCTTGATTCCTTTCTTCCTATCGTTAACTCTCACGCTCACACCTTTCTTTACACCGTTACACGGGCAAACGGAGGCAATGAGATGTCGCAAAAATCTTTATTCAAATACTTAAAATATCCTGCTACTGCCACCATGGCGGCATTATCGGTAGTAAACAGCCGCTTTGGTATAAATGCTTTCAAATGATGACAATCGGCATAATTCTGAACGGCATTGCGCACGCCCGAATTGGCCGACACACCTCCTCCTATAGCAATAGTCTTTACTCCGGTCTGCTTGATTGCCTTTGAGAATTTATCCATGAGGATATCAATTATCGTCTTTTGAAGCGATGCAGCCAAATCGGCTTTATTCTCCTCCACAAAATCAGGATTCTGCACCTTGGCATCGCGCAAAGTGTATAGGAACGATGTCTTTAACCCGCTGAAGCTGTAATCAAGCCCTGCAATATGAGGCTTGCTGAAACGAAATTTCATGGCATCACCTTCTGCTGCAAGACGGTCAATATATGGTCCTCCGGGATATGGAAGTCCCATTACTTTGGCACACTTGTCGAATGCCTCGCCTGCTGCATCATCTATTGTCTGTCCGAGCACTGCCATATCATAGGGCGAATTAACTTGTATTATCTGCGAATTTCCACCCGACACAAGCAGACAAAGATATGGAAATTCAGGCACCTCACTGTTTTCGTCTTCCTTAATGAAATGAGAAAGTACATGTCCGTGCAGATGATTCACATCGAGCAGTGGCACATTGAGCGCAAGTGCAAGTCCTTTGGCAAATGATGTCCCTACTAATAACGACCCCAGCAATCCCGGACCGCGAGTAAATGCTATCGCATCAATATCAGTCTTGCTGATTCCGGCTTGTCGTATCGCTTCCGATACTACCGGCACTATATTCTGCTGATGCGCTCGCGACGCCAGTTCCGGCACCACACCGCCGTAGACCTCATGGACTTTTTGGCTCGCTATTACATTGCTTAGCATGACGCCATCTTTTATTACTGCCGCCGATGTATCATCGCACGACGACTCTATTCCTAATATTATTACGCTCATCTTTTTCCTGATGTCTTATTTAAGAGCACAAATTTACCACATATTTCGCACATTACGCCTGAATTTTGCAGTTTTTATATTTCATTGTCAATAAGACTGTCCTCAGTCCATTCAAAACCGCCAACCTGCACAGAAATTGAAATATTCTATTGAATTAAAGAAATTATATCTTCGGCTTGAATACCAATGCATATCCATCTTCCCTAAAAAACCTGCAAATAGCTGCCCACGATTATAGATAAATGACATTTTCGCCTTTATATTAGCTGAAAACATATTATTCTCGCCCTCTTCCGAGATACTCAGACAGTGCTTGAAGCCTATCGACGGCAATGCCGATATATTGAATAGCCAATGCTTACCTATCACACAATTATATCCATAGCCAAGCAAAAAACAATAATCATAGTACCTGAATCGATATTGCAGATTGTTGTACTCAGGCAAAACGGCTATCATGGAATTTGGCAGATTGGAAAAGTCGAGCGAAACATCTTGCGAGGAGATTGTCACTCCGGCTATCATCGACCCGGCACTGCGTTTCTGTATCTTGGAGAAATTATATGCTGCTCCTTGCGAATACTTTTTATGATTGAAAAAATAATATATATCGGCTCCGTATGACTCCAATTCCATTTCGTTAAGCGGGTGATTTATCCACGCTCCTTTCTTGTAGTCGCCAAAACGACGTATTGACGTAGCCCCCCTATTGCTCGCATAGTATAAGTCGGCACATATCAGCGCACAACTGAAATTGAAGTCCCACTTCTTGTGAGTGATTGGCGAACCGCTAAAAACATTGTCCACATCAAACATATATCCACCGCTCACTGCCATATAAGCTATCGATGCTCCTATATTGCAGCACACATTCGAGAGAATCCTTATAGGTGTTGCTTTCGGAAAATGTAAATCATAGTTATCAACCCAATTGTCATTTTTAACCATTACCTTCCACCGTTTCCCGGTCCCTACCACATAGGCGGTATCATAGGTGTTGAATGTACGGTCAGCCCAATTATACAAATCAACGCACAATTTCACAAACCTCGGATATACTATTGTTTTGTCTTTCAAGTCGAGTTTGCCTTTCAGCAAAGCCTTCTTCCAATAGTCCTTATCTCGCTTCAGGCTGTCGACTATTCGCTTGTCGATATCATTCAATCGGTCATCAATACCATCAACATCAACATCAACAAACGCATTGTGTTCCGACGAATCGACAATCGGGTTTTCCGCCCTCGAAACAACAGCCGAAACCACCATCACAAATACTATGAAAACAAGCCTTTTCATCGGTTAGACTCCTTTCTCATCAGCGATTGTTCTGCATTTGTTGCCATAGTATCGGCGGCTTCAATAGTTTTGGCGATTTTCGGCTTTTTCAAGAAATCAAATAATCGGTCGAAATCGTGCTTAAACACCACTCCTATTCCCTGGGTAGTTAATGCGCTTTTTATATAATAATTCTGGTCGTTAAAGTGATTATAAGCCTTAAACCTTATATTCCCATTCTTGGTAAGCAGATATTCAATATCAAAATCCCCTATGAAATTGGAGTTTCGGGTGTTCATCGTGTTATCGCGATATCCGAAATTACCATTGAACAGCAACCTGTTGTTAAGCAGCTGGCTCGATAGCGCCAATTCCACTTCTATGTCAGAAAAATCACCTTTGTCGCTTCGGAAATTAGGCGAAATGCTCCAATTTTCACTCAGCTGCCCAAGTATGCTACTTAATTGCGACGAAATAGTCGATGAAGCCACCGATGCAAGTTCATTATTGCGAGTAGTTGTCGCTCCCATATACTCAGGCGTATAGAAGCGGTTGAGTGCAAGCAGATATATTATCTGCCTGTTCATCATATCATCTGTACTTATCACACTGCGTACCTTTCTGTAAGCCTCGGAGGTGAGCGTCGGGAATGCAAGGTCAAAGTCGATTTTCGGCTCTTTTATATCTCCTGTGACTATCAGCAATGCCTGAACCGGCACGTTTGTGCGATTCATATCCTTGTCGGTGGCAAACGACTCGTCAAGGTCCTGCAAATTGGCATTTACGGCATAATACGCAGTAACTCCCAACTTGGCGGCAAACGGGTCGCCATTGAACGTAATCGTACTACCCTCTCTGATTGAAAATTCCCTCACTATGATATCCTGCAATGTGAAATTATAGCTTCCTTTATCAAGTTTATAGGTGCCAAGCATCGTGAGCTTATCATCAGTATTACTATATGTCATTCGCAAATTGCCCGAACCTGTTGCCTTGATTCTGTCACCTCCCACAGGGTCCATCACAAGAATCATCTGTGCAAGCGGTGTGATTTCAGCCATCAGGTTTATCTTGTAGCGGGTAGCTGCTCCACGATTTTCTTCTGCCATCTTTTTCTCAGCCAACTGCCGCACCATCTCAGGAATCGAATCATCGATTTCTTGTACCTTATCTTTCTTACTCGTATCTACGAATGTAATAAAGCTATACTCAGTGGCACTCTGTGCGTCTGAGAGCACAAAGGTAAACTTACTATTAGCGGCTGTGCGCATATTGACATCGATATCTACACTACCGGGTTCTCCTTTCACAAATGCCGCCCCATCGCCATAAATAGTTCCATACCAATCGGGTGATATTTCGGGTGTCACATTATAGCAAAGAAACTCTCGCGCATCAGTCACCGAGAAATTAAATTGTGCATCATGGAAATAATTATGTTTCACCCAGCCCTCGAGCTTTGCAGTATGCCCTTCAGGGTCGCGAAGCGTTACATTCTTGAACGATATATTTCCCGGCGTAATCTTTATAGAATCCGATGTGGTATAATAGGTGTTGGTATAATCCAATTTCATGCGTAGGCGGTCGGCAAATATATCTCCATAGAGGTTTATTCGCTTGAAATTGCCATACAGACAGGCAAAACCCGAGGCTTCGCCCTCAATATCCGATGTAAATGCACTCATAAACGGTTTCATAAACCCTATGTTCACTTTCTTTGTCCTGAACTCAAAATACAATGAATCCATTGTTGGGAATATTCTGCCCGATATTTCCGATTTGTAGCCATTGTATTGACTTATATTGGCATCAATCGTCACTGCTTTATCTTCATTGCTCCACCTACTCACTATGTCGGCATCGCCAAGTGTAGCATGGTTGTAGGCAAGCCCGGCTACATGAAGATTGGGAGTCGACATTCGCGGCATTTTTGAATAGATATTGGTGGCATAAAAACGTCCTGTAGCTCTGCCCCCGAACATCACATTGTCTATGGCAAGTGTTTCAAACACATAGTCGAGATTTATGTCGTTCAAGTCTACACATAGTTGCGACAAATCATTGTCCGACACTTCTCCATCTATTGCCACATACTGCTTGTCACACGTTGCTCGTATGCCATCTACATTCACATCCCGCCCCACGACTTTCACTTTTGCGGGATGCACCTGCCACGCTGTGTCATTAAACACTAATTGTGTGGGATTGATATCAATATCAGCACATATCGTGCGTGCTTCATCATCACTGCGCTTAAACAATGTTGACACACTCACATCGCCGGCAAACAATTCTTTTCGGTCTATTTTCCAACTAACGCCTGTATCAAGACGGTCGGCAACACCGTTCATATTCAAATTAAGATTTAATTTTCCTTTTTTCGTCGGCATTATGGTATGAGCTTCAAGCGACACATTGTCCTCATATCCGTTTATCTCAAGTTTTGCCCATGTTTGCTCTATGAGCTTCTTGTTTTGCATCATAAATGGCACACTGACGTCAATAGTGGCACTCTGCGTGTTCTCATCTACTATTCCGCTGAGCGTAATTGGCACAAGTGCCTTCACCGGAAGATTGAAAAACTTATTTATCTCATCTGTAACCGATACGTTCATGCTATATCTGAAATCATTGATGCGCTCTCGCTCCACATCTATCTCAACGGGTTGAATCATCGATGGGAATGACTGTGCCATCATGCCTGTCAGAGCTTTCCCTATATTGCGCCAATCGAATGAGCCGTTTATTTCTCCATTAATTATGTCGGAAGAGATTTTGAGTGTCTGTTCATCTTCGTTCTTCTCCGATGTCACAATGAAGTCATTCAGATGCAGTCCTTTATCTTCGGCATCGCAATATGCCACATCATGAACTATTATATTTCCCTCAGCACCATAAATATCATCGGCACTTAGCGAGGCCTCGGCTTTTAGCGAAAGCCTGTGCTCCGGATACTTCTCGCTGATATTCAAATTCGCAAAATTCACATCTTTTGCTTCAAGCTGCATCTCCAAAGTTTTGTGTCCCGAATCTTCGGTGAATACGCCCTCGGCACTGAGCCGCACATTTTCATCGTCTATGGTCAGTACACCCTCATACTGACCATCTTTTATTGCCACATCAGCAGTTATGTCGCTATAGCGATAGCCTTTTAGCTCTGCATATTTCACATCGCCTTTTCCCTCTCCCGTTATGCGCTTCCCGCTTTTCGTCAAGTCAACATCTACGTCTACCGACACCATGCCGAGCAACGGCTCTTTCGACAGCAGTTTTCCCACATTAAGTCCGCCTGTGCGTATCGAACCTTTATAACTCTGCTTCTTGGTTCGCGCATCTTGGGCAAACACACCATTCAGCTTCACCGAACCAAGCTGAGTGGCTATGTCACCGTAAAAATTAATCCGCTCAAAAGTGCCCTTACCCCCTCCATCTATGCTAAAATTGCCACAATTCTTTATAATCTTGTCAACATCGGCTGAAAGGTGTGCGAAATTCGATGTCAGTCGGGTTATTTCCTTGGCATCAACTTTCACATCAATGTGAGGCACATTGTATTTCAGTTGCTTTATATCATCAACATTACTGATTGTTCCTTTCATATTAAGCATCAGTTGCCCACCTTCAGTGGTGACCGAGAGCACAGGCACATTCAGCTCTCTAATAGTTCCACGCAATGCCACAGTGATGAGCAGTTTATCGTCGAAGTCGGCTAATGAAGGTACGAATCCTTTAATATCCGATGGCACAATATAGCTATTAGCTATATCTAATTTCACAGGCATTTTAGTCAATTCCTTGCCTATGTTCTTCAATTCGCTATATTTTATGCTGAAATCTTCAGGAGCAATAAGTGAATTCGGCAATTCTATGCGCAATCCCTTCGCAATAAGTTCATTCTTGCCTATAGTCGTATTAACGGCTATATTTATCAACTTAAAGCCACACCGCTCTTTCATCGATAATCGCTTCAACTGCACATCGAAATCTTCATTCTTCAATCGCGGTATGGTTATATCAGCTCGCAATTCACTCACTGCAATATGATTCCGGTCGAAACGGTCATAATGCCTCGGCTCACTTTCCACATCATAGCTCAATTTGCCTCGACGGAGCACAATATTATATATTTTCAAATCAAATCGTGTAGGAGGCTTGTTTTTATCCTTCTGACTTAGAGCATCAATGATAAACTGCATATTTGTGGGTGATTCGGGGTCTCGACGCCTGATTTTTCCATCAATTCCTATCAATTCAGCGTATGTAAACACTATTCTACGCTTTGCAAACAGATTATATATGCTTATTCCTGCCCCTATTTTATCCACTTTCAGCAACATACCGCCTTCTTGGTCGGGAACTGCCACATCAAACAGCTCCACTTGATTGAATGGCGATATATTCAAGCGCCCCACAGTCACTTGCGTGTGAAGCAACTTCGACAGCTCCTCCTCGCCTATGCTCTTCACATTTCGTTGCACGGCGGGTATGGATAATACAACATATAGTATTACGTATGTTCCTATCACTAACGACAATGCAGTGACAAGCAACGTACGTATGATTCTGTATATGTTGTATAATATCTTCATAAATTTTTCTCTATTTGATATCTCGACTATCAGCTTAATTCATCGCATTCCTTAAGCCACAATGCTGCCGATGCATCACTCGGCATACGCCAATCGCCGCGTGGCGAAAGACTCACACTGCCCACCTTCGGTCCGTCGGGAAGGCACGAACGCTTGAATTGTTGCTGAAAGAATCGCCGATAGAATTCTCTTAGCCACTTCTTTATGAAGGGCTTATCATATACGCCCGAATAGGCTTTCACTGCCATACTATAAATCTTAGCCGGGCGGAATCCGCACCTAAGCATATAGTATAGGAAGAAATCGTGCAATTCGTATGGACCTACAAGGTCCTCGGTCTTTTGCTTGATATTGCCATTGGAATCGGCGGGAGTAAGCTCCGGACTTATCGGTGTATCCACTATGTCGAGCAACGTGTGGCGTGCTTCATCATCGGTTGAAAATCCCGATACCGCAAACCATCGCACAAGATATTTCACAAGTGTTTTTGGAATACCGGCATTCACACCGTACATTGAGATATGGTCGCCATTATAAGTTGCCCAACCGAGGGCAAGCTCCGAGAGGTCGCCTGTGCCGAGCACTATGCCTCCACACTTGTTGGCATAGTCCATAAGTATCTGCGTACGCTCGCGTGCCTGAGAGTTCTCATAGGTAACATCATGTTGCGCAATATCGTGTCCTATATCTTTGAAATGCTGTATTACCGCATCGCGTATTGGTATCTCCTTTATAGTAACGCTAAGTGATTTCATAAGCTCCATAGCATTGCTATATGTGCGCCCCGTAGTGCCGAAGCCGGGCATCGTAATGCCGTAGATACCTTTTCGGTCGAGCTTGAGGCGGTCGAACGCCTTCACTGCCACAAGGAGCGCAAGAGTGCTGTCGAGTCCGCCCGACACTCCCACCACAAGCGTCTTGCAATTGATGAACGCAAGCCTGCGCATCAAGCCCTCTACCTGTATGTCGATAATCTCCTCACATCGTCCATCAAGAATTTTGCCATCTCCCGGCACAAACGGGAGTCTGTGTACCTCTCGCATAAGTTCTTCATCGCCCGATTTCAGCGACTTTAAATCTATAGGCACTATCTCATAGCCTGCCGAAAGATGTCGGCTGTCAGAAAAACTATTCACCGTCATTCGGTCGTTTTCTATCAATTCGACATCTACATCTCGCACTACCATAGTACCCTCTATCGAAAATCTTTTGCCCTCTCCAAGTAACCGTCCGTTCTCTGCCACTATGGCATTTCCTGCAAACACAAGGTCGGTGGTCGATTCGCCAAATCCCGATGATGCATAGACGTATGCCACTCGGCATCGTGCCGACTGCTGCTTGATAAGCGACATCAGATAGTCGTGCTTGCCTATCAGCTCGTTCGATGCCGACATATTCACTATAACATTTGCGCCTGCTATCGCTGCAAATGAGCTGGGTGGTATCGGAGTCCACAAATCCTCACATATCTCTACTGCCACGCGCAACTTTTCATGAGTGAAAATCAGCTTTGGCGATATACGCACCATTGTTCCTCCTATATTCACTGATTCCTCTCTCAGCAACGTAGCCGATGCAAACCACCTCTTCTCATAGAACTCCTTATAATTCGGAAGATAGGTTTTTGGCACGACTCCAAGTATTCTGCCGCCCGATATTGCCACTGCACAATTATACACCGAATCTCCACAGCGCAGCGGCGCTCCTACCAACAGCAGCACATCACAACTTGCCGTAACTTCAGCTATTCGCAATAGTGCATTCTCCGCTGCATCAAGCAGACTTTGCTGCATAAAAAGGTCACCACAGGTATATGCTGTAACGCCCAATTCAGGTGTTGCTATTACTTTTGCACCTTTTTTTGCAGCTTCTACAGTGGCATCAATTATTTGTGATGCATTATATTCACAATCGGCGACATTCACTTTCGGTACTATTGCCGCTACTCTTACAAAGCCAAAATCCATTTCTTAACCTTTTATTCTTTACTGCTCTTTATTTTTTTTGCAACATAATATTGCATTATGCAAAGATAGCCAAAATTAACAAGCTACACACGCTTATACCGCATTTTATACCATCTTTAAAGAAAAAAGAGGAGCCCTATAATAGGACTCCTCTTGTGACTCCTACAGGATTCAAACCTGTAACCTTCTGATCCGTAGTCAGATGCTCTATTCAGTTGAGCTAAGGAGCCGTTTTGCGACTGCAAAGATACAAATATTTTTTCAAATACAAGCCTTTTCTACGTTTTTTTCAAAAAAATTTTTATTCGAG
>CAMEKH010000058.1 GCA_945921235.1 uncultured Prevotellaceae bacterium | reverse complement strand
CTGTTCCCGCTATCCCGCTGACTGGCGATGGTACGGAGGCTAATCCTTACTTGATTAATGATGCTGCTGAGTGGAATGCGCTTGCCGATTTCATTGCCAAGACGAGCAATAGCCTCGAAGGCGAATATGTGAAACTTGCTGCCGACATCGACTTTACGGGCATCACTTTCAAGCCGCTCGCCTACGACCGCGTGACCGTGCTTAATGCCGATTTCAATGGCGACGGAAAGACGGTGAAGGGCATTTCGGCTACTGCCGACGACAAGTTCTTTGGAGCAATTGTCCTGGCGGGCGAAAGCGCAAATATACACGATATAATCTTTGAGGGTGTAATCAAGGGCGGTTCCAAGCTGAACAATGTGGCCGGTGTGGTAGGTAAACTGCAAGGCAAGCTCACTAATGTGGTGAACAGAGTGAACGTGTCGAACACCGTGAGCTATACTGCCGGTGTGGTAGGTTATGTGGCTACCGGTGCCGTGCTTACCAACTGTGTGAACGAGGGCGTAATATCCTCGTCGAGCACTTACACTGCCGGATTGGTGGCTCAGAGCGAGGCAGATGTGAAATATATCGACTGTGGTAACAAGGGCATTGTGACTTACACCGGTACTACTGCCAAGAGCTACACTGCCGGTCTTATTGCTACCGCTTATTCCGACTCTTTATATCGTTGCTTCAACTCGGGTGATGTAGTTGCCAAGACTCCTGCTAAGGCCGGTGGATTTGCAGGTCTTATTGCAATGGCTAATGCCACTAAAGATGCTCCGGCTTACTACCTTGAGGATTGCTACAACACTGCCCACATATCTTCGCTTGCCGATAATGCCGGTCTGATTGCTTACGTTAACACTTCGGGTTACACCACAATGAACCTTGAAGGTTGCTATAACACTGGTGATATTTCTTCGGTTTCTACTACTGCTAAATCGAGCACTTACACTGCCGGATTGGTGGCTCAATACACTCCCGGCTCGCGTTACCACAACTGCTATAACAGCGGTAAGGTGACTTCGGTGAAATCGGTTTATGCCGGTGGTGTGCTGGGCTACTACAAAGGCTCATTCTCCGAGAGTGCTCGCACTTATGTGGTGAATTGCCACAATAGCGGTGAAGTGGTGGCTACAGGTAACCAAGGTGGCGGTATCGTTGCTATAATCAGCAACTATATTACTGTCGACAGCTGCTACAACACCGGTAATATCTCCGGTGGATTCGGTCTGGGTGGTATAGTAGGTAGCCTCGGCGGTAAGGCTTCTGTGATAAGCAATTGTCGCAACGAAGGCGATGTGACTACTTCTACCAACCGTGCAGGTGGTATCATTGGCTTTAACAGTGTGCAATCGGTAGTGGAGAATTGCTTCAATAGCGGCGACATCAAGTCGACCGGTACTGCGGCAAGCTCAAGCTATGGTATTGGTGGTATTGCCGGTCAAGGTGGTGCAATATTCAGGAATATATATAGCACCGGTGCTGTGACGGGTATTGCACGTGTGGGTGGACTTATCGGTTATCCCGTGAAAGCTGCTACTCAAGTACACAAGGCTTATTTTGCCGGTGTTATCGATGCTCCTGCCGACACTTGCGGCATGATTATCGGTGTGAATATGCTCAATAATGGCAAAGTGTGGAATGCTACAAACAAAGTGTCTGAAACTTATTATCTTGCCGACTGCAAGGTGGAATGTGTTGACACTGTGGGCATGGCTCTCGCTATGCATGAGCTGACGGCTCTCGACCTCGGTGAGGCGTGGACTTCAGCCGACGAATACTCTATGCCTGTGCTCAAGGGTATGGACGACGTCGATGTGGTGAAAGTGGAATCGGCTGCTGTGGTTCTTGATGAAGCCGATACATTCAAGTCAGTCAAGAATACCGTGCATGTTGGTACTCCCGACGGTGTGGTTTGGACTTCTTCGAGTCCTGAAGTGACTGTCGATGGAAATCTTGTCAGGATTAATGTCGATAAGTTCAGCGGTGATGTTATGCTTACTGCATCTTGCGGCAATTTCGCTAAAGAGTGGACATTGACCTTCGATGAAGCTACGGGCGTCAATGCTTCTCTCGCTGATAAGACTGTGGTAAGTGAGAAGTTCTTCAATGCAGCCGGTGTAGAGGTGGCTAAACCCGCCGATGCCGACAAGGCTCTCTACATCGTAGTGAAAACTTTCGACGACGGAACTACTGCTGTAGTCAAGGAAGTACGCTAAGTCTTCTATACCGACCACTCGGGCGGTGACTTAGTACTATGGTGCCCGATGTGGCGTAAATATTATTTCGGGAGGTTGCGACTCAATGTTGCAACCTCCTTTTTTAAATCCGTTTTTTGGCTTTTTTAAGGATTTTGACTAATTTTGCACCTTGAATCTATTAGGTATAAAAACATAAATCAGATTGTATGGGAGGTTTTTTTGGAACTATCGGGAAAACGGCTTGCAGAGCCGATTTATTCTATGGTACCGACTATAATTCACATCTCGGCACGCGCCGAGGCGGCATGGTAACCTATGATGAGGCACTTGGCTTTCGCCGCTCTATTCACAACCTTGAAAGCACCTATTTCCGCACCAAATTCGAGAATGAGCTTGATAAATTCACTGGTAATTCGGGAATAGGCGTAATAAGTGATACCGACCCGCAGCCCATTATTTTTAATTCCCACCTTGGACGTTTCGCTATTGTAACCGTAGCTAAAATCGCTAATCTCGATGAGCTTGAAAAACGGTTGCTTAGCGAAAATTTTCATTTTGCAGAATTGAGTTCGGGAGCTACAAATCCCACCGAGCTTGTGGCTCTGCTCATCACTCAGGGAAAGAGCTTCACCGAGGGTATTGAAAATGTATTCAACAGCATAAAAGGCTCTTGCTCCATGCTCATTCTCACCGAGAGCGGAATCATCGCCGCCCGCGACAAGCTGGGACGAACACCTATTGTAGTGGGCAAGAAGAATGGCGCATTTGCCGTGTCGAGCGAGTCGTCGAGCTTCCCGAATCTCGATTTTGAGATTGAACGCTTTGTAGGTCCGGGTGAGATATTGCACATCACTGCCGACGGCGTAGAGCAACTACGCGCTCCCGGCGAGGATATGCAGATTTGCTCCTTCCTTTGGGTGTACTACGGATTCCCTACATCGTGCTACGAGGGGCAAAACGTGGAGGAAGTGCGCTTCAAGTGCGGAGTGGAAATGGGGAAAACCGATGATTCGCAAGTGGACTGCGCTTGTGGTATTCCCGATTCCGGCGTTGGTATGGCTCTCGGATATGCCGAAGGTAAAGGCGTGCCTTATCACCGTGCAATTTCCAAGTACACACCCACCTGGCCTCGCAGTTTCACTCCGAGTGACCAATCGATGCGCTCCTTGGTGGCAAAAATGAAGCTGATTCCAAATCGTGCCATGCTCGAAGGGAAGCGTCTGCTCTTTTGCGACGATTCAATAGTGCGAGGCACACAGCTTCGCGATAATGTGAAAGTGCTCTACGACTATGGAGCACGCGAGGTGCACATGCGCATAGCCTGTCCGCCGCTCGTCTATGGCTGCCCGTTCATAGGCTTCACTGCATCGAAGAGCGACATGGAGCTTATCACACGTAGAATTATCGAAGAGTTTGAGGGCGATGCCAATAAAAATCTCGAAAAATATGCCACTACCGACTCTCCCGAGTATAAGCGCATGGTAGAGGAAATTCGCCGTCGTTTCGGATTGACTTCGCTGCGGTTCAATACCATTGAAACGCTTATCAAAGCTATCGGTTTGCCAAAATGTAAAGTCTGCACTCACTGCTTCGACGGCTCAAGCCACTTCTAAGTGATTTCCCTTGATTCTTTACATTCACGTAATTATGCGAGGAAAATTATTGTTGTAAAATTTTGTGATATTATTGTGATATTATAGTAAAATCACTATATTTGCAGCGATATTAGAATTATGCGATGATATGAGTCTGAGAAAATTGATATTCAGCACAGAGCTTATAGAAGTGGTGTGGGTGCTCTACATTCTCTATTATTCCATTGCCGTGAAGCGCATTCACTGGCAAGAACCGAAGTTGGTTACCATTCTTACTATGATATTAATGCTGTGGTGCATAATCAGCGATGTAGTTAATTTGGTGAGGAGTTTCAAAACTATTGATTTGAACCACAAGGTAAGGCACATACTTCGCATAGTTTTCACGGCAATAATTTTCGTCAGTACTTTCATAATTAATATTCGATAACAAACCCGTTTTGTGCTATGAATAATAAGTCGGAAGAACGAATAATAGCGGTAGCTCAAGGCATTTTAGTCGCTTGCATAGGATTTTTGATGGTCTTCCTCCGCAGTGATGCCCTACTGCCGGTGGCGGTGGCTGCTATAGTGGAATTGGTGGCAGTTGCCGTATTGGTGGTAATGGTGCGAAATCTCTATAAATTTCGTGGCGGAACACGCGGGTTGTTGCTAATGGACCGTATATTGTTCATATTGCTATCATTAGCAATAATTATCTGCGCACCATTCCTCACAGTGCAGTGGTGAGCGGTTGCTGAAATTATAAAAGGTTGAGTTATAGTATCAAAGTCGGAATGCAATAGGCAGGAAGCATCGCACATGCACGGCGTTTTTGTCCATTTTTCCGGCTTTCCACTTTGGCATTTCGCTGATTATGCGCACGGCTTCGCGGTTAAGCTCATGATTGGCACCGCGCACCACCGAGATGTGACTCACACTGCCGTCGGGATTTACAATGAAACTGCAAAGCACGCGCCCCTCGATGTGCTTCTTGTAGGCGTTGTAAGGATATTCGCGGGTTTTATTGATGAAATTAATCAGTGCACAATCGCCACCCGGGAATTGTGGCTGTTCATCAACATAATCATATTCATAGATAATTTCGGAATAGGGCGATTGAGTTTTCGACATTGGGTTGCAATTGTTCACACGCTTCACCTGTGCCATTACCGGGAAGACAAGCAAACACCACACCACTATAAGCAAGTTCTTGCGAAAAACAGGCGATATCTTGGCAAAAGCCGCCGCACAATCAATGTGCCGACCGCTACGGTTCGCTCCATTTTCATATAAAGAATTGCGATTGACGTTCATAATCAAAATGATATGATTTTTTAACAAACTGTTGACATAACTGCCATTTGCACGCAAATATAAGCCACTCGTTCAAATAAACAATATTCTGCCGCCTATATTTGTGCTTGATTAATATTGTTTGCATATTTTTTGCAAAAATGCCGATTACGCAACAATGCAGATAATAAAATTTTAGTTAACATCAGTCCTTTGACTGAAATTTTTCGCTTGCGATATACTATTGCGTGGCGTTTCTCGTTTTAATTATTAGGTAATTATGCTAAAAATGAAGATTAGCCAGAGGATATTATATATTTTACTTGTCGCAATGGTGGGACTCACCGCCACTGCCGACGATGGCACCACGGCATACGAATTTCTAAGCGTGTCGCCGTCGTCGCGCGTGTATGGTCTTGGCGGTCATAACCTTACGATTATTGACGACGACATAAACCTCGTGGAGCAGAATCCTGCCTTGCTCGGTCCGGAATTCAGCCGCCAAGTCGGTGTGAGCTATATGCGCTATCTTGGCAACAGCAATTTCATGAGTGCCTCATTCGGCAATGGAGTGAACGAGCGTAGTGCATGGGGAGTGCGTGTGCAATATTTCGGCTATGGAAAGATGACCGAAGCCGATGCTGCCGGCACGGTGACCGGCACGTTCAGCCCCAGTGATGTGGCTGTGAGTGGAATTTATTCGCACGACATCACCGAGAATTTGCGAGGAGGAATAGCACTGAAAATGGTTTCATCGAATTATGCCGATTTCTCGGCATTCGCAATATGCACCGACCTTGGAATAAACTATTTCAACCCCGAAGACGACCTGTCATTGTCGCTTGTGCTGAAAAACCTCGGCGGTCAGGTGAAGAAATTCAACGATAATTACAACAGTCTGCCATGGGACATTCAGCTCGGATTGTCGAAAACCTTGTCTACCATGCCATTGCGACTTTCGGTGACTGCTACAAATTTGCGTTGCTGGAAAATGCCTTACATGGAGCGCGAAGACAATAATTCCACCACATCGACACTGGTGGAGAAGGAATCATTCATGAGCAATCTGTTTCGCCACCTCACATTGGCGGTAGAGTTGTTACCCTCCGATAAATTCTATATCGGGCTGGGCTATGACTACCGCACCCGAACCGACATGGCAACCTACTCGCGAAATTTCATCTCCGGATTTTCCCTTGCAGCCGGGCTGAAGACTAATTCGCTCGGATTCGGTCTTGCCTTCGCTCAGCCGCATGTGGGAGGCACCTCGTTCATGTTTAATATGACTATTTCTCTCGCCGAGCTGATGAAATGACCGATTTTTGCATAAGTTTTCGTAATTTTGCAACACCTCAATGTTTTCAAACTTTCCTATCATGGATAATTCCTGTTACATCATATCGCAAGAAGCATCGGCTCTTGATGCTCTGCGAAAGTTGAATGAACTTTCGGGTAAGGCAATGACACTTTTTGCCGTCGATGAGTCGCAACGCTTTGTGGGCACACTGACCGATGGCGACATTCGTCGGAGCCTCATTGCCGGAGCGCAGCTCACCACTCCGGTGTGCGAAATCATGCATCGCAATTTTGCGGCATTCCGCAGCGAGGTGCCTCAAATTGCCGAAATTCGCGATATTCGCAAGCGGCACATCTTCCTTGTGCCGCATCTCAATGCCGACGGCACTCTGCGCAAGCTCTACGACTTCTCGGTGTTTCATTCCATTCTTCCTATCGACGCCGTGCTTATGGCCGGAGGAAAGGGCGAACGGCTGCGTCCTATGACGCTCGAAACGCCTAAGCCGCTGCTGAAAATCGGCGACAAGTGCATTATCGACTACAATATCGAGGCGTTAGCGCATAATGGCGTAACTAATATCAACGTCACGGTGAACTATCTTGCCGAGAAAATCGAAAAGCATTTTGCCGAGCCGGTGGCGGGGGTGCAAGTGCGCTGTGTGAAAGAACCTTGCAGGCTTGGAACAATAGGCTCTTTGACTCTCGTTGATAATTTGACAAGCGACACCGTGCTGCTGATGAATTCCGACCTCCTCACAAATATCAATTTCGAGGATATGTTTCTCACGCATGTGGAGGCCGATGCCGACCTTACGGTTGCCGTAATTCCCTACATGGTGTCGGTGCCATACGCTATTTTCCGCACCGAGGGCAACGATGTGAAGGGTTTGGAGGAAAAACCCACATATAAAGAGGCAATGGCTCGATATTATCCCGCGTGGTGAATACTACGATGCCACCGATTTCCTCGAAGCTCTTATCGAGCGAGGTGGTCGGGTGCGCCAATTCCCCATCAACGGTACTTGGATTGATATTGGCTCCCCCGACGACTTCCGTGCCGCACAGGACCTGATGTCGCATCACTCTGTAGGTATTTAAGCAAATTCCTATTTATAAATCAACTATTATAATGTAGCACACCACCTGACTATTTACAACAATTAATAGTGTCATCGTGTTTTTAAGCCCGATGAGGTGCGCAACTTGACTAATTTTAAGTATATTTGCAAATAAATTACCTAAACTAAAAAACTTACTATTTATAAGAATTATGTTTATGAAAAGACTATCAATTTTGGCTTTGCTGGTTTTGGCACAATGTCTTCTCTCAACAATTGTTGCTAAGGAACGAAACATCGCTTACAGCGACAATCAGGTGCGTTTCACGGTTATTACCGACGGTACTGTGAGGCTTGAATATGCCCCCGACGGTCAATTCACCGACAATAAGTCGTTCATGGCGGTAAATCGTGAATACGACAAGGTGGATTTCAAAGTTAAGACCGGCTCTTGGATTGAAATTACAACCCCGGTGCTGAAACTTCGCTACAAGAAGGGTAGTGGGGAGTTTACCGATAAGAACCTTGTGATAACTTCGGCTTCAAAGAAGAAAGGCTCGTTTCAATTCACTTGGAAACCGGGAATGAAGCAAACCGCAAATCTCAAAGGAACGTTCCGCACTCTCGACACCTACGATGGCGATATACGCACAGCGGATACGGCTGAAGGGAAAAAAGGTGAGCACATGGAAATCGAGGACGGCGTGATAGCACGCGACGGTTGGACTCTCATTGATGACTCTCAAAGCCTGCTTTTCGACGGCGACAAGAAATGGGAGTGGGTGACTGAGCGCAAGAATACGCAGGGTCAGGACTGGTATTTTATGGCCTACGGCACCGACTATAAGCGCGCTCTGAAAGATTACACCG
The DNA here is from genome assembly GCA_945921235.1 of uncultured Prevotellaceae bacterium. GTDB lineage: Bacteria > Bacteroidota > Bacteroidia > Bacteroidales > Muribaculaceae > CALZFJ01. The sequence goes on along the minus strand of CAMEKH010000058.1, from coordinate 5,067 downwards.
TCTTTGCAGGGAAAATGCCGCTTCCTCCTCGCTACGCCTTCGGCTATTGGTGGTCGAGATTTTGGCTGTATTCCGATAAAGAACTGCGCAATTTGGTGAAAGACTTGCACAACTATGGTTTCCCGCTCGATGTGCTCGTGATTGATATGGACTGGCACTATGTGGAACGTAATCGTGGAGGCTGGACCGGCTGGACATGGAACAAAGAGCTTTTCCCCGACTATCGCCGATTGCTCAAGGACTTGAAGAAAGATAACTTGAAAATTACGCTGAATGTGCATCCTGCAAGCGGCGTGAATTGGTATGAAGAGAAATATCCCGAAGTGGCACGCATTATGGGCGTGGACCCTGCCTCGAAAAAGTGCGTAAATTGGCTCTCGAGCGACAAGAAATTCATGACTACTATGTTCGATGTGATTCTTAACCCGATGATGAACGACGGCGTCGACTTTTGGTGGCTCGACTGGCAACAGCGCATCTACGATAAAAAAATGACTAAGTTGAAAAATACATGGTGGGTGAGCCGATGCTTCTTCACGAATATGGAGAATTACACCGATAAGCGCCCCATGATTTATCACCGCTGGAGCGGACTCGGCAACCATCGCTATCAGATTGGCTTCTCGGGCGATGCCGTGATTTCGTGGAATTCGCTCGATTTCCAGCCTTATTTCAATAGCACTGCTTCGAATGTGCTCTATGGCTACTGGAGTCATGATATCGGCGGACATTGGGGCGGTATTAACCGTATTGACCCCGAGATGTACACACGCTGGATGCAATTTGGAGCTATGAGTCCGATTATGCGTTCTCATTCCACTAAAGATTCTAATCTGAAGAAAGAACCCTGGGTGTTCAACTACGATATCACCCTTGTGCTCCGCAACACCGTGCGTCAGCGCTACACTATGGCTCCCTACATCTACTCTATGGCTCGCAAAGCCTACGATGAGGCTTTGTCGCTCTGCCGCCCGATGTACTACGACTATCCTACCACCGACGAGGCTTACTCGTTCCGCAACGAGTATATGTTTGGCGACCGTATGCTTGTGTCGCCTATCACTTCGCCAATGTCGGGAAAATATTCCGTTCAAAAGACGTGGCTGCCTGAGGGCGAGTGGTTTGAACTTGCTACCGGCTCCATGGTGAAAGGCGGAGGCGTGGTAGAGCGCCACTATGCCATCGATGAGTATCCTATTTTCGTGAAAGGTGGCTCGGTTTTGCCGTTCTATGGCGACAATGTGGAGAACTTGCAGCGCAACGATGAAGATGTGGTTGTGAATGTATTCCCGGGAAATGAAGGTGGAGAATTTTCTATGTACGAGGATAATGGCGACGACCAAAATTATGCCACTGAGTATGCCACAACGGCACTGTCGAGCAAGGTCGAGGGTAATAACCTTACTGTGACTATCGGTGCTCGCCAAGGTAGCTACAAGGATATGCCTGCACGTCGCAAATTTAGTGTGAAAGTATTTAATCGTTTCCTCCCCATTTCAGCAACCGTGAATGGTAAACCGGTGGAGTGCACCTATTGCGGCGAAGATTTTGCCGTGATAGTTGATGTTCCCGAAACCGACTGCTCGGTGGAGAAAGTGGTGAAACTCACATTTGCCGACACTGAGGTGAGCCTTGATGGCATGAAAGCCATATCGCATCGCATGGCTAAGGAGATGGAGGCTTTGAAATATCGCGACTCGGGGATTATCTTCCGCAAAGCCTTTGGAATACTTGGCAGCCTTGCCGAAGCCTTGAATTACGCAAAAGTGGCTGACCAGCCTTTGATTGTTATGGAATTCATGGACAGTTACAATCGTCTGCCCGAACTTTTGGTGGTGCAAGAGCAGAACGAGGAGCAAAGCAAAGCTTTCTTGGAAGCTGTCGATTGGAAAAAATAAGTGGACTTATTATAATAGAACATAGAACATAACCGAAAAGTATGAAAAAAGTAATGAAAAGTATGAAAAAAGTAATTTTAAGAATTACTTTGAGTCTATTGATGTTATCGGTTGCCGTTATCGGTCAATCTCAAGTGAAATTGCCCGATTTCGTTACAGATAGCATGGTGATTCAGCAAAATGAAGTGTTGACACTCCGTGGAACTGCTAAGCCTGATAGCCGAGTGTCGTGTGTAGTATCGTGGAACAAGAAATCGCTAACAACACTTAGCGATGCCGCAGGAAAATTTGAGTTTAAGGTTGCTACGCCTGCTGCCGGTGGTCCGTTCACCATTAAAATCGACGATGGTGTGGCACCCAAAGTGCTTCGCGACATTTATGCCGGTGAGGTGTGGGTGTGCTCCGGTCAATCGAATATGGAGATGCCTATAGTGGGCTGGGGAAAAATCAAGGATTATCAAAAAGAGAAAGCCCAAGCATGCTATCCCGAAATCCGATTTTTGCAAATAAGTCGAACCACAGCGGTGGCTCCTGCCGAAAACACTGCTGTGACTATGGGCGGCTGGCGCAGTTGCTCGCCTGAGAGCGTTGAGAATTTCTCTGCTGTGGCTTATCTTTATGCCCGTGAGCTGCATCGTAAACTTGGCGTACCGGTAGGCGTGATTGATTGCTCTTGGGGCGGTACACCCTGCGAGGCGTGGACAAGCTATGAGAATCTGCATGGCATTTCGGGCTTAGAGAATCATCTGCGAAGTCTTCGTATGTCCGATTTCGACAAAGAAAAAGCAAGAAAGGACTACAATGAAAGCCTTAAGTATTATAGTAGCCAAGCCGACAAGATAATTGAAAAAGTGAAAGCTGATGTGAACTTTGGGAAATGGAACAAGATGCGCCTGCCCGAGTGCTGGGAGGAGTCAGCTCTTCCTAATTTCAATGGCGTGGTGCTGTTTCGCCGTGTAATAGATATTCCTGCCGAGTGCGCAGGCAAAGAGCTTAAATTAAGTCTTGCCAAGATTGACGATAATGATGAAACGTGGTTCAATGGCGAGAAAGTAGGAGCCACCAATGGCTATAGGCATGAGCGTTGCTACACGGTGCCTGCAGCACTTGTGAAAGCCGGCAAAAATGTGATTCTCGTGAAGGTAAGCGACACGGGCGGTAATGGAGGAATTTATGGCGATGCAAATAAGCTCTCGGCTGAGGTGGGAGGCACGAAAATCGACCTGTCGGGCGATTGGGACTTTATGACGCTTGTGTATTATGATATGCTTCCTCCCAACCCGCTTAATTCATCATCGCCCACGGTGCTCTACAATGCTATGCTTTATCCGCTCCACACGTTGCCTATAAAAGGTGCTATCTGGTATCAAGGCTGCGCAAATGTGGGGCGCGACCGCCAATATTCGGCAATGTTTAAGAGCATGATACAAGGCTGGCGTAACATCTGGAATCGCGATTTTCCATTCTATTTCGTGCAGCTTGCCGGTTATCTTGAGCCTAAACTCCTGCAACCCGATTCGAAATGGGCGGCTCTCAGGCAGGCACAAGCCGATGCTTTGGCTTTGCGTGGCACGGGAATGGCTACGGCTATCGATATAGGCGAAGTGAATGATATTCACCCCAAGAACAAGCAGGAGGTGGCTCGTCGCCTATCGCTCCTTGCACTGAAGCACACCTATGGATTCTCCGATATAGTGGCTGAAGCTCCGGTGGTGATTGATGCTACTTTCACCGAGGGTAAGGGGGTGCTCTCGTTCTCCTCGGCTGTTAATGTGAAGAGCGGAGCAAAGCCTGCCGGTTTTATCATTGAAAACGCCGATGGCTCGTTCTCGCGTGCTGATGCGGTGATGATGGGTAACGACAAGATTGAGGTGCGTTCAGACAAGCCGGGCAAGCCGCTCTCGGTGCGCTATGATTGGGCTGATTTCCCCGACGGCAACCTTTATGGTGCCAACGGACTACCGGTGACGCCTTTCCGCACCGATATGCTGCATTGATGCCCTTTTTCAGCTGTTCACCCTCACGGTGATATGCCTCGATAGGGCTATGCGGAATTGGTCAATCACTACCGATGCCAAGAAAATGGCTATTGTGAAACCGATATATCGCACGGTGAACGCCGAAAGGTCGCTTTCGTTCCACATCGACCGCACAAACGGACGCAGATATTCCACCCATATATGTGGATTCTTGTGGATTAGATAAGCGGCAAATGCCGATGTTGCAAGCCGGTTGATTACCGCCGATTGCAGTCGAAGCGTGGCAAACGTCGTGAACAGTGCTACCGATGAAAGTATCACTAATGGCGAATTGTAGGCGAATGCCCTTATATTATCAATATAAATACTTGATAAAGCTATCATTAGAGAAGTTGCAACGTAGGTTATAAACGAGCCTATTTGCAACTTCTTTCTTTTTGCCCCGCCGAAATCGATGTATTCGCCCATATAACGTCCTATGAGATACATAAGCATAAGTTGGACAATGGTGTAGCCGTTGGCATTGAACCGACCTCCCCACAGCCACCCTGCATACACATTGAGTGCTACGAAAGCAGCAAGCATAACCCCGAATTGTTTCTTTGTCATGCTCTTTACAGAGGCATTGAGCACGGGGCTGAGAATGAACAAGCCGAGATAAGCCGGTACATACCACAAATCGCTGTGAGTGAACACGAGCCACGATTCTCCCCACGCCGCCCACTGCCACTCTCCGGTGCTTGATGCCACTTTAAGAATCATGATTGTAGTACATATTCCCACACTGTAGAAAACGCATTGTCCGGTGAAGCGTGAGAAGCTGCGCATCGATGCTTTTATGCCGAAATATCCTGAAATCAGCGTGAAACAGTTCACCCCGATTATTGTGAAAGATTCCACAATGAGGCGCCACCAGTCGCGTGCAGGCACTGACAAGATGCTACCGCTTGGAGCAGGCAAGTCGAGCGATGCGCCATCGAGGTGCACGCCTATCACAGCTATCATTGCTACTATTCGTAGTAGCTCCATATTCGATTCTCTTGTTTTAAGCTGTCCCATTCTGAAAAATTCGTGTGCAAAAAGAGGATTTGAGCATATAAAAAAATTCAACCTTAAGAATAAGGCTGAATCTCCGATTTTCGTGGAGCATAGCGGACTCGAACCGCTTACCTCAACACTGCCAGTGTTGC
>CAMEKH010000057.1 GCA_945921235.1 uncultured Prevotellaceae bacterium | reverse complement strand
TTCAAGAGTAATCTATTCATTGCCGCCCCTCAGGCTACATTGATAATTCACTATAAACCGTCCATAAGGAATAATTCACTTATGGACGGTTATTTTTTATTCCTATCCGGTAATTCCTAAATAATGGTTATATATCCCGAATTTTCGGTATAAATTCTATTGTTCGCATTGCGTTACTTTGCAGAAAAAACACAGCTGATATGAAACGTATTATTTTATCAATTTTTACAATAACATTGACGACACTTGCCGGTTGCAACAAAATTAATAACAGCGATATGCACACATCACAAAAATGGGACAAGGTGTTCCCTCTCAGCGAGAATGTCAATCACCGCAAGGTGGAGTTCAAAAATCAGTATGGCATCACTCTTGTTGGTGACCTTTATATGCCCAAGAATGAGAATAGAAGAATGGCTATTGCCGTGTGTGGTCCATTTGGCGCATCGAAAGAGCAATCAAGTGGACTTTATGCTATGAAAATGGCTGAACGAGGGTTCATAACTTGCGCCTTCGACCCCTCTTTCACAGGCGAGAGCGGAGGCGAACCTCGCGCTACAGCCTCACCCGACATCAATACGGAGGACTTTATGGCAGCGGTTGATTTCCTAAGCGGACTCAACGAAGTTGATGATGATAAGATAGGAATTATCGGCATCTGCGGTTGGGGAGGAATTGCGCTCAACACGGCTGCCGTTGACCCTCGCATCAAAGCCACGGTGGCAAGCACGATGTATGATATGTGTCGTGTGACAGGAAATGGATATTTTGATGAGGATAATAACGAAGAAGCGCGATATAAGGCTCGTAGAGCTATGGCAACAGAGCGCAATAAGGCTGCTCGAACCGGCAAACTGACATTGAGTGGCGGTGTGATTAATCCGCTACCGGAGGACGCCCCTCAGTTTGTTAAGGATTACTATGACTACTACAAGACTGGGCGCGGCTACCATATTCGCTCAGGCAATAGCAATGGCGGCTGGCATACGTTTGGCACTCAAGCCTACGCTAATACAAGATTCCTCTATTACATCAATGAAATTCGCTCTGCTGCGCTCATTATGCATGGTGAGAAAGCTCACTCTCGCTACTTTGGAGAAGATGCATATAAATACATGGTAGAAGGCAAGGCTCCCGGCTACGATGCTATACGCAAGCCTAACCCTATGCCCGAGAACAAGGAATTGCTGATAATCCCCGGTGCAAGTCATTGCGACCTCTATGATGGTGGCTTCAGCGAACTCGAAGGCAAAGGGCAGTCAAAAAACTGCATTCCCTGGGAAAAGTTGGAAGAATTCTTTATCAAGAACTTAGAATAAAAAATACTATAGTATTGTAGATATCTATTAAACGAAAATTTTTATTCACATTATTAACAGCAAGAGCCTTCAACGTTATGGCACAGAAAAAGATAGTACAGACGGCAGGCAGCACACAGCTTGGCGAGTTTGCCTATCTTAACGTTGACATTCTCTTTGGCGAAGGTTGGAGCCGGTCAGTAATGATGAATACAATAAGGTTAATGCAAAATGAGAAACTTAAAAATCATATTTTTGGCAGTTTTGACTATAATAGCTAATTCTGCCTGTTCTCAAAATAAAACGAATGGAAACATGGAAAATAAAATTTTAGTGGTCTATTTCTCCGCCACAGGCACCACCAAGCAAATAGCTGAGAAATTAGCAAATATCACTAATGCCGACATCTGCGAGATTGCACCATCACAACCTTATACGGCTGCCGACCTCAACTGGCATAATTCGCAATCACGCAGTTCGATAGAAATGAATAGTCCTGAATCCCGCCCGAAAATTAGAGCAATCAATGTAGACCTAAAAGACTATAACGTAATCTTCTTGGGCTATCCCATCTGGTGGGACCTTTCCCCGAGGGCAGTCAACACGTTCATCGAAAGCTATGATATGACCGGCAAGACCGTCATTCCATTTGCCACCTCAGGCGGCAGCTCGATTGCCGGTAGTGTTGCCGCACTCAAAAAATCGTATCCTAATATCAACTGGGTCGACGGTAACTTGCTGAATGGTTTTAATGAAAAAAGGCTGAAAACATGGTGTAATAAATTAGGCATTTCTACGTTGTAAATACAAATAACACAGAATTATGCAAGAGATATATCTCAACACAGTACAAGACTTCAACGACTACCACGGATTGCCGACGCTTCACCCAATGGTCAGCGTTGTGCATGTGGAGAATACTGAACACATCAAGCCATGCACTATGCACTACGGACTCTATGCAATATATCTAAAAGAAACAAAAGCCTGCAAACTATCCTACGGACGCACGCCATACGATTTCGACGAGATGACAGTTACGAGTTTTGCTCCCGGGCAGACAGTGATGGTAGAGCCGGCTCCCGATGTCCCTTTCGCAAAATTTTCAGCCCTTGTATTTCACCCCGACTTGCTGAATCGTACACCATTGGCAAAGCAGATGAGTCGTTATGATTTTTTCGATTACACAAGCACCGAGGCTCTACATTTATCCAATCAAGAAGTTGATATATTTCAAGGCGTATTAAATATGATAGAGCAGGAGCTTCATCGAGCCATCGACAAGCATACTCGTGAACTCATAGTATCGAATATTGAGTTGCTACTCAATTATTGCCTACGCTTCTACGACCGCCAATTCATCACACGTGAGGAAATTAACCATGGAGTGGTAAAGAAGTTCATCACAATGCTCGATGAATATATCAACACTCAAGGCCAAAAAGACGGATTGCCGACAGTAGCACGGTTTGCCGACAAGTGCTGCCTTTCAACCGGCTATTTCGGCACATTGGTAAAGACAGAAACCGGACGCACTGCCAAAGACTTGATTAATGACCGAATACTTTGTAAGGCAAAAGAACTTCTTCAGTCAGAATCACTTTCAGTGACTCAGATTAGCGAACTTATCGGATTTAAATATCCACAACATTTTATCCGTTTCTTCAAATCGCTCACCGGCAAGACTCCTTCACAATGGAGAGTGGCATAAACGCCTCCTCATTATAATCATAAATCTTTCTTCTTTTGCATAATTTTCCATTATCTTTGCTACCAAAAAGTAATATTTATTGATATCAATATGTTAAATATGAAGAATTTTGCTCGGTAGTATGTCTCAATCTTTCTTCTGAAAGTATTTCAAACTATCGACAGGGGATTTGCCAAAAGAGCATAGGGAAATCACCCATATATTTTGCCTATGACAGCTATCGGAAAAATCCGTGATAAAGGCTTTCATATACTTCAAGACTATTATACTTTTGCGGCGAATTAAAAAAAGAAAGAATATGAGCCAACCAATGATTTTATGGTGCGCAATAGTGGGAGCGCTGTTGTTCGCATTCTTGTTAAGAACCGCCGGAAAATATTATTCAGAGAGGCATCATAAAGCCAACTACCACCACAGCCACGTTATCGAAATAGGCAAAGAACGTGAAATGTTTTATGTACCCGGAGATGCCGAAGATGATAACTCCGATGATGAATAACACAGACGATGCGGCCGACAACGCAAATTTACACCTCACTGCCGCTTTTCTTGCCGACTATGCCTCGCTACTCTTGGGGTGTGGTGCTACTTGCATACGCACTGAGAAAAACACCCGAAGAATGGCAGGTGCTCTCGGCTATGGGTTCGACATAACCATTCTGCCAACCCACGTATATGTGTGGATTTGGAGAGCAGATGTCGCTCGGCGGTATATGGCGGTACGCAAGACCGCTGCCTGTGGCATAAGTTTCCACCTCAATGCGCTACTCAGCCGTCTTAGTTGGGAAGTGGCTGACAATCATCTTGATTTCCCTACCGCAGTCAGACGCTTCAAAAGCATCTGCGATACTCCACCGACAGGTAAGCTGGAGGTGCTTTTGCTCACCAGCCTGGCTAATGCCTCATTCTGTAGGCTTTTCGGAGGTGACGTGATAGCTATGCTTATTGTGTTTTTCTCTACCCTTCTTGGCTACAAGCTTAAGCAGATAATGCTTGAAGAGGGGTGCGATGTGCGATTCACATTTCTATGTGCTTCGTTCTTCTCCGCGACCTTTAGTGCCGGAGGACATATATTCGGCATAGGCAACACTCCGGAAATAGCACTCGGCACAAGTGTGCTATATCTCATACCCGGTGTTCCCTACATGAATGCGGTCAGCGATGTGCTTTATCGTCACTACCTGTGCGCTTTCAGCCGATTTATCGATGCAGCTATTCTTACTGCATGCCTATCGGCAGGACTATGTGCCGGAATGCTTATATTAGGAATGAAATGGTTTTGATTTAATCAACACAAAATGACGTTAAACGCAATTCTAATTTCTGTTTTTGAAGACGGATTGTTTGCCGCAATAGCGGCAATAGGCTTTTCAAGCATCAGCAACACTCCACGGCGTGCCTATTTCACATGTGGACTGATTGCAGCTATCGGTCATTCCATACGCTACGTTTTGACGCTACCCGACTGTACGGGAATGCATATCATACTTGCAAGCGGAATGTCATCATTTGCCATCGGAGTGCTTGCCGTTTTATTAGCTTCTCGCATTAAATGCCCTGCCGAAGTATGCTTTTTCCCGGCACTTCTACCTATGATTCCGGGAATGTATGCCTACCGCACAATAGAGGCACTATTGTCTTGCCTTTATTACTCTCAGGAGGAAACATTCGCCTATTATTTCCATCAGCTGGCATATAACGGGCTTACTTGCACATTTATCGTGCTGAGTATGGTGGTCGGGGCTACTATCCCGGTTTTCCTTTTCAAGAAACTTTCGTTTACAGCTACAAGATAAAACTATAAAATTACATTTTTATGGAACTACGTCAACTAAAATATTTTGCTAAAGCCGCCGAAACACTAAATTTTTCAGATGCCGCTAAGGCTATGAACATCGCACAAAGTTCGCTTTCGCAACAAGTAAGGCAACTGGAGGAAGAACTCGACGTACAACTTTTCATACGAAACAGTCATTCAATGAGCCTTACCGAAGCCGGAGAAGAAATGTTGCCGTTTGCCTTGCAGACCATTCATGATGCAGAAACCTGTGTCGACCGCATACATGATTTGAAGAATCTGTCGACAGGTTCACTGAACATAGGTGTCACCTATTCTTTCAGCCCGATTCTGACAGAAACTGTAATCGCTTTCCTGAAAATCTATCCGCATATAAAGCTCAACGTCATCTATAAACCGATGAACGAACTAATGGAGCTACTTGCCAAACACAAGCTGGATTTCGTCCTCGCATTCAAGCCTTCAAGACAGCCCGCCGACGTAGAATCGCACACATTGTTCCAAAACAGGCTTGCTGCCGTTGTTTCCACCAACCATCATCTGGCTTCAAAGGAGAAAATCTCATTGAAAGAACTTGAAAAATACGATTTAGCTCTTCCTTCAAAGGGATTGCAAGCGCGAAACGCTTTCGACAGCATCATACACAATGACAGTCATTTCCACATCTCTATCGAACTGAATGAGGTGAATATTCTGCTTAAATTAATTCGCCAAACGCATTTTGTGACTATCTTAGCTGAGGACTCAATCTACAACGAACACGAAGTTAAGGCCATTCCCCTTGATGTGCCCGACAATGAAATGACCGGGTGCGTCCATATACTAAAAGACACCTATCATAAACATTCCATGAAAGAATTTGTACGCTTGCTCAGCGAGTCGCTTGCCGTAAAAAAACTGCAAAATTCATGGATATAACCATTACCGGCCATACTATCCTGTAGTTCTGCACATCTCAACGTCAATATAATGTTAATGAGCATTTCCATTTTACATCGGGAGGCTCGGAGTTTCCGTAAGGACATCTGCATAGCATCGTGAAGCACATCAGTGAAAAAAACGGTCCGAGACTCACGTCCCGGACCGTCTATCACAGTTTGTATATTACAAACGCCATTTCGAGAGATTCATAATCAGTTTTGTCCTTTAATCTTGACAGGGATTCTAACTTTAACTTCCGACAGGTTCTCGAACGATACCGTAGCCTCTACGTGCAATGTGTAAGAGCGTACGAGTGTCGAGCCAAGGTTATCGTAAGTAATCAAGCCATTTGCATCGATTCCGAATTTAGTACCCGGAGCCAAGTTGCCCACAAATGTCTTGTAATCAGATTCGGTTTCATCGAACTTATATGTTACATTAACCATAGATGCATTGAGTTTGTAACCGTCTTTTGCTGTCGACGATAGAGCCAAACTGTTATTTACCCATGAATAGATATTCTGACCGCTGATATCAACAACCTTCACTGAAGATGCAGCATTTGCATTGTCGCCACCTATCTTATTGCCGTCGAGCGATACCTGAGCTGCATTACCTGCCTTGAACGGATTGTCGAATACTACGTCGAAGCTGCGTACCATTCTCTCAGTATTCTTCAATTGCACGGTATACTGCATCTGAGCTGTCTTCGAAGAAACACTCATCGGAGCAGTGAGTCCAAGCACATTAGCTGCAAATTCGGGTGCACCATAAGCAATACCTGCATGGTTAGCATTGCGGAATGCGAAAGCAATTTGCGGATTGCTTAGAACGTTGTTACCATCGGCAAAGTAAGCAAAGATGTCACGTCCGTTCTTCATCTCAAATGCTTCCTCAATGTTCATCTGCATTACCCATTTGCCATTATCCACTTTACCCTTGGTGCGAACCGACTTAGTAGCCTCATTGTAGTAGTTAGGATTGAATACGTAGGGTTGATAATCGTTGAGTACATAGAATACTTGCTTAACAATAACATCGCCCTTAACCTGCTTGTTATCCGACTTGATAGTGATAGTCACGGAGTACTTGGCTCCCTTATTATCTACATTCTTGTAGGTTTCATCGGTCTTAGCCTTATTGTTTACTTCAAACTTGATGTTAGAAGTCTGAGTAGCATTATTTACGAGGGTAACCTCAGCAAAGATACCGTCGAGAGCAAGGCTGAATGGAGTGTTAGCCTGTGCCACCTTGTTGGCAGGATTAAGCTCAATTTCATTGCCGTTCTTTCCTAATACGCTCACTACAACCTCATATTCGTCGTTTATACCGCCGTAGAAGTTCCAGAAATTGTCGGCCGAGAGATTAGCCTTACCATAAATTTGAGTATTTACACTCCACCAATCCAATTGACCGATTAAGCCCTTGTTATCAGAGAGTTGAGAATAATTGAACGTACGCTCATTCATCTCACAAATGATGTCATCTTTCTCTTCGCCCGGAACTACAGCCTCACGCACAAATTCAAGTTTAATGTAGGAAGAAGCTACCATGTGCTCTACACCAAAGTTATCGTTCATATACGCATCAACGCGGACAACCGGAGTACGACCGATAGCAGGAGTAATCGACGAGCCAAGTTCCTTAGTGTTAACCGACAGTACAGAGCCTTCGAGTGCGGCAAAACGCTGCTGGTTAGTTCCCTGAGCGTCATTCGACTTATATTCTGCCGGCAAAGAGAACTCATAGCGAGGTGCATCGAAATCCAGGTTTGTAACTAATTCATTCTTGTTAGTGCACAACAGAGCAACTTCATTTGCAAGGTCAACGCTTTCAGTGTAAGTAACTTGGAGGTCAGCTGCCTTAGAAAGACTCACGCCGCAGGTATTTTGAATGAATGCGCTGGTTTCACTTGCCTTAGTAGGAATTGCATAGCGACGTACAGTGTAATGTTTAGTCTTGTTGCGTACAATCTCTACATCAATAGGTGTTGACTCCACTGCTACATAATCAGAAACGAACTCATCTTGACCATTGAGTAAGTGAGCGGCTGCAATGTTGTGTCCTGTAGAAGTAAGATTCGAGGGATTCAAAGTTGCAACTACATCGAAATTACCGTCGGCGTATGAGCTTGTAACCTTATTAAGAAGGTTCTGATTGTCGCCGGCTGCACGGCTCACTACCACACGGTTGATAAAGTCAAAGCCATAATTGTCGGCAATATAAGCCTTCAATGGATTCACACGATATAAAAAGTGAACATTATTCGACTTATCCCAGCCTTGCGGAATGAACGACTTGCTCGATGCAACATATTTAGACTCATCTAAGTAGCTTGCAATGTGATAGAAAGGCTTATCGGTAGTTGGGAATGCAACACTTGAGCTCATAACTGAAGGCACAAATGCAATCGAACCAACTTGAGCACCGAGTTTCAGCTCTACGGTTGTAGGATTACCTGCGGCATCAGTTACGCCCGAAATGATAAGGCGGTTACCGGTGTACACAGCAGTAAGTCCTCCATTATCCGAAGCACGCCAACTAATAGTTGTCGATTCAACGAACTTACCATCTTTATAGATATCGAAGCAACCGGTAGTAGGATTTGGCACATAATAGCGACCCTCGGGACCTTGCGCTCCATCCTGTCCGTCCTGTCCGGGTTTTCCATCTTGTCCGGGTTTTCCGTCTTGTCCGGGTTTTCCGTCTTGACCATTCTGACCATTCTGACCATCTTGCCCGTCCTTGCCGTCTTGACCTATTGCACGATAATCGGTCTTGACACCATCTTTGTACCAATAGCCATCATCACCAATAGTCCAAGTAGTACCGGGAGCGCCATCATTACCATTGGTAATAGTATAGGATTTGCCGTCACTGAGAGTAACGACTATTCCATTGCCGGTTCCTGATACCGAGGTGATAACAGCTCCGGCATCGATTTTTGCCTGCAACTGACTAACCGACACTTTCACGGCATCAAGTTGGCCTTGCAGATTGTTAATGTCGTCATCATAATTTTTGCACGAAGTAAATGATGCCGGCATTGCAGCACACACTAACGAGATTAGTGCGATTTTTAAGATACCTTTGTTCATAAAATAAATAATTAAATTAAATTAATGTGTAATTCCTGTTTTGCTTCCTTCTTTTGATAGCATAAATTATATGCCTGTTAATACTGTCACAAAAGTACTATGACAGCGATATATCAGCCAAGTAGTTTTGTTGCGACATTGACACGCTATTATTGCGACTCATTCCGTTGATTAAGATAATGCGACAATATTATGAAATAATCTTTCCCTAATACCACCGAAATTCGAGATAATAGTACTGTATCTATGCTGTTCTTTTGGAACAATCGATACACATTTGAACGATCCATACACAGCTTACGCGCAAACCACGCAACCGTGCGTTCTTGCAAAATCAAATCTTGCTTGATTAATGCGCCTATATGTGGTGCCATAGTATAAGTATATTTAGTAATTGTTTATAATAATTTATGATGCAAAATTATATCATAGTTATGACATTCAAAGCTTTGATGTGTAGCGGTATTGCCACGAAAGTATGGCGAATATTGCATCTCGCTCAGCCTATCAAAAAAATCACATATAATCAGCACTGAGAGTACGCTTATCTATAAGCGCACCCTATTACCCTATTCTTTCCAAAAATGTTTGATTGAAATTTTTCACTCTTTTTGCAATGCACACTATCGCAGAAAGCGAGGAGCATTGAAGAGTAGTCCGAAACTGATACCGAAATTACAGTTGCGTGCAGGATAGCTGAGATAATTGCCGTAGATGCTCAAAGAGGCAAAATTGAAATTGTAGATGATTGAGGCTTCACCCATATAGCTCACATGGTCGAACCATTTGCCGCGATACGGGGCATGGTCGGCACCTTCAAGTATCTGCCTTGAAGGAATGAAGGCATAAAACTCACTGCGAAATTGCAGATTATCCATTATTTTCCATATCGGCACCACGCCTCCCGCAATATAGGAATCGCTTCGGAAAGCCGGATTGAAATAATTGCGAGTAGCCGGCGTAGGCATAAATGCCGGCGACTGCACAAGCATCGCCGTGTAGTTGCCGGCGAGCTTCCTTGTCGATGCCACGGCATCTACTCTAAAGCCTAAAGAGAAGTATTTGTGTATATTCAGGTATTTATCCCACTGCAATTCGCCTTGTATCCACGTTTCATCGGTTCGGTATCCGCTCTGTGCCATAGCAGGCTCGGCAGGAGCATACACACTCTTACCGGTGACGCCTATCGCCGTCAGCCGCAAGAAACTGCCCGACGTTGGATACATATCATGATTGAGTGAACTTCGCTCAAAGACCGCCCTTGCCTGCCACAACTTATAGGAGGCTTCATCTTGCGACACATCGGAGAAATCCACCACGTTGCTCTGATAGAAGCGGTCGCGCAGATAGCCATAACCCACGCCAACCGATAGTTTCGACTTTCGCCCTATGGCGACGCCGAAATTAAGCCTTACGAAATTATCATAATTAATTATAAACGTTGGCAACTCATCATTATAGAAGAGCATATCGCTCTCATAGAACTTTTGCTTCGATGTCACGGCTTGCAGCTGCAATTCAGTGGGACGATTAAAGTTGAATGCCACACGCGCCTGCATGAGTGCGGCATAGTAGCTTTGCCCTACCCAGCCATTGAGGCTGCCATCGAAAGAGTGATAGCTCAGCGTGTTGTAATTAAGCGACATGAACATCATGCTGTTGGTCGACGATGTGAGCCAGCCTCCCACACCTATCGAGGTGTTATCGCGCACTTTGGCATCAAGCCCGAGTGTAAACATATTGTCACTGCTTTTATACTCGGCATGCGGAACGAAATCCTTCAGTTTTCCCGATGTTATGGCTCGATAATAAGCTATTTTCGATTGCTCTATGTTCAGCGTGTCGTGATTACTCCTTATGAACAAATTCTTCAAAAATTCGTTCTGCCTCGGCGTCTTGGCTCCGCTCACACTCACCGAGTCGAAAATCACCTTCGGAGTCCGGCTCTTGAACACCTCCCGAGCAAGCATTCGCGAGCGTCGAGGCATTCGGCGCTGCACACGAGCCTTTATGGAATCCATTACGGCAATTGTGCGGTCGTAGCCTATCTTATAGATTGAACGAGCCTTCGGGAAGTCGAGTAGCCCGAACTCGCTGAGGTTAAGCACCATCTTTATGCCCACAGAGTCGGGAATTTCCACATTTTCGTCTTGGATAATCATCGTTTCCACCTGGTCTACAAGACTATTCATATCGATTTTGGAGCTACCCGACGATACATCTACTCCAAGCACAAACTCGGGGGCAAATGTGGTGCGCATCACATCTACAGGGAAATTGTCGTAGATTCCGCCATCGAAAATCGGATATCCGTTGATATACTGAGGTTTGAACACTATTGGAAAACTCATCGATGCTCTTATCGCCTCTCCGAGTCCGCCACTGCCAAGCACTACCTTGCGCTTATTGAACACATCTGATGCCACACAACGGTAAGGAACGAAAAGACGGTCGAAATTGCCGCCACACTGTGCCGTGAAGGGCGCAAAAAGCTCAAGAAACGCAAAATTCATAGGTAGAGGATTGATGAGGCTCGAAGGGAGCAGGTCCACTTTCACCTTCACCGAATCGTCCTGCACAAGATTCAGCTTAACCATCGATGGTGTGGGTGGCTTCTTGTCGAAATAATACACTAAGTTCTCATTGATGACACCCGTTGACCAATCGGCAAAATCTTTCGACAGGAGTAGCTCGAGCATCTCTTCGGGCGTGAATCCCGATGCATATAATCCGCCCACAATAGCTCCCATCGATGTTCCGGCAACGTAGTCGATAGGTATATCATTATCTTCAAGTGCCTGAATAACTCCTATATGCGCAATACCCTTAGCTCCTCCGCCGCTGAGTACGAGTCCCACCGACTGCGCAAAAGCGGCAAAGGCGGTTATCGAAGCTGTCAATATCAAGAGTAATCTGCGCATATTCCGTTATTCTTATTATATAATCGGAAAAATCAATTTATGAATGAATCCTTGAATCCGAGGAAATAGAGCACGCCATCGAGCCCTATCGTCGATATACTCTGCTTGGCATTGGCTTTCACCTTGGGCTTTGCATGATAGGCAATGCCAAGTCCGGCAGTGGTGAGCATAGGCAGGTCGTTAGCGCCGTCGCCCACGGCAATAGTCTGTGCAATATCAATATTCTCAACCTGCGCAAGCAGTTTGAGCAATTCAGCCTTTCGGCGACCATCGACAACCTCGCCTACATAATGCCCCGTCAGCTTGCCATCTTCAATCTCCAGTTCGTTGGCATACACATAGTCGATGCCATATTTCTGCTTCAGATAATTGCCAAAGTAGGTGAAACCTCCCGAAAGGATAGCAATCTTGTAGCCGGTGCGCTTCAGCACTTTCATCAAGCGGTCCACGCCCTCGGAGATTGGCAGATTCTCGGCAATTTCTTTCATCACGCTCTCATCAAGCCCCTTCAGCAGAGCCACGCGCTCGGTGAAGCTCTCTATAAAGTCGATTTCGCCACGCATGGCACGCTCAGTGATAGCTTTCACCTTGTCGCCCACACCGGCACGCATGGCAAGCTCATCGATTACTTCAGTTTCTATAAGCGTGGAATCCATATCAAAGCAAATCAAGCGGCGACAACGGCGAAAAATGGTATCCTCCTGCAACGAGAGGTCAAATTCAAGTTCATTTGTCAGGCGCATAAAGTCGCGCTGCATCTGCTCGCGGTTTTTCGGCGTACCGCGCACCGAGAATTCTATGCACGACCGCGTGCGCACTTCTTCACCGTCCTTGAGCGGCACTCGCCCGGTCAAGCGCTGTATTGCATCGATATTCAGCCCCTGCTCAGCCACAATCTTTGTCACTGCCGCAATCTGTCGTGCAGTGATACAACGCCCCAGAATGGTAATAATGTATCGGTTCTTACCTTGAAGCCCCACCCACTCATCGTAATCTTCGATTTTCAATGGGGTGAAACGAATCTGCACATTCTTCTCCGCAGCCTTGAAAAGTAGCTCCTTCATGATGTCACCACTCATGCGACTCTCGGTCTTAAACAATATTCCAAGAGCCAGAGTATGATGTATATCGGCTTGACCGATGTCGAGAATCGATGCATCATATTTTCCGAGAATTTCGGTCAATGCCGACGTTACACCGGGACGGTCTTGCCCCGATATATTGATTAAGATAAGTTCTGTTTCGTTCTTCTCTGTCATGACTAAATTCTTGATTCTATGCCGCGATGCACCTCATAGCGGGCGCAATCGCCAAAAATTTTTCAAAAGTACTAAATATTTAGGCAAAACGAAAGCTGAGTGCCTATTTTTATTAAAAAATAAGCCATAGTATTGCCCGAATTCACCCGATTAGAAATCATAACCCACACACTGTGTAGCGGCTCAACAAACGAAAGAGGCGGAACCTGTGCGGCTCCGCCTCTCTTACCAATTATAGGTTTTCGCTGAAATTAATTCTTCGAAAGTTTCTCCTTAAGAGCAGCAAGCTCCTCAAGGTCACCGAGAGTAGTCTTCTCGATAGTGTTGTTGATTACAGGAGTTTCATCTGCATTTGCCTTTGCAGCCTTCTTTGCACTCTTCTTAGCC
>CAMEKH010000056.1 GCA_945921235.1 uncultured Prevotellaceae bacterium | reverse complement strand
CACTGCCGCTCGATTCCGAACTCGACGACACGGGCACACCATCAATAACGAAAAGCGCCTCATTGCTGCCATAGCTCAGCGACTGTTCGCCACGGAGCACCACGCGGACCGAACTGATAGGTCCGGTGCCTGCCGATGACATCTGGAGTCCGGCAACTTTGCCGTTGAGGGAATTAAGCCAGTTACCCGACGAGGTTGCAGTCAGCTCCTCGTTGTTAACCTTCGACACTGCATAGCCTAAAGCCTTCTGTTCACGGCTGATACCGAGTGCAGTTACCACTACGTCATCAAGTTCCACTCCTTGATTTTTCATAGTGACGTTGATTTCTTTCTTGTCACCAACTTTCACCTCCTGCTCCTCGCATCCTATCATTCTGAACGTAAGGACGGCATTCTTTCCTTTCACCTGAATGGAATAAGTTCCATCAACACCGGTTGAAACACCATTTTTCGTGCCCTTTTGCATTACTGTGGCACCAATGGCAGGAGTCTGTCCGTCGGCTTCATAAACAGTACCTTTCACAAAGGTTTGAGCATATGCCGCAAAACTTGCAAAAATTATTGCAGCAACAAGCATAACGCCCTTTAGTGTAGTTTGTTTTGCCATGTGTTTTTAAATTTAAATTAATTATGTTTTATATCTGTTATTACTAACCCGAAATATCTTGCGATTCAAATGTGAATAATTTCAACCTCAAAATATTTTGAAAAATTTTCCCGTTTTTATCAAAAGCTGACCTAAAAGACTCCTAATTTGCTAATATTTAAGAGATATGATTTTTAAGGCAGTTTTTTCAATAAAAAGATTTTAAAAGATTTTCATAAAGTTTTCTTGCTTGCAATGAGCAACTTGCCAAACTCCTCAATGTTCAGCGCCGTGATTGGCGGCTGAGGGTCGGAATTGATTGCCGTCTCAAGCGTGGTTTCGCCCGAGAGTACGAGTACTCCAAGCGCACCGGCGTTTTGCGCCATCTTCACATCGGTGTAGATGCGGTCGCCGCACATCGCTATCTCATCGGCTTGCAAGCCGTATTTGTGCTTTATTCCGCTGAGCATATCAGGATTGGGCTTGCCTATCACGATATCCGGACGGCGGTCAGTGGCATACTCTATGCACTTGCACATCGAGCCGCAATCCACAAGCACCACTTCCTGGTCGGTTGGGCACACTTTGTCGGGGTTGGTAGCTATATAAGGCAGTCCCTGCTTTGCCCACCATGCGGCACGACACAAGCGACTATACTCGAGTGTCATATCAAAAGCCACCACAAGCACATCGGGGCGGTCGTCGGGGCTGTCGGCTGCCATTTCAAAACCTGCTCGCTCAAACTCGGCAATCATACTCGGCGTTCCGAGTACGAAAAGACGTTTTGCCTCGGGATAATTAACCTTTATATAGTCGATTGTAGCCACTGCAGTGGTATAAACCTCCTCTTCAGTAGCATCAATGCCGATATTTTTAAGTTTCTTCACATAATCGGCAAGACTTTTTGTGGGATTATTGGTGAGAAACGAATATCCTATGCCATTCTCTGTGAGCGAAGCAAGAAATTTCTTCGTGAAAGGGAACAGCGTGGAACCCATGTAGATAGTTCCGTCCATATCGAGAGCCACATGCTTGATTTTAGAACAAGCAACCCTAAGTTGCTCATCGGTCATCGGTGACATATATTTATCAAATTTTGTCATAATTCTTTGCGAATTTATACATTTATTCTTAATTTACAAGCCCCAAAATGGCGTTCTTAGCGTAAAAAGGTAAAAATGTTACCGAATTTTTACATCTTAATGCACTTTTGAGGTGTTTCATGGCGTAAGACATCAGGTGCCGAATGATTCTCACAAACGGCACCCTGATATTGAAGATGCTTATTCGTCGTATTTAATCTTGCTTGCGCGCTCATAGCCGTCGCGTGGTGCTGCCCACATCGAGATAAGCACGAACATACCTATGATTGCTACCACGATAATGGTTTCAAACACGTGTGTCCAGCCATAAAGGTCGGCTACATAGCCCACAAGGAGTCCTGAGAGTCCCGAACCGAGGTATCCGAGAATGCCGGCAATACCGTTGGCGCGAGCCGAAGCCTCTTTAGTGGCTTGATTACCAAGCTCGATTCCTATCAAAGCCTGCGGACCGTAGATGAAGAATCCGGCACCCACAAGCACGGCAGCGGTGAGTCCGAGGCTTGCCGTCTCGGGCAAGAAGCGGAAAATGGTCATAAACAATGCTGCTCCTGCCATGCACACCACGCACATTCTGTGTCCTTTGCCCTTGAAGAGCTTGTCGGTAAGCCACCCTGCCACAAGTGTTCCCACAATTCCGGCAATTTCAAATGCTGCAACGGTCCAAGCTGCGTCCTTAATGTTCAAACCGCGGCTCTCTGTTAAGAATTTCGGTCCCCAATCGAGAACACCCATTCGCACCACATACACAAAGAGGTTGGCTACACAGAAAGTCCACACCCAGCGGTTCTTCCACACCATCTCAAGCTCGAATTTCTTGCGAGCCGATTTGCTCTTTGTTTCTTTCAAGCCGCCGAGTCCGGTGTCGGGAAGGTCGGGAAGTCCCACTTCCTTAGGCTCATCGCGCAATCCTATGAAAATGAATATCGCTCCTGCCACTGCAAGGCACGCCGGGATATAGAAACACCATTTCCATGCTCCTATATGAGCGGCATAGATGAGCACCTGCTCCGTAGGCTCGCCCGAAAGTCCCATATTATTCATTATGCGTGCCACGACATCGGCATTGGCACTCATATCTGTTCCGAGCGTTCCCATCAGGTATCCGCAAAGAACCACTGCAAGCGATGCACCTATGGAGTGTGAGCAATTCCACACCGACATCTTGGTGGCAAGTTCCGACGGGTGTATCCAGTGTGGCAGAATGCGTGCACACGGAGGATAACCCATTCCTTGGAAATACTGGTTGAGAATGATTGTCACTCCCATTATCATGATGAGGAAGTTAACCATGTCGGGACCACTCTCCTGCCCTATAATAATTGCACTGAGATTGGCACCGAAGCCGAAGGCAAAGTTCGACAACGCACACAGCAGCAATCCCACTGCCATTACTATGCGACCTTTTATGCGGTCAACGACATAACCATTGATAAATCGCGAAAAACCATATACCAACGAGCCGGCAAAGATTATCCAGCCGAAACTCTTATTGGAAATACCATACTCAGCCGTCAATCCCGGCATGGCAAGCGAAAAGTTCTTGCGCACAAAATAGAATATGGCATAACCCACCATTGTAATGAGAATGGTGCGAAACTGCCAAGACATAAATTTTTTCCTGACAGAAGGCTCTAATGAACCATAAACATCTTGTTTTTCCATTCTAAAAATCTGTTTTCAGGTTTAGTTATTTTATTAATTATTTTTTCTTGGCAAGATATTGTTCCTCCTTATAGGTGAGTCCCATGAACACTATCGAGAGCACACAAGCTCCTAAAAGAAGTACAAACGTCATGTTCCAGCTCACATTCTCAGCCACATAACCTATAAGTGTATTGGCAAGAATTGCCGTTCCGAAGAAGTAGCCGAAGAAGCCTGTCAATCCGGCTGCAGTGCCTGCCGCATTCTTCGGAGCAAGGTCGAGTGCCTGCACGCCGATGAGCATCACCGGTCCGTAGATGAAGAAGCCGATACCTATAAGCGATATTATAACTGCGGTGAGATTGTCCATAAATAGCCAGTAGGTCAGGATGAACACTGCCACAAGTGCCATAAAGAGGATTGTGGGCAACGCACGGCGTCCGTGGAAGAGCTTATCCGACAGCCAGCCGCAAATCAGCGTTCCGGGTATGGCGGCAAATTCGTAGGCGAAATATGCCCAGCCGGCATCTTTCAGGTTCACACCCTTCTCGGTGAGAATGGTAGGTGCCCAGTCGAGGCAACCGTAGCGCACCATGTAGACGAATGCATTGGCTATGACTATGTACCACAAGAATTTGTTGTTGAGCACATATTTAAAGAAAATTTCCTTCGTGGAGAGCACTTGCTCCGACTTTTCGCTATAGTTCTTAGGATAATCGTTACGCCACTTCTCCACCGAGGGAAGTCCGCACGATTGAGGGGTGTCGCGAAGCAGGCAATAAGCCAACACTGCCACCAAGATTGCCGTAGCTGCCGGGAACACAAATGTTCCGATAAGGAAATAGTGGTCGGGCTGATTGGCATAGAACCACGAGCCGAACCAAGTGGCACCATACACTGCCATAGGACCTACCAATGCTCCTCCCACATTATGGGCACAGTTCCAAATCGACATCATCGTGCCGCGCTCGGTTTGTGAGAACCAGTGTGTCATAACACGTCCGCACGGAGGCCAGCCCATTCCGTTAAACCAACCTACAAGGAAGTTGAGAACTCCCATGAGAACTATTGCCATGGCATGATTATCGCCGAATGCCGTGATAGGAACTATCATGAACATCATCGACAACGAGGCAAGCACGAGTCCGAGCGGAAGGAATTTGCGGGCATCGCTACGGTCGGAAACACTTCCCATAAGGAATTTCGACAACGCATAAGCCACTGCATTCATTGCCAACACGGTTCCAAGCTCACCTTTCTCGAATCCGAAAGGTGCAAGCATAGGAATTGCCATTGAAAAATTCTTGCGGACTATATAAAACGCCGCATATCCGATAAATGCGCCCAAGAACACCTGCAAGCGAAGTGCTTTGTATCGCTTGTCGGCTTCAGGACCCGTCTGCTCGGGTTTATAGGGCGGTGGTGCTAATAAGTTTGACATAGTTATTGTTTTATGTTAATAATATCAGTGAAATTAATCGTTTTCTCTAATGGACTTTGCCTGCTCATCGGCGGTTAAGCTCTATCGTCTTCTCCACATCGAGCGCATCGGCTATTATCGAAATGGGGTGCTTCACGGGAACGCTTGTCGACATTTCTATCTGCCATTTGCACGTTTCGCAATCGGTCACCACATAATCAGGGGCAAGTGCCTCTATTTTCTTGAAGAGCGAGTCGCCTATTGCTTGCGAAGTGGGATAATTCTCCTTCTTGAAGCCGTAGGTTCCGGCTATTCCGCAGCACTGCGAGTCGAGCACGGTGAGCTTCACTCCCGGAATGAGCCTCAATGCCGAAATCGAGTAGATTGCCCAGCCCATTTTCTCCATGTGGCAGGCTGTATGATAAGCAAGGTGCAACTTATAATCATCGCGGAATGCAAGGCGCACCTTTCCGCTATCGACAAGCGAATAGAGGAATCGAGTGGCAAGGTTTATGCCATCGCGCACATCGGCATTGTCCACGCCGAGCAGGTGAGGATATTCATCGCGCATAGTGAATACACACGTCGACGATGCTCCCACCACCGGAATACCGGCTTCGGCCACCGAGCGGCGTATGGAGTGGATATTAAGTTCAGCCTGCTTCTTGGCTTGGTCAATAAGTCCGTTGGAAATAAGTGCCACACCGCAGCATTTCTCTTTCTCGAGCAGCTGCACGCCATAGCCCACGGCAGTCATCGCCTTCACAAAGTCTTTGCCAAGTTGCGGATAGTTATAATTGATGTAGCAACCATGGAAGAAGCTCACACGATTCTTATATTGTGCCTGCGATGCTTGGGCGGTCTTCTTGAACCAGCTCTCAAACTTCTGTGATGCATATTTGGGGAATGTGCGGTGACCGTCGATTTTCATCACGCCGTCGAGCACGGCTTTCACCGGCTTCAATCCGAGCGAAAGATTCACCACGGGCGAGAAGGTGGTAGCCATCTGTCCCATAATGTCGGTATTGGCAAGCATCATCTCGCGCAATCCGGGCTTCTTCTTGCTATACTTGATGCGTGCGGCTTGTATTATGTCGCCTATCTTCACATCGTGCGGACATGCCACCTCACACCGCTTGCAGTTCAAGCAATATTTCAATGCCTCGTCGTAGAAATCGGGGTTTTTGAGGCGCAGACGCTCACCATCGGGCCCCGACTGCTTCGGACCGGGATATTCGGGCTTGACAGCTGCTACCGGGCAATACACCGTGCATACCGTGCACTTCAGGCATTGCTCGAAATTATTATCACTTATATTAAATGTGTCTTTTATCATCGCTTTCTACTTCTTGTTAATGATAAGGTCGGCTACATGAAGGGCTGTGATGAGCGATACTCCCGCCCCGCTGGCTTCTTTTATCGGATTAAACGAACTTAACACTGCTCCTGCGGCGTAGAGATTGCTTATGGTGTTACCGCCCGTAGCAGTGCGGAAACTATCGTCGACAATCACGCCATAGCTCATATATGGTTGTTCCTCAAAGAGACTACTGTTATACCAATTGTCACGGTCGGCATCGGCTTTCACATCTACTCCAAACAGTGGTTCCACCACCTTGTCGGGGTGTGCCACTAATCCGTGGCTGAAGAAGCTGCCTGTGGCGAGCACAAAGTTGTCGGCTTCGAGCACGGTGTCGCCAAGATTGGCTGTTTTCACCGATTTCACCACGCCATCTGCCACCACGGCATCGTTCACGGTGTCGCCGAGCAGATAGGTTCCGCCAAGCTCCTGAAAGCGACGGCGCATCATAATCTGTGTGCGTATGCCGGGAACCGACGGCGGTATCACCGGAACGAAGCACACCGGAAGTTTCACTGCGCGCTTAAGCTCCTGCACGGCTTTGTCGTCGAAAAGTCCGAACACGGCCGGGAGCACCACCGCTTCGGCATCGCCGGCATTGCGGTTGATAAGCTCGGCGGCTCGCTTCACCACATCGACATTCTCAAATGTCTTTGCCAAATTGGCTGAGCGCATCTCGGTGGGATTGGTGCGCAAATGCTTGAGCTCGGGCAGATTGAACGCCGTTATGGTGCACGTAGTGCCCATTTTCTCGAAATTATCGGCAATAAAAGCCGTGTGGAAATCGAGGAATCCCTCGATGTTTTGAATCGACACTTTTGCCCACGGCAACTTATTCTTGTCGGCAATCACGGTGAAATCATCGAGCGAAAGCCATGTGGGTTTCATAATTCCGAGCGGAGTAATGCGGTAATGATTGCGCTCTATTGAGCCGTTCACCTTCACGCCCATTCGCGCAAAAAATTCGGGCACTACGGCTGCCACTTCCACAGCTCGCTTAGCTCCCATCAAAGCGTAAGGGTGTCCCTGCGGTATCACTTTTTCGAGAGTTGATGCCGGTGTTTCCACATCAAAACCATTCACATAGCCCAAAAAGTCGAATGAACCCGAGCAGAAATGCAGGGCACTCTGTCCGGTGGAGATTATAGCACATCGCTTCCCGCTTTCGGCAAGTTTTATTCCGCAAGCGAGTCCGCTGAGTCCTCCTCCTATTATAATGGTATCAAATTTCATGATTCTGTATTCTCCTATTTATTATCTGAAGCCGATAGTCCGTAAACGCCCTCATAAATCCATGAGGTAAATTGAATCTCACTGAGGGTGTGCCCCCATGCCACAGGATACATTCCCTTCCAACGCTCATTGAGGAAATGCGTGAGGTCGTCTTGCGCACGCTGCGCACATTTGCTTGCCTTGGCAAGGCGCCCGGCAGCACGACATGCACAAAGTTCGCCTTGACAGGTTCCCATGCCCACGCGCGTGCGGCGGCGCAGATTCACGAGATTGTCCACATGAAGGTCGTTGATAGCATAGTCCACTTCTGCCACCGACACTTCTTCACACTCGCACACCACAGCCTTGTCGCTGAGGCTCTCGGCTTTGATTTTCTCTGTCATAAATCCATGACGCCCTTCGGCGGCTTTCGTTGCCGTGGCACTCATGTCGTAGACTTTCTTTGACGGGGCTTTATCTTCTTCGCGTGAACCGGGTAGCGGCACATCGGCAGTGCGGCACTTCTCATTCACTCCGAGTTTCTTGCACGCAAGGTCGGCAGCCCATTCAGCCATGAGGCGATAGGTCATGAGCTTGCCACCGGTAATGGTGATGAATCCGGCAAGTCCGTCGCGGGTTTCATGGTCGAGCAACACTATTCCACGACTTATGCTGCGTCCCGAGGGGTCACTGTCTGATGCCACAAGAGGGCGCACTCCTGCGTAAGCACGGAGAATGCGTGTGGAGGCAAGTGCCGGTGCAAGTTTCTCTCCTTCCTTGAGAAGCAAGTCGACCTCCTCGCGAGTGACGTACATATTGTCGCACTCCTCAAAGGGCACACGGCTCGATGTGGTTCCTATCACGCATATTGTATCGCCGGGCACAAGAATATCGGCATTTGCCGGCTTTCGGCAACGATTTATCACCATGTTGTTCACACGATGTCCGAACACCATCAGCGCACCTTTTGCCGGGAACATATTCACTTTCACACCTGCAAGTTCGGCTATATGATGCCCCCATATTCCGGCGGCATTGATAACGAGCTTTGAGCGATACTCCTTGGTCTGCTTCGTGCCATAGTCGTAGAGCTTCACTCCGGTCATGCGGTTCTGCTCAATAATAAAGCCCACCACTTCATGATGCGTAAGAACTACTGCTCCGTGAATCTTGGCATCAATCACATTGGCTGTTGTCAGCCTGAAAGGGTCAACAGAGCCATCGGGCACTCTCACTGCTCCTATCAAGGTGGGATTCACCGACGGTTCCATGCGCTTGGCTTCGGCAGGGTCGATTATATCAGCATTAATGCCTGCCGCCCTACACGACTCCACAAACTTTGCCTGATAAGCAAGGTCATCTTCGGGGAGAGTGATGAACAGACCATCGTTCTCCTCCACACAATGCCGGGCTACACGTCGCAGAATCATATTCTCCTTGATGCACTCCGACGCCGACTCATGGTCGGTAACGGCATAGCGCGCTCCGCTATGCAGCAATCCATGATTCCGGCCGGTAGCTCCCGAGGCAAAGTCGCTGCGCTCCACAAGCAGCACTTTCAGTCCTCGCATAGCACAATCGCGAGCCGTTCCTGCTCCGGTTGCTCCTCCTCCGATAATGATTGCGTCAAATTGCGATTCACTGTTTATATTCATAATTGTTTATGGTTTTAGTTCTTCTCTTTCGCTGCATATCAGCGGTTTATGAAAGTAGTATTTCGGTTTTTGCCCTTTATTCGCTTAGAAAGCGGCTCACACTTTCTTAAACGTAATATACACACTTTCGTATCGCAACAAAGTTATTGTTTTTTTTAATACAAACAAAATATATCCAAATATTTTTTTATAACATTTTACATTTTAATTATTCCTATTTTCTTAATTATGACGTCTACCTAATTTTAATCACACATTTTAACTGTTATTTTCCTCGCATTTAGGTTGTGAAATGTAATTAATTTCACTATTTTTGCAAAATCACCGTAATTTGCTTACTTAAATACTTTAGATAAAATGACTAAAGAGGAACGACATGCACTGATTATGGATATGCTGATTCAGCAAAATTCCATCCTTGTGACCGACCTTTCGGAGCGGTTGCAGGTGTCTTCGGTTACTATCCGCAAGGACCTCACCGAGCTTGAACGTGCCAAAAAGCTCTATCGAAGCCACGGCAGGGCTATTCTTATTAATCCTTATATCAACAATCGGAATGTTAACGTCAAGGAA
This sequence comes from uncultured Prevotellaceae bacterium, assembly GCA_945921235.1. Classification (GTDB taxonomy): domain Bacteria; phylum Bacteroidota; class Bacteroidia; order Bacteroidales; family Muribaculaceae; genus CALZFJ01. The sequence goes on along the minus strand of CAMEKH010000056.1, from coordinate 3,882 downwards.
AAACTTTGCATCGACGAGAAGCGTATTATCGGCAAAGTGGCGGCAAGCATGATTACGCACGATGATTCTATCCTTATTGCCTCCGGTACTACCGTACACGCCCTCGCCCGAAGCATCGAAGCCGACCACAAGCTCACTGTGATTACGGCTTCTCTGCAAGTTTCCGAACTACTGTCGGGACAGGAGAACATCGACATCATTCAGCTTGGCGGAATGTTGAGACACAGTAGCCTCTCGGTGGTTGGCAACTATGCCGAGTCGATTCTTTCCAACTTCTTCTGTAGCAAGCTGTTCCTCGGTGTCGACGGCATCGACCTCGATTTCGGAATTACCACCACCGATATGCGCGAGGCAAACCTCAACCAGGTGATGATGCGCACAGCTCAAAAAACCATAGTTCTTGCCGACTCCTCGAAATTCGGACGCCGCGGTTTCAGCAAAATTGCCGATATGGACGAAATCGACCTTATTATCACCGATACTAACGTGCAACCCACTGTGGCTAAGCGCATTGAAGAGATGGGCATCGATTTGATAATTGCATCTGAAGCAGTGCTCGCATCGCTATCGAAAGATTGACATTAAGTTCACTCTATTTTTGAGTGAGAATATCCCCTTCACATCTCGCTTAAGGCGTGTTTCTCTACACGAGGTTTCAGCATAAAAACAATATTGCGGTTTGTGCTTTTCATTTCGACACACAAGCCGCAATTTCTTTCTATATGTAAATATGTGCTATTTCTCGACGCTCTCTTCTTGATTTTTGCTATTATTAATCTTCATCATCACGACGGCTCAACAACGAGCGGAATCGAGCCGGAACGGGTGTGGTGAAGTTCATATCTTTGCGTGTTATCGGGTGCACAAAGCGAAGCGTCTGGGCATGAAGCGCAAGGCGATGAATCGGACTGCTCCCGGCTCCATACTTGCGGTCGCCTACTATGGGGTGCCCGAGGTCTTTCATGTGCACGCGAATCTGATTCTTGCGCCCCGTGTCAAGTTCGAGTTCCATAAGTGAATATCCGCCACCCATCGCTATGCGTCGATAACGCGTCACGGCGAGTTGTCCCTCCTCGGGATTATCGGTGGAATAGACCTCATATTGCGATGTCTCGGCAAGATAACTTCGCACCACGCCTTCCTCTTGCTCCACGTTCCCTTCTACCACCGCCACATACTTGCGATTTAGCACCATGTTGTTCCAATTGTGCTGCATCGCATCCTTTGCTTCTACACTCTTGGCGAGCATCATCAGCCCCGATGTGTCGCGGTCGAGGCGATGCACTATAAACACCTGTGCCTTTGGATTATGATATTTCACATACTCACGCATCACACTATAGGCTGTTCCGGTCTTCACCGTGTCGGTTCCCATCGAAAGCACGCCATAACCTTTGTTTATCACAAGTATATCAGCATCTTCATATACAAGCTGTATGCGCGGGTGCTTGAATACCACAAACGATTGGTCGAAATTCACCGAAAATTTGTCTCCTGCCTTCACCGGATAGTCATATTGCGACACCGGAACGTCATTCACGGCAAACTGATGATGACGCATCATCGATTTCACCTTTGTGGGAGTGTGGTCATTAAGAATAGCACTCGCCACCTCAAGCAATGTGCCATCGGCTTTTACTACTCGGTTAATTATGTTATCGGGGCGACGTTTGCGCCCTCCGGAATTAGTGTGATTGCTTTTCTGCCTCATTTTCCTCTAATTTTTTTGCAAAGATAATCTCTTATTTTTATATTATCGCCTGTTTCCCATATTTGTATCACAAAAAATTCCTACTTTTGCACTCATCGGTTGATACATATTCACTCATATCACACCTCCTGAAAAATAATAATTACAAGCACTTTTGACATGAATATTGAATCCATTCGCAACTACTGTCTTTCTCTACCTCTCGCCGATGAATACTTTCCTTTCGACGAAACGACTCTTGCCTTCAGGGTTGAAGGCAAAATATTTGCTATGATTGACCTGGAAAATACCGAGTGGTTTGTTCTGAAATGCAACCCCGAATATGCCATTGAACTTCGCGAACGCTACCCCGAAATTGCCGGAGCTTGGCACATGAACAAAAAGCACTGGAACCAAATCAACACTTTCGGCTCTCTTAGCGATGAGCTGATAAAAAGTCTTATCAGGCACAGCTATGCTGAAGTGGTGAAGAAACTCCCGCGAAAAATTATCGCCGCTCACAGCGAGTTGCTTTCTGTTGTGAATCCTTTAGGTTGATATTCCGGAAAGAATCAATGCACCATTTCTTTCAGAGCAAAACATATTGGCTGAAAAAAGAAAAAGAGGACAATAGCCAACGAAAAATATCAAAAATCATCAAAATTTCTTCAAAAATATGCTCAAATAATGGCGAAATAGACTTTTTCAAACATTAAACATACGATTTCGAACATCGTTATTCAAAGTAAAAGGTAATTTTGGACAGTCATTCAATGCGGAATGGCAGTAAATTTAGTCACATAAAAATTATTAATCATGAAAAAATTACATTTACTTTTTGTAGCAGCTCTGCTTGGCACTTCGTCAATGAGTGCCATCGTTGAAGAAGACATCACCCCTAAGGGTTATGATTTCAACAACCTTTCGGAATTTCACTATGTCGATAAAGCCTTCACCGGCGCAAACATTACTACACCGGTTTACCAATCGATTGGCGGTGATGCAGCGTGGAAGGACGGTGCTTGCGTAGTAGCAGGCGGTCAGTTTGGCAATGCAGCTCAACCCTATTTCAACGATTTGAAAGCCGGTACTTCTCTCGTCGACCTCGGCGGTGAAGTGGGAAAAGTGTTCTGCATCAGCGGAATGAATTCCAAAATTAACGAAAAGCTCAAAGAGCTTTATGATGTGGATATGAACATTCCTAAGTGCACCGGCGGTCTCAACTGGTTCAATATCAACTGGCTCTCTGACCCGAAGAACACTCCCGTCAGCGACGGCAAAGCCACTCAAATCCGCGTTCGCTTGGTTTTGAACGTATTTGCTAATTCACTCAGCGAAGCAAACAACATTATCAACAGCGCTTATGCCGTAGTCGACCAAGGCGGTATCACCCCTTCGGGCAACAACACTGCTTCAGGCACTAACATCACTACCGGTGAATTCAGCAAACGTTATGAGGACGACCCCGACAGCCCCGAAGAGGACGAAAACGGCAACCTTATCTGGGACCCGAATCGCTGGCTCGTGTACGAATTCGATACTTGGTGCCCGGAAGACGACGGGACCACTGTTTTCTATCCTATTCGATTGAAAATGGAGATTGCCCAGCCAAACCTCGGTGGAGCTACAATCTTTATCAAAGAAGTGAAATTCTCAAAAGTAACTGAAAATGAAGCTCCTATTTTCGGAACACGCGCTCGCGAGTATAAGACTCTCAAAATCGCCCCGAGAACTTCTTCAGTTGCTGAAAACCTCATTCCTGAAAGCCATCTCAACTACACTATTAATGGCAATAACGTTACTTTCAACGACAACGCCGAAATATTCACTGTATCGGGCGTGAAAGTTGCCGAAGCTGTGGCAGGCGTAAGTGTAGAACTTGCTAAGGGATTCTATGTAGCCACTACAGGTGCTAAGAGCGTGAAACTTGTAGTAAGATAAACCTATAAACTATGTGTCAGCATCGACCGGCATAAGTTATCGACCGGTCGATGCGTTTTTTTAACTCTTGCAGATGCCACCGGCAACCCCTTGCTGAGCGTGGCAAGGGAGATTACATCTTTCTTTCAATGAAAAACAGGAAGAATACACCTTAAAATAATAACGCTAACTTTTATATCTTTATCAAGCATGAGAATTTTCGCAATTATAATCTCTTCTTTAGTTGCCGCCTCTATGGCTCTTTCAGCCCA
>CAMEKH010000055.1 GCA_945921235.1 uncultured Prevotellaceae bacterium | reverse complement strand
GCACTAAATTCGCTGAACAGTGTCGACGGCGTGAACCCGTTCATTGCATCGGCTATCGATGCCGGAGCTAATTGCGTGCGTACTTATGGCGTGAACGACCTTGGCAACACTCCCGAAGCCGTGAAAGCTCGTCTTGATGCGCTGGCAGCTAAAGGGGTGTACGTGTGCTTCGGTATTCACATCGACCACGAAAACGGTGGTTTCGACTATAACAATGACCTAAAGCGTAATCAGCAGATCACAAAAGCTAAGGCTGAAATCGACAAATACAAGGGGCACCCTGCCATTCTCATGTGGTGTGTGGGCAATGAGTGCGACCAGAGCGACAAGAACTCCGTGAATGTCAATGTGTGGAAAGATATCAACGAAATAGCTAAATACATAAAGAGCGTCGACGGTCGTCCGGCTGCCACTTGCCTCACCGGAATTTGGAATGGTGTGAACATTATCGACGATGTAAAGACCTATTGCACCGACATCGACATTCTCTGCGTGAACAATTATGAGGGCGACGTGGAAAGCCTCAACCGCAACTGGCAAAACCGCAAAGTGGGCATTCCCTACATTGTGAGCGAGTTTGGTATTCGCGGCACATGGAACGGCTCGGTTGCCAAGACTTCATTTGGCTCGCTTATTGAGCCTTCGAGTGCCGAAAAAGCCGAAATTTATCGCAAAATCTACACCAACAATATCCTTGCCAATGCCTCCAACGGCTGCATAGGCTCGTTCTGCTTCCTTTGGGGCTGGCAAACTCATGGTGCAGTGCTTTCGTGGTACTCAATGTTCGATATGTATGAAAAGAACATTCTTCCCACGGCACAGATGATGCAGGAGCTGTGGACTGGCAAAAAACCTGAAAATTCGGCTCCGGTAATCGCCTCAGTCAACGACCTCACTGTCGACAATGGCAAGAAGGCTTCTCAAAGCATCTCAATGGCTCCGGGTAGCACCGGACACACTGCCACTGTGAAGGCTACCGACCCCGACGGCGATGAAATCACCTACGACTGGAAGATTATCAAAGACATTGAATCACCATGGGGCACACCCAAGAGCGATGTAGTGACGGGATTGTTCTCGGGCAATATGGGCGCAAGCGTTTCGTTCAAAGCTCCTGCCGAAGCAGGCTATTATCGCCTCATGGTCTATGCTCGCGACAAAAAGAACGGCTCGGCGGCATGTGCAGTGGTTCCTTTCGAAGTGAAATAATATTATCGATGCATTTATAAGTGTGTTTCCTGTTTATGAATGAGAGAATAATGAATAATATACCTAAATTAATCGTAGTGGGGGCAATTGGCCTTGCCTGCTCCCACTTTTCCACCCGCGCAGCCGAAGTGAAGGTCACCTCGCCCGATGCACTCACCGAAATCACGGTGTGCGATGCCGGTGGAGTACCTACCTACTCGGTAAGTTATGCCGGCGAGCAGTTGCTCCTTCAGTCACCACTCGGAATGAAGCTCCATTTTGCCGACTACACCTGCAATTTAAGCATCGATGCGGCAAAGTGTAGCACCGACACGGTGAGCGTAGACTACTCTTTGGCTACCATAAAGCGCAGCCATGTGAGTCATCGGGCTGTGAGGACTATAGTGCCGTTTGTGAAAGCCGGAAAGCACGTTTTCGACCTCGAGCTACACCTCAGCGACAACAACATAGCCATGCGCTACCGCCTCTATCGTAGCGGCGACTTCCAGTGTGCGCGAGTAGATAGCGAAGCCACAGGATTCACTCTCCCCAAAGGCTCCACCACCTTCCTTTGTCCCTACAGCAAGGCACTATCAGGCTGGATGGAAACTTTTCCAAGCTATGAAACACACTATCAAGCCGATGCTCCCACCGGGCGCAATGGCGAAGGTGCAGGCTACACTTTTCCTTGCCTTTTCCGCATTGCCGACAAGGGGTGGGTGCTTGTGTCGGAAACGGGTGTCGACGGCAACTATTGCGCCTCTCACCTTGAAGCCTCGGGCGACAGCTCCTATGGCATAGCATTCCCACAGCAGCAAGAGATTCACGGCGTGGGTTCTTCACAACCGGGTATCGCTCTGCCCTCTTCCACTCCATGGCGCACAATCACTGTGGGAAATTCATTGAAACCTATTGTCGAGACTACCATCGCTTTCGACGTGGTGGAGCCGCGATACACCTCTACTCATCAACAATTCAAGTATGGACGTGGCACATGGAGCTGGATTATCGGCATTAAGGCTCCAAGCGAATATGACGTGCAACGTGCTTATATCGACTTTGCAGAGCAAATGGGATATGAAAGCGTGCTCATCGATGCCGAGTGGGACAAAAGCATCGGGCGCGCCCGAATTGCCGAACTTTCACGCTATGCAGCCTCCAAAGGTATTGGACTTTTCCTTTGGTACAACAGTAACGGCTACTGGAATGGCGGTAAGGGTGGTCCCTATAATGCTATGCACCGCTCTGCCGAGCGACGCCGCGAAATGACGTGGCTGCGCGACACCGGCATTCGAGGTATCAAAGTGGATTATTTCGGCGGCGACAAGCAACTGATGATGCAAATCTACGAGGATATACTCAGCGATGCCTGTGAATTCGGCATCGAGGTGATTTTACACGGCTGTACACTGCCGCGAGGCTGGGAGCGCATGTATCCCGCCTACGTGTCGAGCGAGGCCGTATCTGCAAGCGAAAATCTTCGCTTCCGCCAGAGAGAATGCGATGATGAGGCTATGAATGCCACTTTCTTCCCCTTCCTGCGCAACACGGTTGGAAGCATGGACTTCGGTGGCTCCACGCTCAACCGTCGCTACTCTCCTACTCCCGACCGCGGCACCATGCGACGCACAAGCGACGTCTTTGCTCTTGCCACGGCAGTGCTTTTCCAAAGCTCTGTACAGCACTTTGCGCTCACGCCGTCGTGCCTCACCGAGTCGCCGGCTTGGGCTGTCGATTTCATGAAAAATGTGCCCTCCACATGGGACGAAATCAGCTTTATCGACGGTTATCCCGGAAAATATGTGGTGCTGGCACGTCGACACGCCGACAAGTGGTACATTGCCGGAATCAACGGCACCAAGCAGCCTTTGCAGCTCACTGTGGAGCTACCTATGATTGCCCCGGGCACCCCGGTGCAGCTTTATGCCGACGATGCTTCGCTCAATGGTAGCGTAAGCACCGTGAAAACAACAAAGAAACAAACCCTGAAGGTGGAGATGCCGGTGAATGGCGCTTTTGCCGTGATAGCGCCGCATCGATTATAATCTTCATTAAAATCTGATAACAATAAAAAACTATTCATTTTGTGACAATATGGAATCGCGACGACAATTTCTGAAACAATTAGGCATCACCGCTATTGCGGCATCTCTGCCCGCAGGGTTAATCAATGCTGCCGGTGGTGCACGAAGCTCAAAAGGGGAGCACTTAAATTTAACTAACAATAAAGTGCGCATCGATGGCTCGTGGGACGTTATTGTGGTGGGTGGAGGTCCAAGTGGCTGCACCGCTGCTATCGCTGCCGCACGCGAGGGAGCCAAGACGCTCCTTATCGAAGCCACAGGTCAGCTTGGCGGTATGGGCACCATAGGTATGGTGCCTGCGTGGTGCCCCTTCTCCGATGGTGAGAAGATGATTTACCGCGGTCTTGCCGGGCAGGTCTTCAATCGTGCCAAGAAGGGCGTGCCTCACGAGCCTAAAGATAAGCTCGACTGGGTGAATATCAACGCCGAATACCTTATGCGCGTCTACGACAATATGGTGGCTGAAGCGGGTGCTAAAGTTCTCTTCTTCTCGCGCCTCGCTGCGGTGGAGAAGAGCGGAAACGGCACTATCGATGCCATTATCGTGGCTAACAAGTTGGGATTGACTGCCTACAAAGCTAAAATCTTTATCGATGCTACCGGCGACGGCGACCTTGCTGCTTGGGCAGGTGCCGAATTCCTGAAAGGCGACCGCAATGGTGTGTTGCAAGATTCCACTCTCTGCTTCGCTATTGCCAATGTCGACATTGAGCAGTGGAAGAAAGGTCCTAACCTTCACAGCGACAACAAGAACAGCCCTCTGCATAAGACTATTGAAAGCGGACGCTATCCGCTACTCGCTCACCACTTCTGCCTCAACCAGATTGGTCCCGGCGTGTTGCAATTCAATGCCGGACATATCACCGTGGATTCCACCAACCCGTGGGAGGTGAGCAAAGCTATGGTGCTCGGTCGACAGATTGCACAGCAATATCTCGAAGCACTCAAGGAGACTTGCCCGCTGACGTTCGGCAACTCTTTTGTGGTGAAGACGGCTTCGGCTCTCGGCACCCGCGACAGCCGCCGCATTATCGGCGATTATGTGCTCACCGGCGACGATTGGCGCGCCCGCCGCACCTTCGACGATGAGATTGGACGAAACTGCTACTATCTCGATATTCACAAGAAGGATTTCGTGCCTGTCTACTACAAGAAGGGCGATTCCCACGGTATCCCCTACCGTTGCCTCACTCCTAAGGGCTTCTCCAACCTGCTCACCGCCGGCCGCTGTGTGTCGACCGACGATGAGGTGTTCGGTAGCTTGCGCGTGATGCCGCCTTGCCTCGTCACCGGCGAAGCGGCGGGAATGGCTGCCGCCCATGCCATAGCGCAGCACACAGATGTGCACAGCATCGACGTCGACAATCTGCGCCGCCGCTTGAAGGAGGAAGGGCAATACTTCCTATAATGGCTCGCCGAGCCTCTTCTCGAATAACAATGAGGATAATAATAATTCATAAATAATTGGTCATGTTTTTTTGAGTTGGTTTTTAGGTTTTTTCTGCTAAAAGAGGTTGTGTAGCACAGATGCACAATTATCACCTTTTTCATATACCATCTTCCACAACCTCCTTTAGCCGAAAAAATAAAAAAAACCACATTTTTTCTATCACAAGTTAGTAGATGTACCCGAAAACATCGTTTCAAGAGTAACGTTGTTTGGCACTATGTCGTGCTACACTGCTTATGCTTATCACAGAAATAATAAGGATAAGATGACCTAAAACTATTTAATGACAATTATTATACTAAAACAAATAAACTAAAATTTTAATAACAATGAAAAAGAACTACTTAAAGCTTGCCGTAGCATTAGTGGCAATGGTTATGGCGCAAGCAGCAACTGCCGAGGTGCTCGAATTCGATTTCTCTTTCCCGGGCAACAAAGGAACAGGTGATATATCCTACGAAGGTGCCGATGGAAGAAGAATGTATGTCAACGCAACTCAAAAGACGCTCACTGCCACCGATACCAAAGGTGACACATATCTTTTCGACTACTATCACGATTCCAAAGATATTTATTTAGGTCAATGGACCGATGGAATACAATTTGGTGGAAGTGATGTTGTACTCAACACTGCAATGCTCGTTCTCGGACAGCACTTAAACGGCATTTCAAGGGTGGAAGTTACAGCAAAAATTAAAGGAACCGATGGTGGTCCTCTTATTAAATTCGGAACATTAAACGGTCGTAGCGATGAATCTACATTTGACCAAAACAGCAATATGTTCATCAACTACACGTCGACCGATGGCGGAAAAACTGTTACTGCCGTTACCGCTCCACAAGCAGGACACAGCCTTTCTACAAGTTATGTTACTTATATTTGGCAAGGTTCGGGCGTTAACAATGGTCATCTTGCCATAAAGGGCTATTCATGGGCGAAAAATTGGTTCCGCATTCAAAAAATCAAAATAACCTACGAGAGTGCCGTCCCAACTGCCGAACCAATACTTTTCAACGCAGCGGCAAAATTATCAGAAGCTGACGTATCGCACTACTATGGCACATTCTCAAGCACTCGCGATGTTATCTTCCCGACAAAAGCCAAAGTAAAGGTATATGGCGTGTCGGTGAACAATTTCGGCGCTCTCACATTGACTCCGCTCACAGCAGCTGACTATGCAACCGAATTCCTCGGAGCAGTAAATAAGACCGTGAACGGATACCTTGTGGCAAAAGGACAAGGCGTGCTCGTTGAAATGCCTAATGGAGTAAATACATATAAAACCTGTGCCTACTACACCTACACCAAAGCAAGCGCAGCCGAGCCATTCAACGAGGACAATCAGCTAAAGCCAATCACCGCCGATGGCACTATCGATGCCGCCGCCGGCTGCAAAGTATATCGCCTCACCTACGATAACGTAGCAAACGAGACAGGACTCGGATTCTACTGGGGTAACCCCACCGGCACACAAATCACAGGAAAAGCCGGCAAGGCATATCTTGAAGTACCCGAAATTCAAGGAGTATCGGCTATACGCGGATTTAAGCTCGGTGGCGGCTCCACACCGACAGGTATTGAAGCTGTGAAAGTGAGTGAAGAATCTGAAATTGCCAATGAGCCTATCTACGACCTCAGCGGACGTCGCGTGGAGAAACCCACTCAGGGCTTCTACATTCAGGGTGGAAAGAAATTCATTGTGCGCTAATCAATCGCCGTGTTTTCAATCATATTATCAAAACGCAAAAAAAATATCGACATGAAAAAAGAATATATCAATCCCGAAATAGAAGTTTTAGAGCTTAATTGCTTGAATGAAATGCTTGCCTTCAGCGACAATCAGCGCCAGCCTGAAGACGGCAACGATGACATATACTAATGGCATTTAACATTATGAATGATTATATTTCTTGATTTTGTGCCCGGACGCATCTCAACATACGCTTCCGGGCATTTTTTAAAAAACCACTAAACTACACGCTAAATGAAAAAACGATTCTCACACGCTTCAATCATCAACCGCTTTGCGGCATTAGCAGTGCTGCTCGCAGTCTGCGTGGTGCATGCCGGCGACGTTGCAGCCAAGCAACTGACATTCGACTTCTACCTCTATCCCACATCTACCACTGCCGAGGTGAAAAATAATAAATTTTATGTGAACGGCGCAGAATTTTTCATTAAAGGTGCTGCTTGCAACTCACTGAACTACTCTGCAAAGGGCTTTAATCCCTTTTGGGCTGAGGCTTCATCGGCAGGAGCCAACACCATTCGCACCTACTCGCCCTACGACCTCGGTGGCACCAGAAATGCAATCATCGCCAGTCTCAACAGGCTCTATAGCATGAATCTATTTGTGATTATGGGTGTGGGTGTTTCCACCGAGGAAAGCGGATTCAACTACAATGATGCTACTGCCCGTGCCGAACAGATAAATAAGTTGAAATTTGAAATCGACATCTGCAAGGGTCACCCTGCCATTATAGCATGGTGCTTGGGTAATGAATGTGACCAAAAGAGTGGCACAGGCTCGGTTAACACCAATGTGTGGACCGACATCAATGAGCTTGCCGCTTACGTGAAGAGCGTCGACGGTCGCCCCACTTCCACTGCAATCACCGGAATTTGGAATAACCGCACTACCGTTGCCGACATCAAAGCCAAAGCTCCTAATCTCAATTTCATCTGCGTCAACAATTATGAAGGTGCAGTGGAGTCACTGCACACAAATTGGACTAACAGCGGAATAGGAAAGCCTTATCTCCTCTCGGAATTCGGTCCGCGAGGCACATGGGACTCAGCTGTGGCAAGCAACAGCTACGGCTGCCTCTTCGAGCCTACATCGAGCGAGAAAGCAAGAAGCTATCGCTCTATCTACTCCAACAACGTTGTATCACACAGATCCGCCGGTTGCCTGGGTTCTTGCGTATTTCTTTGGGGATACCAGACTCACGGTGTCGTGCAGACATGGTACACTATGTTCGACCACTTCAAGGGATATGCTCTCTCGGCTGTCGACGTGATGCACGAAATGTGGACGGGCACCGCCGTTTCCAACCGCTGCCCGGTAATTGCCGCTTCGACCGACTTGAAAATCGACGGTGCTACTACCGGTGCTACAATTGAAATGAGCTATGGCACTCGGCACACGGCTACTGTAGCCGCTTACGACCCCGACGGCGATGCCTTAACCTACGACTGGTATTTGACTCTCGATGAAAATATTAGCGGCAAGCCTATCAAGGGTGCTCTCTTGGGTACTACTACTTCGGGCGAATTGACATTTTCATCGCCGGCTTCCAAGGGCAATTATCGCCTCATAGTCTATGCTCGCGATGCGGCTCACGCCAAGACGGCTTGTGCCTCGCTGCCTTTCACTGTAACTTCAGGCTCTACAATAGTCGACGGTCTTCCGAGCGACGGTAACACCGATATATGCTTCGCTCCGGCTTATCGCCCGAAAGCTTTCAATATTTACACTCCCGAGAGCAAAGGTATCACCCTTAACTACTCGGAGAATTTGATTTGCGCCCCCGACAACGACGGCAAAAAGCACCTCCTCGAATATTACACCACGAATGGCTCCGATGCCTACTTGGGCGAATGGACCGATGCTCTGCAACTCGGCACTACGTCGCAACGTCAAGGGTCGGTTTATCTGATTCTCGGCTCACGCCTCACCGGTGTGTCGAAAATCGATATCACGGCTCGAGCCTACAACATTACCAACGATGTGTCGTCAATATTAAAAGTGGGTATGGGAAAACGCAATGCTTCAAGTGGCGAATATGATTTCACCACTACTTTCAATTGCACCGCTATCAATGGCGTAAGCTGCAACTACGTTACACCTACGCTTTCTACCTCCTACGACACTTACACGTTCACCACTTCGGGAACTGCCGACGGACAGGTGCTGCTGAAGAGTTACAGCTACAACACCAACTATCTGCGTATTAAATCAATCACTATCACCTACAACGACGGCTCGGAAGTGATGGTGCCCCTAACTTGCGGCACTTCGGCTTGGATGACTGCCGACAATGAGTGGAGCAACTATGCCGCTTTCAGCTCGAGCCGCGATGTGGTTATCAGCAGTGCCAACAATATTGTAGGAACGGTGCGCATAGCCGACGGAAAAGCGCAATTCCTTGCTCTGCCAACGGGAAAATATGCCGTGACGGCTGCTAATGCGCCTTCATCGACAGTGACGGGATATTACATTCCGGCTAATACCGGTGTGCTGGTGCGCACTCACTCGCAGGAGAGTTGCACAGCTTGCTTCTATCCGGCTGCCACTACTTCCGCTATCGTGCACCCGGCAAACAGCCTTGTGGCGATGACTAAAGCGGGTATTGTCTCGGCTTCGGCGGGCAGAGCCTGCATGCGCCTTGCCTACGATGCCGAAGAGTCGACGTCGAACCCGGGTTTCTATCTCGCCGACGGTTTTGCCGCCGATGCCGGTACTGCTTACTTAGATGTGCCTGCCGATGCGGCTACTGCGCCTTATCTTATCGCAAATTTTGAAATGATGAATAGCGGCGTGGAAACGCTCCTCGCTATTGCCGACACCGGTACGTCTAATTTCTACGCTACTTTCAGCAATCTCAACAGCGACTCGGAGCTGATTCCTGCCGACGGCGCTTCGCTAACCGTCTACGACGTGAAAATCGTGAATTCTACTCTTGAACTCTATCCGCGCTCTAACTGCAAGGTGGCTAAGGGCGAGGGTCTGCTCGTGAAATGCAGCACCAAGGCCCTGACGGCTATTCCTCTCGCCGGCGAGAGCCTTGTGCCTGCATCTTCAGCGGTAACCGAACTTGTGGCTACTCCGGCTACGGCGCAGACGCTCAACGCTCCCGACGGATATAAGATTTATCGCCTCACCTACGACAATATTTCGGAAAAACGCGGTTTGGGTTTCTATTGGGGCAACCCGACCGGCACGCAGATTTCGTCGAAACCGGGAAAGGCGTATCTGAAGGTGAAAAATTCTTCTTCATCGACTATCAAGGGGTTCCGCTTCGGTGACGCCGATATCCTCCACATTGAGGGTATACCGGCTGATAACCTTGATGCCGAGGGTGGGTTGCTCTTCGACCTCTGCGGTCGTCGTGTGGAAAACCCGGCTCCGGGTGTCTACATTCAGGGCAACCGCAAAATCATAGTGAAATAAGACGAATACACACTACCACACAAAAAATAATAGTGCACATCAGTGTAAGAGCAACCGGTGTTTTGCCGGTTGCTCTTTATTTTTCTACTCGCCAAATTTGTGAATATTAATGCAAATTACACTTTGATTATTCCTCTCATCTTATTTCCTCCCGGCGGAAAATGATGCTCCTGTGAAACTGACTTGAAACAGGTGAGACTGAAAAAAGCGATTTCCCTACCGTTCCATTTCACCTTATTATTGGTATTTTTAAGAACTAAATTATTTTTATGTTGCACTTTCATTAAAACTACGAAAAAAGTTAGTTAATTTTGGAGTTTGAAATTGTGTAAATAATTGTGGCAACAATATTTTCACAATTATAGAAACTGAGCCAATAAAAAACAAACTCAAAAAACATTACAAATATTAACCCAAAAAAATTCATTTATTATGAAAAAAATTCTATCTATGATTTTACTTCTCTGCGTTGCATTCAGCGTGGAAGTGAGGGGCGATGAAAAAGTACCTCAAGATGTAACTGCCGTGTATTTGGTAGGAGATGCTTGCTTGGGATGGGGAACATATGTTGCACTTAACAAAGTTTCGGATTCCCCTCGTGTTTATGACTTGAAAATGTATTTGAAGGAAAATGGTTATTTCCGATTCCACACCGACAAGAACCAAAAGAATAATGGAACCAGTTTGAAACCGCAAACTAGTGAAAAAAAATTCGGCACTGAGGGGTTAACCTCCGATAACTATTTTTGGCATGGTTCAGGGGATGAGAACAATTGGGTAGTTAAAACTGCCGGTGCATATCATCTCGTACTCGACTTAGACGCAATGACTCTTACAGCTACATATATAGGTCCTGATTTCACTTCACTTGGCGGAAAACTTGATATATATATCATCGGACAAGAATTTGGAGAGTGGAACTTAAGCAAAGGAACGAAACTTGATTATGTGGGCGATGGCACTTATCGCTATAAAGGTCATTTCTATGCACAGGACGAGACTTTCAACAATGAATTCCGCTTCACTGCAAATCGCACCAATTATGATGGATTGAATTTCCAGCCGGGTGCAAGCAGTAATTGGAAAACTACGACACTCGTAGCAGATACTGAGCAAACAGCACCTTACTACGAGAACCGCAATAGAAACTGGTATTTCACAGCCAATGGATATTACACTATCGACTTGAAACTCGGTGCGACCCCAGGAGACACCAAAATCATTGCCTACGACTACATGGCATCGCTGCCAACCAAGGCAACAGCTTCAATAGACGGCGCAGGACCTGACTACTATGCTACATTCAGCAACATCTACAGCGACATGGAGCTTAGTGTAGCCGGGGGACAGACTATTCAGCTCTACGATGTGACAGTGGCAGGCAGCACCCTCACTCTCACAAAGCGTGAAGGTGGCAAAGTGGCTCAAGGCGAAGGCGTGCTTGTGAAGGCTTCGACTCCCGACATCACTGTTACAGCCATCTCCGAAGGACGACTCGTTCCCGCAAAATTCGGCACAACAACCCACCTCGTTGCCACTCCCGGCAATGCAAAGACTGTGGCTGCTGAAGGCGGATATAAATACTATCGTCTTGCCTACAACAAGAAATCGGACAAGAGCGGCATCGGCTTCTACCTCACCAACGCTAACGATGGCTCACTTTCAGCCCAGCCCAACAAGGCATACCTGAAAGTGCCTGCGGCAAGTGCCGGCAGCACAAAGAGCTTCGTTATCAATCCTAAGCCATCGCACGTGGAGGGCATAGAGATTTCAGAACAAGATGCCGACCGCACTATCTACGACCTCAGTGGACGCCGCGTGGAAAATCCCGCACCGGGCTTCTACATTCAAGGCAACCAAAAAGTGATTGTGAAATAAGAAATGAATAAAACCTTAAATATTTCCATACAATTATGATGAAAGAATATATAGAACCCGAACTCGATGTTCTCGAAATAAAAAGTCAAAATATGCTCTTCGAAGGAAGCACTAAAGATACGCAAGAAGAAGAGAATGACGACATGCTTTGATTAGAAGAAGAATTTATTATAATTAGGCGGGATTGGCAATTCAATCCCGCCATTTTTTGTCACCTCACCCCACCCGCCCCATTGTTGTGGTGGCGGTGGCGGCATGGCGGGCTACATGGCGAAAGGGGATGACTTCACATATAGGCGGAAACGCCCAATCGCTCCCGGAGCCGCCGCCTCCATGCGAGGCAGGCACTGGAATCCCGAAATATTGCGGATGCTCCCCAAGTCGATAACAATAGCGTGAGGGAACGGCACACCCGCCACCGTCTGCCAATAGGTCGACTCCTGAAGGTCGAACGTCTTGTCAGCCGAACGGTTCACGCCATCGGTATTCTCGCTGTCGGCATAAGTCACCGTCCACGGCTCACGCGACAGTCGTTCGCCCTTGTCGTCGAGGAGATACATCTCGGCAATAGCCGCCACATCTCCCCCGTCGATAGCATCGAGTGCCTCGATGCACACATATCTGCCCCGCAGCGGAGCATCGAGTTTCACCTCCTGCCAGCCGTTGCCGGGCTTAAACGAAGCCTCGAGCACGACATTCTCGCCCGACAAATCAAGATTCTGTCCCGGCTCGCGGTGTATGGTGCGCTTCTTCACAAGTAGCTTGTCGAGCAACGGCTCCTTCAATCCCTCGCAACGAGCATCGCGAGGACCAACAACGTCGAACACCAAAATTTCATTTACGCCGCTTTTCAGCCAGCAACCAGGCATATAGAGCGTCTGCTGCGGACCGATTTCCCAAATTCTGCCCATAGGGTGTCCATTCACATAAACGAGTCCCTTGCCCCACGTTTCGAAGTTAAGGAAAGTGTCCGACGGCTTCTTCACCGTGAATGTGGTGCGATACACGCCACGAGGCAGACGATTGTCGCACCGCATAGCCTCATTAATAGGGCGGAAATTCATAGCAGTGTAGGTTTCATACACGTCGTCGATGTTGAAACCCTGCCAATCGCTCGGCGAGGCAGTCCACACATAGCCATCGCTCTCAGCTGAAATAGTGACACTGCCCACTATTCCCTTAAAATCCTTTATTGCGCGCCCGAAGTTTATGCGCCCCATAGCCTCCACAAGAATATCGAGGCGAGCACCCTTGGCGCAAGGCGGCAGAGAAAGCTCCTTCTCGCCATTTCTGCGGTCGAGCTTTCCGATAAATTGCCCGTCGACAAAAATCTGAGCAAAATCGTGAGCTTCGTCGACCAAGAGCGTAGCCCCGGCGGGCAAGGCAGGCAACACAGTGCGATAGACGATGCTACCGAAACCTTGATTATACTCCTCCATAGTCTTCAATTGCAAGTCGTGCTTCGGCTCGGGAAGATTCTCCCACAGCGGAGCAAACTCGGTGAAGGCAAACGGCTTAACAGCAATAGGTTCAATAGGCTTCGGCACCTTAGGCAGCTTCTTGCCGCCCGAATACTTCTCGAGCGTCTTTCGCAGTTCCCAATATTTAGGAGTAGTCATGCCCGATTCACTGATAGGCGCATCGTAGTCGTAGGAAGTCACATCGGGAGCAAATCCCGGAGAGTTAGCCCCCGCCCAGTGTCCCCAATTTGTACCGCCATGCGTCATATACAAGCTGAAGGAAATATCCTTAGAGAGCATTTCATCGATTCCGGCAATCATGTCGGCGGCAGGGCGTGTTTCATGGTTAGCACCCCACTTGTCAAACCAGCCGCTCCAAAATTCGGAGCACATCAGTGGGCTATCGGGGCGCACCTCCTTCAGCTTAGCAAACTGCTCGTCAATATTTGCACCGGTGCCGAAATTCATGGTCCAGATAAGGTCATCGAGTCCGTTATTAAGGAAATTCGAAGCCCAGTCGCACTGAAACAGCGTCACATTGCCACCGAAATTGGCGCGAAGCATATCGCGGATAGAAGCCACGTAAGGCTTATCGATGCCGTAGGAGCCATATTCATTCTCCACCTGCACCATTATGATAGGACCGCCGGTAGCAATTGTGAGGTCG
>CAMEKH010000054.1 GCA_945921235.1 uncultured Prevotellaceae bacterium | reverse complement strand
AAATTGTTTCTTCATGCACTTTTACTAATTTTGCACTTGCTGTTGGACTCTACACTCCATACAAAATACATAAAATCAACTCAAAAATTACAAAAATTCTCTTTAAAATTGAAATAAATCCAATAAATTACTGCAATTTTGTAGATTGGAAGAATCTATAACATAATAATTAATGAATAATAGATACGAACAGCTATTCGCACTCTTGAGAGCCGGATTGAAAATTGACGATGCTTTTGCATATACTCCTTCAGCCGAAGACTGGCGCTGGCTACATGCCGAAGCCGGCCGACAATCGGTTACAGGAGTGGCGTTTGCCGGATTGGAACGTGCCAATTCATCACAAAAGCCACCTCTCGACTTGCTGATGCGATGGGCTGCCGAAGCACAGAATATCAAAAGATTAAACATAGCTTTCGACATTGAAGCCAAGCGAATGACCGAGCTTATTGATGGACTCGGCATGCGCTCAACAATATTGAAAGGGCAGGGAAATGCTTTGATGTATCCTGCCGAAGGGGTGCGTACACCGGGCGACATCGACATATTCGCCGAAGGGGGAAAACAAATAGTAGCATCTAAGCTCAATGCTGCCGGCATTCTTGCCGAACAATATACTCCTGCAAGCCATCATGTTCACATTAAGCCACTCAAAAGCGGAATAAGTGTGGAAGTACACGTCCTTCCATCGTCGGGACTATTTGCGCCATGGCATAATAAAAGGCTTCAAAAAATTTTACATGAAGAAATACTCCGCTCCGAGATGTGCCACAAGGGATTTCGTGTGCCTTCGGTGAAGTTCAACATACTGATGCAACTCGCGCACCTGTTGCATCACTGCTTGAGCAACGGAATCGGAATTCGCCATATAATCGATTTCTACGTTCTGCTCCGCAACGCTTCTTCATCAGACATCGCTTTCGTGAAGCCATTACTCCCTAAATTAGGAATGTGTAACTTTGCAAAAGCTCTAATGTGGCTCTTGACCTCGGCTTTCAAGCTCGACGATGCGCACACCATTGCTTCCCCCGACTACCGTTATGGCGCTCTGCTTATGAATGTGATAGCTGAAGGTGGCAACTTCGGGAAGTTCGCTCGCAGTGAGAGTTTGGGTTTCTTTAAGCGTATGAAATGCTACATTATGCGCCGCATAAGGCAAGCTCCTTTAGCTCCCGCAGAAACCGTCGGGGAAGCATTGGAGTATATCCGACTGATTTTAATAACAATACCGAAACGCATTAGCCAACGACGGCTTGCGCTGACCAATAGAAATAATAAAAAATGACATGAAATATATCTCCAAACTATTCTGCGTAGCACAACACATTTTCGCTGTGAGACTGCACGATGCTATCAGTCTGCCGGATACCCAGTATGGTCCTTTTGCCGTAACTCAGGGCAATCCGTTATTCACAATCGATATTTATAAAGGCTCGGAAGAAACACTTGGTATTGAATTCACCGAAGAAACACGCCAAGACAGCTTCGGACAAACCTTTGTGAGTGGAATCACCGCTGATGGCAGAAATATTCTATCAATATTTTGGGACGATACTAAGGCTTTATTAGTGAGCGATGAGAATTACACTCAATCGTCGCTCTATGTAACAGGTCGTTATTCGGCTATTGCTATAGATTGTGCCTTGAAAATACTTTTTGCTTTTAAAACCGTCGATTTCGGCACTCTCGCTTTTCATGCATCTACGGTTGTCGACAATGACCGAGCTTTCCTATTCCTCGGAGTGAGCGGAACCGGTAAAAGTACACATTCAAGACTATGGCTCAAGAATATACCGGGAACTTGGTTACTTAACGATGACCACCCTATTGTGCGTATTACCGACAATGGATCGGCTGTGGCGTTCGGCTCACCTTGGAGCGGGAAAACCCCATGCTACAAAGCCGATAGCCGCCCGATAGGTGCGATAGTACAACTTAGTCAACACAAAGAGAATGTTATTCGCCGTTTATCAGCCGTTGAGGCTTACGTCGATGTAATTAATTCTATAGCCGGTAAACGCTGGGAACACATAATGGCTGATAAAATTCACAACACGGCTGAGCGCTTAGTTAAAAACGTGAAGTTTTGGCATCTCGCCTGCCTCCCCGATGATGAGGCAGCTATTTTGTGCCACAAAACAGTGTGCGAACAATGGGAAAAATAAATAAACCGATAGGTCCGCTAATCAATGAAGTGAAGTGCCTTGTCGACTCCGGACAAAATGTGCTCTTACCTGTGAATGGGAGAAGTATGCTTCCATTTATTATCGGAGGTCGCGACAGCGTAGAGCTTCACGCCATTGGCGATTCGGGCATACACATTGGCGATGTGGTGCTTGCTATAACAGTCGAAAAGCGGTATGTAATTCATCGTGTGGTGAAAATTGAGGGCGACAACATAACCCTTGAGGGCGACGGCAACATCAACTTGCGCGAACACTGTAGCACAAGCGACATAATAGCACAAGCCGTGTCTGTAGCCGACCGTAAGGGGCATCGTCATAGCCTCGTAAGCCGCCGAGCAATTATGAAATGGAAAGTGTGGCACTTCTTATCACCCATAAGGTTATGGCTGTTGAGATTCTATAAGCTATGCCGAATTTTCGGAATGCACGGCTAAAGACTATAAACATTCAAAAGATTTTTACTGAATATCAAATTTCTATAACGCATATAATAAGAAACATGAAAATTAAAGATGGTTTCAAGTTGCGCCAAGTATGTGGCGAAAATGTAATTATGGCTGAAGGCCTTTCAACAGTGGATTTCGGCAAACTTGTGTCACTCAACGGCACTGCCGCCTTCCTGTGGAAAGAAGCTATCAATCAAGGTGAATTTTCACCCGAATCACTTTCGGAGGCTCTGTGCAACGAATACGAAGTCGACGCACAAAAAGCACTTGCCGACACTCAAGCTATGGTAGAACGCTGGATAAGCGAAGGATTGGTTGAAAAATGAGCTACGCACGCTGGTTTTGGGCGCAGCTGTCGGCAATTAAATCCAATGTTGCAGTAAGAATAATAATCGGTATTGCACAAGCTGCCTTCGGGTTGCTTTTAGTGTGGCTTAGCCGCCGCTTCATCGACTATGCCGTGTGGAGCGAAAATGTATATGCCGAGATTCTGCTTCTATTTGGAGTCCTCGCCATTTCCATTGCGTTGCGCCAATCGGTGTTCTACTTGAGGGATATTGCTAATATAAAGCAACAAAACGCCATCAGAAGCCGACTTTATGACACACTGCTCAACCGGAAAATGTACACCACTGCCGAGCGACTTCATTCCGGCGATATAGGGCAAAGACTGGAGCGCGACATCGACACTGTGTCGGCTATCACTGCCGACGTATTGCCTCGCATGGTGATTACTTCAGCTCAGCTTCTTGGCGCTTTTTCCCTGCTCTACACAATGGACACCGTGCTGGCTTGGAGTTTGCTACTCCTGACTCCTGTAGTTGTGGTTTGCGCCAAATATCTTGCTCACAAACTGCGATTGATGACACTCGACATTCGCACCGAGGAAAGCCGCCTGCAAATGCTTGTGCAGGAAACTGTGGAGCATGAAAGTATTCTGAAATCGCTTGAAAGCAGCCAACTCCTGTCCGTAAAACTCGCCGCTATGCAAAAGCGACTGAAACAACTCATTGTGACACGCACTCGCTTTACTACAGTGAGCAGAATTTTGCTGTCATCGACATTCGGAATAGGTTATTTTGGTGCTTTTGTCTACGGAGGTCTACAACTTCGTGATGGTATAATTTCTTTCGGTGTAATGGCTGCTTTTCTTCAGCTCGTGAGCCAAATACAGAATCCTATACTATCAATGCTTTCAATGGTCCCTCAAATTATGCATGCCACTGCGAGCGTGGACCGTTTGCTCGAAATAGAGCAAATGGAACCTGAGCCTAAGCCCACCGACTCAGTGGTTTCCGCCGATTGCGTGGGCGTGCGCCTGTCGGATATTTGTTACACCTATCCCGACAACTCTCAACCTACGCTATGCCACTTCAGCCACGATTTCAAAGCCGGCTCCTCAACCGCTGTTGTTGGCACTACGGGTTGCGGTAAAACCACAATGTTGCGCCTCATTCTCGGATTAATCGAGCCTCAAAGCGGCATCGTGGAGATTTACGATAACTCGGGAAATGCAATATCATCGTCGGCAATGCGACGCTATATTACTTATATCCCGCAAGGAAATACCCTTCTCAGCGGCTCCGTTCGCGACAATCTGCTTCTCGCCGCTCCTGATGCTACCGACGAGGATTTATGCAATGTGCTCCATGCTGCTGTTGCCGACTTCGTATTCTCTCTACCGCAAGGGCTGGATACTCCGGTGGGAGAACATGCAATAATGCTTAGCGAAGGACAGATGCAACGCATTGCCATTGCCCGCGGTTTGCTCCGCTCTTGCCCTGTAATGCTCCTTGACGAAATTAGTTCTTCTCTCGATGCCTCAACCGAAAAAGAACTTTTTGTGCGAATAGCCAATTTCTGCCATGGCAAAACCATTATAATGGTTACTCACCGCAAAGAGGCTGCCGCCGTGTGCGACAATACACTGAAATTATAAACCAATATCTTCTACTGAAATGAATGTTTACCCGAATGCTCAAATAACCACCGACCACGAATCGTGCTCTATGCTTGTGGAAGTGCTTGCACGACAAGGCGTGGCACACGCTGTGATATCTCCCGGCTCTCGCAATGCTCCTCTCATCGTGGCTTTCGCTCGCGAAAAGCGCATAAAGTGCTTTGTGATTGTTGATGAACGCAGTGCCGCTTTCGCTGCATTGGGAATTGCTCAGCAAACGCACAAACCGGTGGCTGTGGTATGCACTTCGGGTAGCGCCGTGCTGAATTATGCCCCGGCTGCCGCCGAAGCATACTACCGGCATCTTCCTTTGATTTTCATTTCAGCCGACCGCCCCGCCGAATGGATTGACCAAAATGATAGTCAGACAATACGCCAATTCGGCTCCCTTGCAAATGTGGTGAAACGCTCATTCAACTTTCCCTCATCGGTGAATTCCGATAACGATAAATGGTGGATAAACCGAATGGCTAACGATGCAGCGATTTCTGCCGTGCGAAGCCCTATGGGACCTATTCACATTAACGTTCAACTCGGAGAACCTCTGTGCGGAGTAACTAACCGCCCCTCCGACACTACCCGAATAGTGTGTGATTGCAATATCCAAAGAGCGCTTGGCGATACTGATGCCAACATCTATGCTCACACAATAGCCTCCACTAAGCGTGTGATGATTGTGGCTTCTATGTGCGATGAAAATGAGCGACTTAATAATGCATTGTCGCTCATAGCCTCTCTGCCTAATGTAATTGTACTCTCCGAAACCATTGCAAACATTCACAATCCGAATTTTATTCCTACAATAGACCGAACTCTATCGGCTATCGACGCCTCGGAATGTATAGAATTTGCTCCTCAATTGCTCATTACTTTCGGCGGCGCTCCTGTAACAAGAATGCTAAAGCACTTCTTGCGCACTTACAAGGCTTCGCAGCATTGGCGCATAGGAATCGACGATAATTTAATCGATACTATTCAGAATCTATCTCACTCCTTCCCAATTGAACCTGCTGATTTCTTCACGCAAATAGCTGAAAATCTCAGCAATTCGAATATGGCAGAATATATTTGCAGCGATTATGCCAAGCTATGGAAACTCGCCGAGGCGAAAGCGGCTATGTGTCATAAATCTTTTATAGATAATGCCCCATGGTGCGACTTGAAAGCTTTTTCAATTATTTTACCGAAAATTCCTAAAGGAACTTTCCTGCAACTATCCAACGGAACTCCTATTCGTTATGCTCAGCTTTTTGACTCCCCTAACCTCCTACACTCCTACTGCAATAGAGGGGTTGCCGGAATAGATGGAACCACATCTACGGCGCTGGGGGCTTCTTTAGCCCACAATGACGCCGACACTCTTCTCATCACCGGCGATATGAGTCTCAGCTACGACTTGAGCGGATTGGCATCGCAGTATAATTCCGCCCGATTTAAAATCATTGTGATGTGCAATGGAGGTGGTGGAATTTTCCGGTTCATTAACGGACCTTCAAGTCTGCCTGAATTGGAACAATATTTCGAGGTAAATCGCCATACCCCCGTTAAAGAATACGCTTCTGCTTTCGGGTTCGATTTCTTCGAAGCTGCCTCAGCCGACCAATTGAAATCGGTCCTTCCCGAGTTCTTCTCTCACCATAGGGCTTCCATACTTTCAGTATACACGCCTAACAAATTGAACGCCAATATTCTTAAGGACTATTTTGTAGCACTAAAGGGTTAATCAATATTTCTCCGGTAGATGCTACTAATAGTCACATTGCACATATCACTTTTAATCTTATTTCACCTAATCGGGCAACAGCTGTGCACATGCATTCTCTACTTTTGCATTAAAAATGAGAATATTATGTGCGACAACAACAAAAAAGTATTCCCGGGCGACAACATATTTGTCTGTCTGACCCAAAATGGCAAAAGCCTGCTCAATCTATATGGCAACGAATTCGCAGGAATCTCCGAAATTGTGAAATTCGCTTATCTGAAAGCAAAGCATTGCTTCGGAATTGCAACTCTTAATGTGCGGAATCAATCGCAAGGTTGGAGCTACAACATTCCTTTAATGCTTAACAAGCACAATAGTTATTCCACAGCAATTAAGTCTTCGCAAACCAACAATTCAGCCAACCAACGTGAACTCCCTTTCGTGTGGGTATAAATATTTAATAGAATTTTTTACAGGTAATTTTATATTATAATACAATTAGAAAGTTTTCCATTTTATTTTTTATCTCATTGATATTAAGGTGCTTAAAAAAGCAATATCTTCTAATTGTTTTCCAAAATAAAATTTTTATAATATTTTTTATTCTAATAATTTGCCAATTCAGTAAATATTATATAGCTTTGCAACTGCAAATAAATTCGCAAAACAGCTATCTAAAGTGGCTAATATATCTTGCAATTACTAAAAACATTTTTAATTAAAATCATTCCGATAATTCAATGATACAGATTGTGGAGAAACGCGATGGTCGCATTGTGGGCTATAATGAGGAAAAAATTAAAGCGGCTATTCGTAAAGCCATGTTCCAAACTGAAAAAGGTGAAGATGAAGCCCTTATTCAACGCATAGCCGATAAAATCGGTGCTCGCGGAAAAGAGCGTATGTCGGTAGAAGAGATTCAAGACCAAGTGGAACTCGAACTTATGCGTAGCCCTCGAAAAGAGGTTGCCAAGAAGTATATAGCCTACCGCGACAAGCGAAGCATCGCTCGGCGAGCTAAAGTCCGCGACATATTCCTTGAAATAATCGAAGCGAAAAATAACGACATCACTCGCGAGAATGCCAATATGAACACCGACTCTCCTGCCGGTATGATGATGAAATTCGCCAGTGAAACCACAAAGCCGTTTGTCGACGACTATCTACTTAGCGAAGAGGCTAAAGAAGCTGTCCGCAACAATTATATCCACATTCACGACAAAGACTACTATCCGACAAAAAGTCTTACGTGCGTGCAGCACCCACTCGACCGAATCCTTCAGGGAGGTTTCATTGCCGGTCATGGTGAATCTCGCCCTGCAAAACGAATAGAAACTGCAAGCGTAATAGCTTGTATTTCACTCGAAACAGCTCAAAACGAGATGCATGGCGGACAAGCTATTCCTGCTTTTGATTTTTTCCTTGCCCCATTCGTGCGTAGCTCCTTCATTGAGGAAATAAAGAACATTGAAGCCCTTGATGGTAATGACTATTCCTCCCTCTACAACATTAAAATAGATGATTTTGTAAAATCCGACCTCACCGGTCTTTCCGGAAAAGACCGAGTGCTTCAGCATGCGATAAACCGTACTGTCTGCCGCGTTCACCAAGCAATGGAAGCATTTATCCACAACATGAACACCATTCATTCTCGCGGTGGTAATCAAGTCGTGTTCAGTTCTATCAACTACGGAACCGACACATCGGCTGAAGGTCGTTGCATTATAAGAGAATTGCTTACATCTACCTACGAGGGCGTAGGCAATGGTGCTACCGCAATTTTCCCTATCCAAATATGGAAAAAGAAGCGTGGTGTAAGTTATCTGCCTACCGACCGAAATTACGACTTATATAAATTAGCTTGCAAAGTGACAGCTCGACGTTTCTTCCCTAATTTTGTTAATCTCGATGCCACTTTTAATTTCCACGAGAAATGGAATGCCGAAGATGCCTG
Source organism: uncultured Prevotellaceae bacterium (assembly GCA_945921235.1). Lineage (GTDB taxonomy): Bacteria > Bacteroidota > Bacteroidia > Bacteroidales > Muribaculaceae > CALZFJ01. The sequence goes on along the minus strand of CAMEKH010000054.1, from coordinate 5,791 downwards.
TCGCTACAAATACGAAGTGGCAACTATGGGGTGTCGAACTCGCGTATTTGAGAATCGATTCGGTGAAAAAACATCAGTGGGGCGAGGCAACTTATCGTTCTCTACTATAAATATTGTGAGAATAGCCATTGAATGCATGGGATTTGTCGATAAAGAAGAACGCATTGCGGCTTTTTTCTCCAAGCTCGACTCTATGCTCGACATTACTGCCCGACAGCTCAACGACCGTTTTAATTTCCAAAAAACCGCACTCGCAAAGCAATTTCCTTTAGTTATGTCGAAGCTCTGGAATGGAGCTAACAACCTAAAACCCGGCGACACAATAGAATCGGTTATCAATCAAGGTACACTGGGAATCGGATTCATTGGTCTCGCCGAATGTCTTATCGCTCTCACCGGAAAGCATCATGGAGAGTGTGAAGAGAGCCAAGAATTAGGATTGAAAATCGTGCGACATATGCGCGACAAAGCAAACGAATTCTCTGAAAAATATCAGCACAATTTCAGCATTCTTGCAACTCCAGCCGAAGGATTGTCGGGCAGATTCACAAAAAAAGACCGAAAATCATTTGGTATTATCCCCGGAGTCACCGATAAGGATTACTACACTAATTCAAACCACGTGCCGGTCTACTATCATTGCAGCCCACGTCATAAAGCACAAATTGAAGCTCCTTACCACGACCTTACGCGTGGTGGACACATTTTCTATGTAGAAATTGATGGCGATGCTACACACAATCCCGAAGCAATTATGGCTATTGTGGACTTAATAGATAAATACAACATTGGATACGGTTCAGTGAACCATAACCGCAATAGGTGCATGGATTGTGGCTACGAAGATGCTACCGAAGGCCTTAATGTATGCCCCAAATGCGGCAGTCTTAATATCGACAAACTGCAACGAATAACCGGGTATCTTGTTGGAACTACCGACCGATGGAACTCCGCCAAACTTGCCGAACTTAACGACCGCATAATTCACAAATAAATTCTTGATTTTAATCAATATAGGTAATGACTCTTTCAGTTCTTGACATTATTGAAGGAACATCGGTCGATGGTCCCGGTCTGCGTACGGCAATATATTTTTCCGGGTGCAATCATCATTGCGAAGGATGTCACAACCGCAAATCGTGGGATATTGAAGCAGGAAAACAAGTCTCGATTGATGATATTATGAAAATTGTGGCATATAACGACTTTAATGTTACTTTCTCGGGCGGTGACCCTTTTTTTCCAGCACGATAACGTGCAGATTCTCGCACAGCGCATACGCAATGAGCTACACAAGACGATTTGGTGCTACACAGGATATGTGTGGGAAGATATTGTTAATGACAATAGCCTAAACGGCTTACTCAACTTCATTGATGTGCTCGTTGATGGACCTTTCTTGATTAATCTGCGCAACACATCGCTCAGATTCCGAGGAAGTTCAAATCAGCGCATAATTGATGTAAACGGCTCTCTCGCTTCAGGCTCAGTGAAACTTTGGTGCGATTGCGATTTTTCAACATTGCCTTGAGAAAATTTTTTCATAAAAAAGGGGCGGTTCGGCTTAACCGAGTTCCACAACTCCGCTCCTTTTTGCTTTTGCAATTACCTTGCACTATCTTTCAATATACTTAAGCAATAATTGCGACTTTTGGCATGTTTCTTCCCACTCTTGTTCGGCTACGGAATCGGCGGTAAGTCCGCCTCCCACATAAATGCAATATTTTTCCTTATCAAACTCAAGGGAACGTAAATTAACAAAGAAATCAAAATTACCCCATGCGTTTATCGGACCAATATATCCGCCATAGTACCTGCGATTATGCAATTCGGTGCCTTTTATCAGCTTGATAGCCTCTTTTGTCGGCATTCCGGCAAGTGCAGGCGTAGGATGTAGCATCGTCTGCATCTTATCCACCTGCGATGGATTTGTCACCTCTCCGGAAAATTCAGTACAGATATGCTCCACATTGCCGGCTCTTCGCGTATAAGTTTCCGACTTTGTAAACCTCACATTAGCCTTATCGAATATTTCTGATATATAATCGGCAACTATTGATTGCTCTACTATTTCCTTTTTGCCCCATTCTCCTTCTACCCCTGCGATGCGTGTTCCCGCCAACGCCATAGTGCTAATACTCTTACCGGCATACGACAAATACCTCTCAGGCGATGCTCCAATCCACGTGCCGGTGGTTTCAGTATTGAAGATAAAAACAAATGAATCGGGATTATCTACTGCAAGCTCTTGAAACACGTTGCTCCAATCGACATTACTGCTATCGCCCGAAATAGTGCGAGATAACACTACTTTGAGCAATTCGCCCTTTCGCATTCTATCTATCATATCATTTGCCTGTTCCATATATTTCTCTTGCGGTGTGCTCGCATTTTCCACTTTATGCACACTACGCCTTGACAATGCCGAATTAGGCATTCGCAGGAATTTCACTGCATCAAACTGTGCTGAAATATATGTTGTAGGGCACGTGCCACTCTCGCTGAATGGCTTAATATAGAAACCCACAGGTGTATGCTGGTCGATTATCTGCGCCCCAAAATGAAAATCAAGCTCTCCGGGCATTCGATAGGCATAGAAATGTGTCCCTGTAGCAATAGCCTTCGACACAGCTTGAATTATTATGCTGTTTTTTTCAATATCGCTCATCGCATTCTCCTAAGTTTCTTTATTCCTATTTCTTCTCTCATTCGGCTTCAACTACCGTTCCTATCAATTCAAATGGCAATGCCGAATCAATGCACACATCATAGAATTCTCCAGGTGCAAGCTTACGTGTTTTCTTTATGAGTACTTCGGGGTCTACCTCAGGTGAGTCATATTCGGTTCTACCCACATAATAATCACTCTCCTCCCTATCCACTATCACCCTATAAATATGCCCCGTCTTTTTTTCATTACACTCAAGCGATATTTTCTCTTGAAGTGCCATTATCTCATCAAGACGTTCATCTTTCACTTCTTGCGGAATTTCATCAACATAATTCTTGGCTGCATAAGTGTCTTCCTCCTCACAATAGGCGAATGCCCCCATTCGCTCAAACCGTGCACTCTGCACAAACTCTTTAAGCTCTTCAAATTCTGCCTCTCCTTCACCCGGGAATCCCACCATAAGCGTGGTGCGAAGGTGTATACCGGGAACCTCTCTTCTTATCCGCTCTATAAGTCGAAGCGTTTCTTCTTTATTGATATGTCGACGCATATTGCTCAGCACATTGTCGCTGATATGCTGCAAAGCAATATCAAGATACTTGCACACATTTTTATGCCGAGCCATCACGGGTAGAATCTCATAAGGAAAATTCGATGGATAAGCATAATGCAATCTAATCCATTCCACACCTTCAATCGATGCTATACGCTCAATAAGCTCAGGCAACATCATCTTCCCATATATGTCGATTCCGTATGACGATAGGTCTTGAGCTATAACATTAAATTCCTTTACGCCCTCCTCCACCAGCGTGCGAACTTCCTCCTCGATTTGCTCTATGGGCACTGAAGTGTGGCGACCGGTAATTAAGGGTATGGCACAAAAAGCGCAAAAGCGATTGCAACCTTCCGATATCTTCAAATATGCATAGTGCGACGGTGTAGTCAAATGACGTTCATAATTTTTCGTCGGCGGATTTATCTGCTTCAGGTCAGTTATCAGTTCGCTCCAATTAAATTTCCCATAGAATTTATCAACCTCGGGAAGCTCTATCTTCAAATCATTAAAATAACGTTCCGAGAGACACCCCATCACAAATAAATGCTTTATGCGATGCCGCTTCTTCGCCTCCACATACTCCAATATGGTGTTTATCGACTCCTCTTTGGCATCGCCGATAAATCCGCATGTATTGATTACTACTACCTCTCCGCACACCGATGCGGAATCGTGTGCCACCTCATACCCGCAATCCTCAAAACGCTTCAACAAACGCTCAGAGTCAACGAGATTTTTCGAGCAACCAAGTGTTATAACGTCAATTCTATTTTTCTTCATGTCATTTATTTGCGAATCATAGGAGAGAGTGTGTGCGTGATTAGTGATTCTTTAAATAACTTATTTTCCAAATAATGATTTCACGAACTCCTCTTTCCTGAAAATCTGCAAATCTTCCATACCCTCGCCAAGACCAATATATTTTACCGGTATCTTGAATTGGTCACTTATTCCAATCACAACTCCTCCTTTTGCAGTACCATCAAGTTTGGTTATAGCAAGCTCATTAACCTCAGTGGCAGCCACAAACTGCTTGGCTTGCTCAAATGCATTCTGTCCGGTCGAGCCATCGAGCACAAGAAGAACCTCGTTAGGTGCATCAGGCAGCACTTTGCGCATCACATTCTTTATCTTCGTCAGCTCGTCCATCAACCCTTTTTTGTTGTGCAAACGTCCTGCCGTATCTATTATCACCACATCTGCCCCTTGAGCTTTTGCCGAAGAAACAGTGTCGAATGCCACCGATGCCGGGTCCGAACCCATCTGCTGCTTCACCACCGACACACCCACTCGCTCTCCCCAAATATCAAGTTGCTCCACAGCAGCCGCCCTGAAAGTATCGGCAGCACCAAGCACAACCTTATTACCGGCTTTCTTAAATTGATATGCAAGTTTTCCTATCGTTGTAGTCTTACCCACACCATTCACGCCCACAACCATTATCACATACGGACGCTTAGCGCTCGGCACCTCAAAATCAACACCAACTTCAGTGTTATTCTCTGCAAGCAATTCGGTTATCTCCTCACAAAGCAAATCGTTCAATTCAGCCGAACCGACATATTTATCTCTCGCCACACGCTTCTGAATGCGGTCAAGAATCTTTAATGTAGTATCAACTCCTACGTCTGACGTAATGAAAACTTCCTCAAGATTATCAAGAACATCATCATCAATCTTCGATTTTCCGGCTATGGCACGAGTGATTTTGCCCCATACGCCCTCCTTCGTTTTCGACAGACCCTTGTCGAGAATTTCCTTTTTTTCCTTTGAAAAAAAATTGAATATACCCATAACTTGCTTTTTTCGTATTGCCGCGGCATTACCGCATATATTGTGCAAAATTACGAAAATTTGTTATCTTATTGGCAATATGCACAAATAAATTTTCTCACACTCTTTCGTTTTGCATAAATTTATGGTAATTTTGCCACACAAATAAACCATTATTATATGAAAAAAGCAATTTATCCACTTTGTATCGCCATATCAACAATGCTTGCCGCATGCGGAAATAGCAATAGCTCAAGTAACAACACCATAGGCGAAAACGACTCTTGCTCACCCACCGTGACCCCACACGAAATGGTAAACCCCGACCAAATAGGAAAAGAAAAAACAGCTATCGGCGTCACACTCGACCGCTCTATGAACTCAATACTTATTCTCAACGCTGACGGCGATTCGCTCGAATTCGATTATTCCGACATAGAAAATCGTGCCAAAATCTTCGGAAGCAATATCGGAGATACCGTAACCGTGAAATACGTAACCCTAACAGGCAACCGCGACAGCGTCACCGCCATTTATCGCGGTCAACGCCCATAATTCCCTCAAACAAATCTTACGTGAATTGTAAAACAGTGACAACCAAACAATATTGCAATCATCATAATATCAACAATCGAAAAATTCCTATTTTTTAATACTGAATCTTTGATTTTGCAAAAAAAGTCACTAAATTTGCAATCACAAAACGCACACTCCACCAAATTTGCGGTAGTAGCTCAGTTGGTAGAGCATCAGCTTCCCAAGCTGAGGGTCGCGGGTTCGAATCCCGT
>CAMEKH010000053.1 GCA_945921235.1 uncultured Prevotellaceae bacterium | reverse complement strand
TTTAGCCTGTTGAAACTATAAAAAGAGACTGCCCAAACTTGTTAGACAGCCTCTTCTTTTTTGCTACACTGTGCTTTCCGCACTTCAGTGCTCTATTTCATCAGTTATTCTCCGGACGCAATTTGCGCACTGTTTCACCGGTGCGCCACATCTCGCTGTCGCGAAGCTGCTTCAACTCGGCATTCAGCTTATCGCGATAGTCGGGCTGGCTGTTGGTATCGATAGATATCTGTGCCTCATTGCCCGATTTCACACTCTCATAGAGTTTCTGCATCACAGGCTTTATGGCATCGTGGAACGGACCCATCCAGTCGAGGGCACCACGCTGCGCAGTAGTAGAGCAGTTGGCATACATCCAGTCCATTCCTTTTGCTGCAAAGAGCGGCATTAGCGATTGTGTCAGCTCCTCTACGGTTTCATTGAATGCCTCCGACGGAGTGTGTCCATTCTCACGCAACACTTCATATTGTGCCAAGAGCAAGCCTTGAATTGCACCCATCAGCGAGCCACGCTCTCCGGTGAGGTCGCTATACACTTCGCGCTTGAAGGTAGTTTCGAAAAGATATCCCGAGCCTACTCCTATTCCAAGTGCTATACAACGGTCGTATGCACGTCCCGTAGCATCTTGGAAGATTGCGTAGCTCGAATTCAAGCCTCGTCCTTGAAGGAACATTGTGCGCAACGACGTTCCCGAACCTTTGGGTGCCACCATTATCACATCAATATCGGCAGGGGGAATAATACCCGTACGCTCCTTGTAGGTAATGCCAAATCCATGTGAGAAATAAAGTGCCTTGCCTGCCGTGAGATGCGGCTTGATAGTGGGCCACACTGCTATTTGAGCGGCGTCCGACAGCAGATACTCCACTATCGTTGCGCGCTTCACTGCCTCCTCTATCTCAAATAAAGTTTCACCGGGCACCCAACCATCAGCTACTGCCTTATCCCATGTCTTACTTTCCTTGCGCTGTCCGACTATCACATTAAAGCCGTTATCACGCAGATTCATACTCTGTCCGGGACCTTGCACACCATAGCCTATCACAGCTATCGTTTCGTCCTTCAATACTTCTCTTGCTTTCTCAAGTGTAAATTCTTCGCGGGTCACAACATTCTCTTCTACCCCGCCAAAATTCAATACTGCCATAATCTTTAAAATTTAAAATATGGATATTTATTTAATTGTTGTTATTACTATTGCAATCATTTAATCCTGCCCTATATTCACTCTCGGCAAATACTATTCGCGCCCGGCAATATCCCGTTCCTCCTGCTTCAATCTCAGCCGTGCAATCGAGCGGATTGCTATCGTCGATAAGCACATTCACCGTCATTCCACACAGGCACTCCTTGATATATGCCATTTCAAGCCGAGCTATGCGATGCCTGTCGTAGAAGTCAAGACTCCACTTGTTCATAAGCAACTTTATGTAGCTCACACTATTCACATGTCGGTTGGAATCCACATCGATATAACCGAATGTGTAGCTTTCGCTGCGCCGCGCCGACACCGGCGTCAAGCGGGTGATTGGCGTCATAGGACTTCTGCGTTCCGATACGTTTTCGCTGATATAGCTCAATTGCGAAATATCACATAGCGTGCGTCGTGCGGTGTCGATTACCATCCACACACTGCGGGCATATCCCACCTCTTCTCCTCCTGCCGTGATGACAAAATTTCTCTCCGAGAAATGCCGGTTATAACTCTCTACCCATGTGGTTATGGCGTACTCCTCATTGACGTGCGGATATTCCATCATTTCCACCGATATGCGCGAGAGCACCCACGCTTGTCCCGACTCCTTGAGGCGGGAATAACCCACACCCCACGCATTAGCGTGCTCTGTGGCAACCTCTATGAGTCTCGACACTATTAGCGGCATAGGCATTCTCGACTCGGCGTCACACTCGCCTGCCGTGAGAAAATAGGTGTGTGAATATTCTTTCATTGATGGCGCCACTCCTCCTGAAGTTCTTCCTTACACTGATTGCGCTGCTCAAGAAACTCAGTGACGTACTCCGACGTACATTTCGTTACCGCAACTCTGCCGCTTCGCACAAACTGGCGTATATCAAAACGCTTCAGCTCCTCAAAGAGCGATTGTGTTTCCTCATGATGTCCCGATTTCTCTAAAACGGTATATTCGGGCGTTATCTCAAGAATCCGTGCATTGTAGCGGCGTATTATAGCCTCAAGATTTGGCTCGGCAAGCAACTGTGCCGTGGGAACCTTATATAAGGCTATTTCTTGATACACGATTTCATCATCAGTGTAATAAAATGCTTTCAGCACATCGATGCGCTTCTCTATTTGCTTCACAATCTTGTCTATAGTCGACTCATCGCTATGGGCGGTTATGGTGAATTTATGCACACCTTCTATCGACGACGGCGACACCGACAGCGTTTCTATGTTCAGCTTGCGGCGATTGAAGATAATAGAAATCTGACTGAGCATTCCCACACGGTTTTCCGTGAAGATACTCACCGTATATAATGTCTTTTCTTCCATTGCTATAATTTAACTTTGCTTCTTATACTTCTCATTGCGGCTCAGTATTATATTGTCCAAGCGAGCTCCGGCAGGCACCATGGGATAAACCATACCTTGCGGGTCGATATTCACATTGAGCAAATATGAGCCTTTGTGCTTCACCATGCGTTCTATTGCTCCGTCGAGCTGCTCGCGACTCACCACATCTTCTGCCGCTATTCCATAGGACTCGGCAAGTTTCACAAAATCGGGATTTATCATCTCGGTCTGCGAGTATCGGCAATTCTGGAATATCTCCTGCCACTGGCGCACCATTCCGAGGAAATTATTGTTGAGCAAGATTATCTTCACTTCTATGCCATATTGCAATATCACGCCAAGCTCTTCCACGGTCATCTGCAAGCCTCCATCACCGGTAAAAAAGCACACCGTGCGTTCGGGTGCACCGATTTTTGCGCCAATAGCTGCCGGCAGGCCAAATCCCATAGTGCCAAGTCCGCCCGACGTGACAATGCTTCGCGACTCACTGAAGCCGAAATAGCGCGACGACAGCATCTGGTTCTGCCCGACGTCGGTCACGAGAATGGCCTTGTTTCCTGTTGCCTCCGACACTTTATGTGCCACTTCGCCCATAGTGATTGCGCCCTCGGCAGGATAAATCTCCTTGTCAATAACCTTTGCCTGCTCTATCTGCTTGTCGGCATCAAAACTTGCTATCCACTCTTCGTGTCGTACCTGATTTATTTTAGGTAATAGTCGTTGCAACACGTTGCGCGCATCGCCGTGAACTGCCACATCTGTGGGGATAATCTTCCCGAACTCAGTGGAATCGATATCTATGTGTATCACTTTTGCCTGCTTTATGAACTGGTTCGTATCGCCCGTCACACGGTCGTCAAAGCGCATTCCTATCGCTATTACCACATCGGTGCGGAAAGTTGCCATATTTGCCGCAACATTGCCGTGCATACCGAGCATACCCACATTGAGCCTGTGTGTTGTGGGAAGTGTCGACTTGCCAAGAAGCGTGCTCGCCACCGGAATATCGGCTTTCTCTGCTATCTCCCGTAGCTCCTGCTCTGCCCCCGACAGCTCTATGCCATGCCCGGCAAATATCATCGGGCGCTCGGCTTGATTTATCAGCTCTGCTGCTTCATTCAGCACTTGCTCCGATATTTCCGGTTCAGGAATATAGCTGCGTATATAGCGGCACTTCTTGTAGCCGGTCCACTCCACCTTCTCAAGTTGGGCATTTTTAGCGAAATCGAGCACCACCGGACCCGGACGCCCTGTAGTGGCTATGTAGAATGCTCTCGACACCGCCCACTGTATGTCGGCGGCACTGCGTATCTGGTAGCTCCACTTGGTTAGCGGCTGGGTGATTCCCAATACATCAGTTTCCTGAAATGCATCTGAGCCAAGAAATGCGCTCGACACCTGACCGGTGATTACCACTAATGGCGTACTGTCCATTATTGCATCGCTCAATCCGGTGATTACGTTGGTGGCTGCCGGTCCTGATGTCACAATTACTACTCCCGGACGTCCCGACACACGCGAATAGCCTTCGGCTGCATGTGTTGCACCCTGTTCATGGCGCACCAATATATGATTAAGCTCCTTGCTATAATCGTATAGTACATCGTAAACCGGAATTATCGCTCCGCCCGGATAACCGAACACGGTGTCGACTCCTTCGGCTATTAACGACTTTACTAATGCCTCAGCTCCTGAAATCTGATTGCTCATATCGTGTAATGTTTTTTCTCTGTTTGATTATTGATTATTCCCGCACACCGCCTTTATCTGCCGATGTCACCATCGATGCATAGGCTCGCAAGGCTTTCGACACTTCACGTCGGCGTGTCTTCGGCGTAAATGCCTCTTTGCCCCGAGCTTCTTCGGCTCTTCTGCGCTCGTCGAGCTCTTTATCGTCGATTTTCACATTGATTGTACGCTCCGGAATATTGATTTCTATCACATCACCATCGTGCACAAGTCCTATGTTGCCGCCACGTGCCGCTTCAGGCGAAATATGCCCTATCGACAGCCCTGATGTTCCTCCCGAGAAACGTCCGTCGGTAATAAGAGCGCACTCCTTGCCAAGATGCTTCGACTTAATGTAGGAAGTGGGATAAAGCATCTCCTGCATTCCCGGTCCTCCTTTCGGACCTTCGTAGGTTATTACCACCACATCTCCGGCTTTCACCTTGTCACTGAGGATTCCTTCCACTGCATCTTCTTGCGATTCAAACACTTTTGCAGTACCTGTGAAGTGGAAAATGCTCTCATCTACGCCTGCTGTCTTCACCACACACCCGTCGACGGCTATGTTGCCATAGAGCACTGCAAGTCCGCCATCTTTCACATAGGCATGCTCGAAATCGCGTATGCAGCCTGTGGCTCGGTCGGAATCGAGCGACGGGAAATAAGTGGCTTGCACGCCAAGTTTCGTGGTGCGTATGCCGCAAGCCGCACTGCTCCACAAGTTTCTCGCCTTATCGTCGAAGTCCTTTCCCTCTATAGCATAGCGGTCAATAGCCTCACCAAGAGTCAGCCCATCGACGCGCTTCAGTGTCGTATCCACAAGTCCATGCTTGGCAAGTATTCCCATTATCGACATGATACCTCCTGCCCGGTTCACGTCTTGAATATGATATTTTGAGTTGGGCGACACCTTGCAAAGCACAGGCGTCTTGCGCGACAGCTCATCAATATCTTTCATAGTGAAGTCCACTCCCGCCTCATTAGCCACAGCAAGCAGATGTAGCACGGTGTTGGTACTACCTCCCATAGCTATATCGAGCGTCATGGCATTAAGCATTGCCTCGCGAGTGGCTATGCTACGCGGAAGCACGCTCGTGTCGCCATTCTCATAGTAGGCACTGCAATTTTCCACTATCTTTTTTGCCGCACGGCGGAAAAGCTCCTTGCGGTTGACATGCGTAGCCACCACGGTGCCATTGCCGGGCAGCGCAAGTCCTATTGCCTCATTAAGGCAATTCATGGAATTGGCGGTGAACATTCCCGAGCACGAGCCGCATGTAGGACACCCATATTCCTCTATTTTTGCCACCGTGGCATCGTCAACACTGCTATCGGCTGAATCTATCATCACATCGATAAGGTCGAGTGCCCTGTTGCCAAGGCGTCCGGCTTCCATTGGACCTCCCGACACGAAAATTGCGGGAATGTTTAGTCGCATTGCTGCCATGAGCATTCCGGGAGTAATTTTGTCGCAATTGCTTATGCACACCATTGCATCAGCTCGGTGGGCATTGACCATATACTCCACACTGTCGGCTATCAAGTCGCGCGACGGAAGCGAATAGAGCATACCTCCATGCCCCATAGCTATTCCGTCGTCGATAGCTATCGTGTTGAACTCAGCCGCATAACAGCCCAACTTCTCTATCTCGGCTTTCACATATTGTCCAATCTCATGTAGGTGGGTATGTCCCGGCACAAATTGTGTGAACGAGTTGACAATGGCTATCACCGGACGCCCCATCTGCTCCGGCTTCATGCCGTTGGCAAGCCACAATGCACGTGCTCCTGCCATGCGCCGGCCGTCCATAGTTATGGAACTTCTTAATGGAATACTCATGTCATTATTTCTCCTTTCTGTTCTGTAATAAAAAAAGACCTTTCCTGCTTTAATATGAAGTGGAGGAAAGGTCTCAATATCCTAAATTATTTGTTTTCGCTTTAAATTGTGCGATTCCTCCAAATTTACTTCTCAATAATGACCACCACGACACTAATTAGCGCCACGACCGGTACAAATAGGGAAATAATAATGGAAGTAATCATACCTTTTTTGCTTATTTCGTTATAATTCGTTTTGACACGACAAAGTTATATCTATCATTTGTAAGTTGCAAATAATTTCTCAAAAAATCGCACAGAATCTTACACTTTATCACATTTTATAGGCAGTTTGCTCTCACTTATCCTTTTTTTATATCATTAATACGATTCACTGCCATGCGTAACTCGGTGAGGCGTTCCAGCATCTGCCCTATTAGGTCGAGGCGAAGCATATTTGCGCCATCGCTCTTTGCCACACTCGGATTCTGATGTGTTTCCATGAACAATCCATCGGCACCCACTGCCACTGCAGCCCGCGCCAATGGCTCAATGAGGTGTGGAAGACCTCCCGTTACGCCTTTCGACTGATTAGGCTGCTGAAGCGAGTGTGTCACATCGAGAATCACCGGACACCCGTTCTTTTGCATCTCGGGGAACCCTCTGAAATCCACTATCAAGTCTTGATAGCCGAATGTGGTGCCGCGCTCGGTGATTGCCACATCGTTATTGCCTGCATCGCGCACCTTCTGCACTGCAAATGCCATAGCCTCTGCCGACAAGAATTGCCCTTTCTTTATGTTGACCATCTTTCCCGTGCGGGCGGCTGCCACAAGGAGGTCGGTCTGTCGGCACAAAAAGGCGGGAATCTGAAGCACATCGACGTATTCGGCTGCCACAGCTGCCTCTTCGGCAGCATGAATATCGGTCACTACCGGTATGCCGTAGGTGTCGCGCACCTTTTTGAGTATTTCAAGAGCTGCTATATCGCCTATTCCCGTGAAGGAATCAATGCGCGAGCGGTTTGCCTTGCGGTAACTGCCCTTGAACACATAGGGTATCTGAAGCCGGTCGGTAATCTCTTTCACTGTCCCGGCTATCTCCCTTGCCATCTCTTCTCCCTCTATTACGCACGGTCCGGCAAGGAGAAAGAAATTGCCGACAGGCGATGATTTTAAAAATTCGGTTATCATTCTGTTTTCGTATGTTTATTTATTTTATCTGATTCATGGCATGCACTGCCGCCACGGCATACATGGCTGCCGTCTCGGTGCGCAATCGGCTCTCACCGAACGACACCGGCTTGAAGCCGGCTCGCAGTGCCGCCTCTATCTCCTCAGGACTGAAATCGCCCTCAGGTCCTATCATTATCAGCGTGTTTCTTTTCTTCACAAATTCATCGGCAAAGAGCTTGCGCCCTATGCGACTGTCGCAATAGGCTATATATTTCTCGCCGGCAAACGGTGCATTTATGACGTCAATCACCGGTGTCATCTCATCGAGTGCTGGAAGCACAGTTTTCAGCGACTGCTTCATTGCCGAAACGAGTATCTTGCCTATACGCTCGGTTTTCAGCTCCTTGCGCTCCGAATACCTGCACTTGAGCGGAATAATGCGGTCTATGCCCATCTCAGTGACTTTCTCGGCAAGCCACTCCATGCGGTCTAGATTCTTGGTGGGTGCCACGGCAAGCACTATCTCACACCCCCAATGGGGAGCCTCATGCTCTTCTTTCACTATCTCCACCGCACAGTGCTTGCTATGTGCCATAGTGATGCGGCAAAGAAACAACCCGCCTTTGCCGTCAACCACCTCTATTTCATCGCCCTCTGCCATACGGAGCACACGCACTGCATGCGCCGACTCCTGTTCGGGGAGCTGAAGCGTAGTTGCTATTTCGGGGGCATAAAATCTGTGCATTATCGTCGTTAATATATCTTTTATTCCTTTTTTGTCAATTCTTGATTATCGCTCTATCGGCTTGGTTGCCACCTGCTGCGGATTCTTGAAGATTATCGCAAAGAGCACTGCCACCACAAGGGCATATCCGGCAAAAATCAGCCATGTGCTGCTCCAACCTGCCACTTGGGCTGCGGCATCGGCTTGCGAGTAAACGAAGTGGTTCACTACTTGCTGGGCAGTCAATGTACCTACTGTGGCTCCTATGCCATTGGTCATTATCATAAACAAGCCTTGCGCACTACTTCGTATCGACGGGTCGGTCACCTGGTCGACATATAGTGCACCCGACACGTTGAAGAAGTCGAATGCCACGCCATACACTATCATCGAGAGTACGAACATCCACACTCCTCCTGCCGGATTTCCAAGTCCGAACAAGCCGAAACGAAGCACCCAAGCAAACATTGCTATGAGCATCACATTCTTTATGCCAAATCGCTTCATGCAGAAGGGTATGAGCAAAATACACAGCGTTTCGCTCATCTGCGAGAGGGATATCAAGGCATTAGCATGCTTCACCGCGAAGGTCTCGGCATAAGCAGCTACATCGCCAAAGCTCTGTATGAACGGATTGGCAAATCCATTGGTTATTTGAAGCGAAACGCCAAGTAGCATCGAGAAAATGAAGAAAATCGCCATGCGCGAGTCTTTGAATAACGTGAATGCGCGCAATCCGAGTATATCGACGAGCGAACGGCTCTGCCCGGAATTCTTCGTTACCGGACAATCGGGCAATGTGAGTGCGTAGGCACTGAGCACGATGCTCAATATTCCCGACACTAAAAATTGGTTGTGATTATTCTGGAAACCTGCAAAATCCACAAAGAGCATAGAGCAGATAAAACCTACCGTGCCAAACACTCTTATGGGCGGAAAATCTTTCACCGTGTCGAGTCCGGCTTTGTTGAGTGCCGTGAATGCCACTGAATTGGCAAGCCCTATAGTTGGCATATAGAAAGCTACCGATATGGTGTAGAGCGAGAAGAGTGTTCCGAATTCCACCGCATCTCCCGAACTTAGGGCATACCAGCCCGACAGCAACATAAATACTCCGGCTATTAGATGACATACGCTATAAACTTTCTGCGCAGGCATAAACCGGTCGGCAACGATTCCCACAAGTGCCGGCATAAACAGCGACACGAATCCCTGCACGGCATAGAAATATCCAATCTGTCCTCCCATTCCATGTCCTGCCAAATAAGCTCCCATGCATGTGAGATATGCTCCCCAAACGGCAAATTCGAGGAAATTCATCACAATAAGTCTGAATTTTAAGTTTCGCATAATATAACGTTTTTTCTGATTTTAGTTTTTTGCTTTGTATTTTTTTATTCGCTCTTTTGCTTTCGCTTCTCATCGATTACAGCCTTTATCTCTGCCGCTCGCTCATATTCCTCTCGCTCCACACACTCGCCAAGCATCTTCTCAAGCTCCTCGATTGCAAGTTTCGAAAGGCGTAGCTCACGCGGCTCGTCAGAAGCCGATTCTCGCTTCTTCTCTGCACTCTCGGGTATTATGAATCCGGTTTGTTCCACTACCTCGCGAGTAGTATAGATTGGTGCTCCGGTGCGCAATGCGAGCGCTATGGCATCGCTTGTGCGCGAGTCAACCACTATTTGTCGCTCATCGTTGCTCAAATGCAACTCCGACAGGAAAATACCCTCATCGAATTTATATATAAACACCTCATCGAGCGATATACCAAATCCGTGAGCTATGCTCGCCATCACATCATGAGTCATTGGGCGTGGCGGTATTATGTCTTCTATTTTCACCGCTATCGCTTGTGCCTCAGCCACTCCCACTACCACCGGAATGCGATATGGTCCGTTCTCTTGCTCCAGTACAAGGGCGTAAGCTCCTTGCTTAACTTGGCTATAGGTGATGCCCGATACTTTTATTTTTATCTTTTCCATATCCAATTCTCCTCACATATTATGTACTTTTTGCTACTCACTGAGTTGCTATTTCTCTATTTTCTGACCGGTAATTACTCCGCTGCCATAGCACAAGTGCGATGCCGTGTCGTAGATTATGGCAAATTGTCCGGGCGCAATGCCTTGCACTTTCTGCTCCGACTCTATCACATATTCCGAGCCGCCAAGGTGCATGAGCTTCCCGCGCATAAATTCGGGTGCGTGGCGGTTCTTGAACGTGATGTCGACCGGTGTGTCGATGCCTTCCCACGGATTCCCCGAAATGAAGTGCATCTCATCGAGATGCAACGTGTTGCCATATTGCTTCTCGTTGCCGTAGCCATTGCTCACATACACCACATTATCTTCTACATTCTTTTTCACCACATACCACGGACCACCACTCAGCCCCAAGCCTTTGCGCTGTCCTATGGTGTGAAACCAGTAGCCGCGATGCTCGCCGAGCTTCTTGCCGGTTTCTATCTCTATGATGCTTCCGCGCTTCTCACCGAGATGACGCCTGATGAAATCATTATAATTGATTTTCCCGAGAAAACATATCCCCTGACTGTCTTTGCGATATGCATTTGGCATCTTCACATCTACTGCTATGCGGCGCACTTCGCTTTTTGGCAGATTTCCTATGGGAAAAATCACATGCTCCAGCTGCTCATAACTGATTTGAGCAAGGAAATCGGTCTGGTCTTTCACGGCATCAACAGCCGTTGCAAGATATTTCTTGCCGCCCACAAAGTCGGTAGTTGCATAGTGCCCGGTGGCTGTGAGGTCGAAATCCTTGCCCCACCGCTGCTCGAAATAACCGAATTTTATCATCTTGTTGCACATCATATCCGGGTGCGGCGTCAAGCCTGCTTTCACCGTGCGAAGGGCATATTCCATCACGTTCTCCCAGTACTCCTCGTGGAGCGACACCACCTCGAATGGGAGTGCATACTTCCGTGCTATGAAACTGCACATCTCTATATCTTCCTCGGCTGAACAATCGCCCTCATCGTTGTCCATGCCTATGCGTATGTAGAACAGATTCAGGTTGTGCCCCTCCTCCATGAGTCGATGCACCACCACTGCGCTATCTACACCGCCCGATATAAGTACAGCTATATTTTTCTTCTCCATTTTGTCTTGTTTTTGCCATCGGCAATACCTATTATCAAGGATTTGCCGCAATTAACGCGTAAAAATTCCTTTCACCGTCTCAAGGTTAAGATTCTTATCCACAATCTTGTGCTCGGCATCGAGCAGATAGAAACTCGGTGAGAATCTTATGTCGTAGTTATCATCGGCTTCCTCACTGGCTCCGATTATCCATTTGTCGGAGTAGCCTTTTGCCGCTTCAGCCCATTGTGCCGAATATTCTCCGGGATAAATGCACAGAAATTTCACATTACCCTCCTCGATGTTGCGATTGAGCGTAACATCGGTGCTCAGGCGCAAACGAGCAATGGAGCAATCATCGCAATCGGGGTCATTGAAAAACAATATCACAGGCGAACCCTTCACGTCCGATAGCTTCATCTTGGTCTTATCGGGCATCACAAATGTGAAATCGGGTGCTACGGCATCTTTTTGGCTCTGCTCTATCTTCTTGATTTGTGCCTTATAACGCTCCTTGTTGATGGATTTCACTTTCTTCGACGACACAAAAAATCCGGCAAATGCCAAATATGCCTCATCACTCCAATATTCAGCTCCGGGAGCATAAAGAGCTTTCTCGGCTATCTCCATTATCATTATGTAGTTGGCAAGATTGGATTGTGCCTTATTCATGAAATCTTTTATTGATGAGAACACGATATTTCGGTGGGCATACTTGAAAAACGTCACATAATCGCGAAAAGCGGCATCGAAAGCCGCCGAATCGGCTATGTGCTTCGACAGATTGAAATTATCCCAAAATTTCGACACTATGTAGTTAGTGCGCCCCTCAAGCGTGCTTATTGTATCGGGCGCCACAGGATAAGCAAAGAGCGTTGTCGGCTTCTGCGAATCGGCTACTCCCTGCGCCGATGCATCTATTCCGCACACAATCATAGCTCCAGCCATCACCACCGCCACAATTCCTTTTGTTCCTACTTTAAGAAAATCTATCATAATATTTCATATTTTGTCATATTTTCAAAAAGTAAAATTAACGCTAATTATTCATTCCACAAAATGCCAAAGCCCAAAATATAGATTATTCAACAATTTTTCACCAAAACGTCATCATTTGGCATCGACCGAGCCATTGATAAGCTGTTGAGCATCTTTTCAGCGCCATTCGGCAACAGCAAGCTCATGCATACCAACAAATTCAGCACCGTCGCACCGCAGTTCGGCAATCAGTTTCCTTAACCGAGCCTCCAATACGGCTCCGCAATTATGTGTCATTATCGGGCTAAGCGAATATAGGTCCTTTATATCATGCAGATTGTAGAACTCCCACGGATGCATATACACGACTAACGCTCCTCTATGCCTCAGCGTCCATTTTACAAGTGCCATATAGAGCCACATAGGATAATTATGCAACGCAAGCCAAAAAAGTGGCAGGCGAAGGCCCGGCGTCACCGATGCCGGAATCTGTACCACGCCGTCGCACTCAAATTTCCCGGCAGGTTTGTCAAAGTGGTTGTAGCGTCCGGGTATGAAAGTGGGATGTAGCGAGGAATTATACTCATAGCCGGCTGCTGCTATATCGCTATCAGCCACCGGCATCATACGTGCCATACGAAAACCGTATACGCTCACTCCTGTGAGCGACTCAAGGCATTGGCGCGACTCAAGAAGGTGCTCAGGCTTGAAATCAGAGTGATAGTAACCATGCGATGCTATCTCATGTCCGCCCTCCACCATACGCCTAATCAAATCGGGTGCCGACTCTGCAAAACGCACCGTGCAGAAGAAGGTCACCTTTATGCCTGCTTCAGTAACAATATCGAGAATACGCTCAGCTCCATAGCGCGAGATTCGCATCTGCTCATCGAAAGCAATATCACAACCATTCTCCAAGGGAACATCAAATTCCTCTATATCAAAACTTATAGCTACTTTTTTCATATCCATACTTTTGGAATATTTTTCAGCTCACGCACAACCACCTTAAGCCCCATCACCGACACTTTAAGACCTCTTTTTATCTCAGACTCCACGGCACGCACATCGGCATGCTGACGCACAGCCTTATAAATGAATTGAGTATCGAATAGGAACGTGTCGATTGTCGTCTGCATGAAAATCTTGCGACCTACACGGTTAAAGCCTTTCATTCCCCCTTGCGTGTCGCTAAACGGAAGCATGAAAACTGCCCTATTAACAAAATGAGAGGCGTATGAAAGCAATTTGCGAATCGGAGGAAGATTCTTCTGATACGACTTGGAGCGTGTGGCTATTACCACATCGGCACCATCGGAAAGCGCTCCAAACACTCTATCTATCGACTCTAATGTATAGGGAAAATCATGGTCGATATACACCGTCCAATCGCCATCGCACCGACTTACCGCCGAGCGTAGCGCAAATCCCTTTCCCCGATTTTCCTCATAATGAACAATACACACACCCGGAACCACTTTGTTGAGAAATTCTACCACATCAGGCTCAAATCCACGCACCGACCCATCGGTGGCTACATATAGCGCAAACTCATACTGAGGGAATCGCTCCTTGAGTTGTATGAAATTGACCGCTACACCCTTCTCCCAATTCAAGTGAGGATTGTAGGCAGGCAACACAATATCTATTTTGCGTTTAGTAATCTCTTGTATCATAAATTCTATTCATTCCACATAATCAAGCATTTCATATTTGTTTTTTCAAGCACTAATAATTATTTTTGCACAAAATTTTCCACAAAAATAGTAAAAATAATCTAATGATTAAGCATCTATACCAATTAAAAAGTCAATAAATATTATGAAGCTTCTTCCGGCAAATATATCGAATTTCTTTGCAAAGCCAATTTTTCGGAATGAAAAATTGGCTTTGCATTATGGACGTTCGTGCCCATTATTGCTTGGATTATGAAACTGGCTCCCAACAAGCACAACAACTACTTGATATTCAGCCAATCATTCTTCCACTTTATCAATGGCACGCCACTTTACACCTCCTACCCCGATGAATACTCTGATATTTTCCTATACGGACCGCCATTCACCATATTTGTGGCTCCATTCTCGGCATTACCCACACTGGTCGGACTGCTCGCTTGGCTAACAATGCTTTCGCTCACGCTGTTCTACACCATAAAGCATCTTGAGCTAAGTTGGAACAAACGTATGTTCATCTATTGGTTTTGCGCCCATGAGCTACTCACAGCACTGTTTATGAGCCAGTTCAACACTGCGATAGCCACCATAGTGATTATGTCGTTCATTCTTG
>CAMEKH010000052.1 GCA_945921235.1 uncultured Prevotellaceae bacterium | reverse complement strand
CAGCGCGATAAACAACGAATATTTGTTTATCGCGCCGATATTTAATGATTTAACCCGCAAGAAGACTATTAATACTCCTCTTCGTCGAAGAAGAAGTCGTCTTTACTCGGGTAATCGGGCCATATATCTTCTATACTTTCGTATGTTTCGCCTTCATCTTCCATCTCTTGAAGGTTCTCTATCACCTCAAGTGGCGCACCCGAACGCATAGCGTAGTCGATAAGCTCCTCTTTAGTTGCGGGCCAAGGTGCGTCTTCAAGTTTAGTTGCAAGCTCTAAAGTCCAATACATAATAAAAATCGTTTTAATGAAAATTTCCGCAAAGATAATGCTTGATGTTAAAAAACAAAATTAAATTATGAGTTTTTTTGCTCAAAAATGTTTAAGATAGCTAAACCGGGTGATAATTAAGCAAAAAACGGGTAGAACCGAGAATCTTTCAGGCTTGTAGTCAATAATTGCTGAGGTGAAATCGATTAGCAGTTGGGGTTCCAAGCCACTTCTTCATTTTCCTCTTTGAGGTCGAAATATCGAGCGAGGATAAAGAGGAAATCGCTGAGGCGGTTGAGGAACACAATCAAAGAGGAATCGACGTGAGCGGTCTCGGCAAGGTCGAGCACACGGCGCTCGCAACGGCGTGTCACGGCGCGGCACACGTTGGCAAGAGCCGAAAGACGTCCGCTACCGGGCAGAATGAAGCATCGTAGCGGAGGCAGTTCGGCATCGAGTTCGTCGATAAGCGATTCAATGTGGTCGATGTCGGCTTGAGACAATCCGTTGCAGGCAGTAGGTTTGTCGTCGGGAGCTTCGGTGGCGAGATAGCCGCCAATATTGAACATTTTCGATTGCACCGTGCGTAAGTATTCGGTCAATTCGGGATAATCGGCGGTCATTTCCACTGCGAGCTGTCCGAGGAAAGAGTTAAGTTCGTCGACAGTGCCGTAGGCTTCGATTCTCACGCAGTTCTTTTTAACACGTTTTCCACCCACAAGAGAAGTCATACCTTTGTCGCCTGTGGCTGTGTAGATTTTTCCGGTCATCATAATATATCAGTAGAATTAATATTAGTAACGAAGAATTTTTGAATTTCGTTCAGTCGATTAATCATTTCTTGCTCGGAGTCGGCGATAATCGACATATCGAGCATCTCGCTTCGGGCAAAAGGGGAGTTGGCAAGTTCATTGATTTGACTAATCTGGCTATTGAAGATGCCGTCAATGTTAGCCACCACGATTTTGCGCCGTGAATCGTTGTTCACCACCAAAATAGAAAGGGTGCTCAGCCATTCATCGATAGTACCGAGTCCGCCGGGAAGCACAATGAACGCATCGGCGCAGTCAATCATAAGCTCTTTTCGGTCGTTAAGGTCGCGGCATTTCACCAAGTGGTCCACGATATTGTCGGCTCTGTAGGCGAAACGCTTTGGCACTATGCCGGTTATTATAGCTCCGGCATCGTGTGCGGCTTGAGCCACGGTGTGCATCAGCCCGGCGTTCACGCCGCCGTAGACGAGTTCGTAGCGGTTTGTGCCAATCCATTTACCGGCAGCCACCGCTACCGACTCAAATTCGGGAGCAAGATTTGCTCTTGATGAGCAATAAACAGCTATTTTCATAATTATGGGTAAAAAACAATAATTGTGAGGCGGCAAAGCTACCTCCGTTGTTGCAAAAATACGGAAAAAGTAGCAAAAGTGAGGTATAAGTAGAGCGTAAAAAAGAGCGATTGCCTCAAGTTGTCCGGGCAATCGCTCTGTGTGATGATATTCAGTAGCCACAAGTTGTTGTGGCTGAAGGAAGAAACATTATAATCACCAGTTCACTTCTTTCAGAGAGTCGTGGCTGTTGGCAATCTTGTTGGCGAGAGCCACAGCTTTGGTTATGTGGTCGCAGATGTGGTCGGAGCCGATAGTCTTGTCCACACCGGCATGAATCAGCACCTCTTTCACTTCGGGTTTCACGCCCGAGAGCACCACATGTATGTTCTCATCGCGCGAGGAGTTGATGAGAATTTCGAGGTTGTGAATACCGGTAGAGTCGATGAACGGCACTTTGCGCATACGGATTATTCTCACAAGCGGCTTATCGCCCATGCTACGCATCATTTCATCGAATTTCGTAGCAACGCCGAAGAAGAAAGGACCGTCGATTTCGTAGATTTCCACGCCCTTGGCCACCTTCAGCAGTTCGTGCTGTGTGGATTCGGTGCCGTCGGCAATATCGATTTGGTCGCTGAACACCTTGATTTGAGTGTTCTCCATAACACGTTTCAAGAAGAGCACGATAGCGAGGAGTAATCCAATCTCAATGGCAATAGTGAGGTCGAAAATAACAGTCAGCAAGAAGGTTACGATAAGCACCGTAATGTCGGATTTCGGGTTTTTAAAGATGCTGAGCACCGGGCGCCAGCCGCTCATGTTATAAGCCACCATAACGAGCACTCCGGCGAGGCAAGCCATAGGCACATAGTTGATAAGCGGCATCAAGAAGAGGAAAATTAGCAGGAGCACCACGGCATGCACCACACCTGCCACCGGCGTGCGTCCGCCGTTGGTAATGTTGGTCATAGTGCGGGCAATGGCACCGGTCACCGGAATACCGCCGAAGAAAGGCACCACCATGTTTGCCACACCCTGACCGATAAGTTCGGTGTTATTGCGAGTGCTATTACCCGTGGCACCGTCGGCAACAGTAGCCGAGAGTAGCGATTCTATGGCTCCGAGCACGGCGATAGTGAAAGCTGAGGGCAGGAGCACATTGATTGTGGTCATGTTCAGCCCGAGCCAGTGAGGAAGCGGCATCTCGGCTGGAAGACGCCCGAAGCGGTCGCCGATAGTTTCAATACCCTCCACTCCGGCAAAAGTCTTGAGGCAGAACACTGCCAGTGTCATCAGCACTATAGCAATGAGTGCCCCCGGTAGCTTATTTGAGATGTAGGGAGCAGCAACGATTATAGCAATGGTGATTAGTCCGACGATAAGAGTAGGCAGATGCATTGTGCCGAAATGGGTGAAATATACAGCCCATTTCGATAGGAAGTCGGAAGGCACACGCTCCACCGACAGCCCGAAGAGGTCGACAATCTGTGTGGAGAATATGGTGAGTGCAATACCGCTTGTAAATCCCACTACAATGGGATAGGGGATAAACTTAATCACTGTGCCGAGTCTGAACACGCCGAGCAGCACGAGAATCACGCCTGCCATAAACGTGGCAATGGCAAGTCCCTGCAAGCCATAGAGCTGAATGATGTTGTAGACGATTACGATGAATGCGCCCGTAGGACCGCCAATCTGAACACTGTTGCCTCCCAATGCCGATACTAAAAATCCGCCGATTATTGCGGTTATAAGTCCCACGGTGGGAGTCACTCCGCTTGCTATACCGAATGCTATGGCAAGTGGCAGTGCCACAATTCCTACTACTAAACCTGCTACGAGGTCGTCCTTAAATTTTGCTGCGTTGTAGTGTCTAAGCTCGCTGATGAATTTCGGCTTAAACTCAATACCTCCTGTAAAAGTCATTTGGTCTAAGAATAGAAGTTTGAAAAATTTGATAAACCTAAAACTGCCACAAAGTTACGCTATTTTTACCATATTTCACACATTTTTAACCAAAAAATCTCTCTGTGAGTGAATTTCGGGCAATTTTGGTGGGAATAAGGATTGCTTTAAGCAAACATACATAGGGAGTGCTGATGGTATGAAGTGTTAAATAACACAAAAATAGGGTGCTGCGGTGCAAGGTTTTGCCTATTTATGCATTTAGATAATAGAGCGGCATCATGGTGTGCGCCTAACTGTGCTGACCGATGCAGTGGAGGGCATGCTTGCGGGCAGTGCACAAGGGGTGTGGCTCTAAAGAGATGAATATTAATTAATAATTTGGAAATAAATTGTGTTTTAGCTATGAAATTTACAAAGATTTTCAAGAGTTTTTTGGTGGTGATGTCGCTTGGAGCGATTATGGTGTCGTGCAACGATAACGACGATAATGCATGGGTTTATTATCACCAATATGCCAATGCGCTTGTTACCACAAAGACTGCTACCGATGGTACATTCTTTTTGCAAGTCACCGATAACACCACTATGCTTCCGTGTAACATCAGCAAATCGCCCTTCGACAAGGAGATGCGAGCGCTGATAAACTATGTGCCTGTCGATAAGGAGTTGCTGCCGAATGGCGACTTGCGTGGCTGCGATATGGCGGTGAAAGTGCTGTGGATTGACAGTATTCGCACCAAAATGCCGGTGCCCGACCTTGCCGAGCTTAATGATGCCACTTATGGCTCCGATTGTGTGGAAATAATAGATGATTGGGTGACGGTGGCTGAAGATGGATATCTCACGTTGCGATTCCGAACAGTCTGGGGTGGCAGTGGAAAAATTCACTATGTGAATCTGCTCACGGGAGTGAATCCTGAGAATCCCTACGAGGTGGAATTTCGCCACGATGCCCAAGGAGATGTTAACGGTGAGTTTGCCGATGCCCTTGTGGCATTTAATCTCAATGATTTGCCCGACACCGGCGGGCAGACGGTGAAGCTGAAACTGCGCTGGAAATCGTATTCGGGCGAAAAGACACACGAATTCGACTTCTGTAGCCGCAAGCCGAGCGGAGGCGAACTTCCTGTGGCTAATATGAAGCGAATAATGCCGCTACAATAAATGTGGCGCAGTGGTGAGAAATTAGTTGCAATAGCTTGTGATACTTGATGCCTCGTGGAAAAGAAATAGATGAGCAGCGCATAGCCGCACTTGCAGCCGACGGCGACACCGAAGCTATGAAGCAGATTTACTGTTCCTATGCCGATGTGCTGACGGCTGTGTGCTCGCGCTATGTGGTGGACAGCGAGGCTGTGAAAGATGTGCTTCACGACAGTTTTGTGAAGGCTTTCTCATCGATAGCGCAGTTCAGCTACAAGCAGCCCGGATCGCTTGGAGCATGGCTGAAGCGGATTGTGGTGAACGAGGCTCTCGCTTTCTTGAAGAAAAGAAGCAGGATTGATGCCGTGAGCCTTGATGCCGATGATTCAATTGACATTTCTGCTGATGATGCACCCGAAGTGGAGTCACTTGCAGCCAATGAGCTGATGATGCTTATCAAGCGTCTGCCCGATGGCTACCGCACTATTCTCAATCTCTATGCTATAGAGGGGCGCAGTCATCGCGAGATTGCCGATTTGTTGGGAATTTCGCCCGAAACATCGGCTTCGCAGCTTCATCGAGCCAAGCTCAGGCTTGCAAAGATGATTAGAGAGTTAATGGATAGTAAATATTAATATTTTTGTTACTGAAAAGAATATGAACGACGACAGCTGGATAAAGCACTTGCGCGGCAAAGTCGAAGGAATTGAAGAAAAAGCTCCCGAGAACCTGTGGAGCGACATTGAGCGGTCTATGCGCGGCTTGCCGATATCGGGAGGTGATAAAGGGCGGCGAGGCTTGGTGGTGCCGCTGTGGGCGAAGCTCACCGGTGCAGCTGCCGCAATAGTGGCGGCTGTGTGGCTGAGTATCATATTCTTACCTATCGAAACCTTCAATAATATACAAAAGGACCTAACTGCAAACAAATATTCTACAGACGAGCGTCGGGAGACGTGCGAAAAAGAGAAAAACACACAATCCGCAACTTCGCTCTCGATGGACGAGCTTGCTGCTGCCATCGAGATGCCTGTTGCGCATGTTAAGCGGCTGAAATCGAGTGCCGACAATGCCGAAACGGCTCGGAGTGAGAGCGTTGTGGCGTATGAAAAGGGAATAGCCGAAGAGTGTGAAATGGAGAAGGATAGCTGCCATAGAGCGCCGGAGAATAGAGAACCGGCGAATACTTATCGCAACATTGCGAGTGCCGACGGCAGGAAAACGGCTGCTAAGCAAGTGCCTTCAAGGCAAGGTAAATGGTCATTGAATCTTTATGCCTCGAATATCACCCGTCACACCTCTAAGCAAAGTGAATTTATTGCATCGCCCTACACACCTCATGGCTCGGCTATCACTCTGCAACAAACCAGCGATATTCGCGAAGTGGTGATGCTCAATAACAGTGATAATGAAATAGAGTGCGAAATGAAGCATAATATGCCTGTTCGTGCCGGATTGACGGTGCGATATGACTTTTCTCGGCGATTGGGAGTGAGTACGGGAGTGGTATATTCCTATCTGTCATCGGATTTCCGTCTGGGTGGCGAGAGCAGTTTCTACGAGGGGATTCAGCGACTGCACTACATAGGCTTGCCGGTGTCGCTGATTTACAACGTCTGGGGCAACGACCGCCTGCAAGTTTACACTTCGGGCGGTGTAATGGCTGAAAAGTGCATTTCGGGCAGGGTGACTACCGATTATTTCCTGAAAGGCGTGCATGAGGCTACACATTCGGAGAGTGCAACCGAGAAGCGGCTACAATGGTCGGTTAATGCCGCCGCCGGTGTGCAATATAGGCTTGTGGGCGATTTGTCGCTCTATGCCGAACCCGGAATGAGCTATTATTTCGATAATCATAGCTCAACTGAGAACATCTACAAAGAGCGGAAGCTGAATTTCAATCTCAATGTAGGTTTGCGCTACACCATTCACTAAAATCGTCTGTCTCTTGGCGTGTCTGCCCGGGACGATGCATTTTCGAGAGGCGTGAAAAACCGCTTATAGAGGTTTACTCTGATTTGCGACCGAGGAAATCGAAGGTATCGACGTAGATTTCAGTCACTTGCCGCTTTATTTGGTTCTTGTCTTCCCACGTGCGAGTGCGCAATTTTCCCTCGATGTATAGCTGCGAGCCTTTGCGAATGTATCGCTCGGCAATTTCGGCATTTTTGCCCCACATCACTATGTTGTGCCATTCGGTTCGCTCGGGCACCTGAGTGCCGCTTGCCGAGGTGTATCCACGCTCGGTGGTGGCAAGGGAGAAAGAGGCAATAGGCTGACCGGGAGCTGTGTAGCGCACATCGGGGTCGCGCCCCACGTTACCGATAAGGATAACTTTGTTGACTGACATGTATATTATGCTATTTAATTAAATCGTTATTAAAATCTGCACCTTATTTCATCGATGCTTTCAAACCCTCAATTACGGCAGTGGTGAATCCGTATCGCTCCATTGCATTCAATCCCTTTATGGTGAGTCCGCCGGGGGTTGTCACCTTGTCGATTTCGGCTTCGGGATTGCTGCCTGTGGCTTCGAGCAGACGAGCAGCCCCTATGAGCGTTTGGAGCATGGCCTTCTTGGCATCGTCTGCACGCATGCCAAGTTCCACACCCGCCTCGGTTGCAGCACGCACATATCGCATCACGTAGGCTATGCCGCACGAGGCAATTGCCGTGCCGGCACCCATCAGTCGCTCTTCCACCACCATTACCTTTCCGAGGTTGCTGAAAATATCGGTCACGCAGCCCACTTGCTCGCTTGTGGCGTTTGCCGAGGCGATAAACGTCATGCTCTCGCCCACGGCGATGGCAGTGTTTGGAATCACGCGGAACACTGCCGGAGTGGCTGTCGATTTGCTGAACGCGGCGAGATGCTCGAGCGATGCTCCTGCCACTATCGACACTAAAATCTGTTGGGCGAAATCAATAGAGTCGGCAATTTCGCTCATCACTTCGTCGAGCAGCCATGGTTTTACAGCCACAATAATCACATCGGCGCCGGTAGCCTGACGATTGTCGGTGGCAACGCATAAATCGGGGAAATCAGCTTTCAGAGCATCAAGCTCGCCGTGGCGGTTGGGCGAAGTCACCGTGATGTCGGCAACTGCAATGTTTCCGCCGGCAGCAATGCCGCGGGCAATAGCTCCACCCATATTACCTGCCCCAATGATTCCTATTGTCATAAATCTGTTTTGTCTTGATGAATTAATGATAAAAACTATTCGGAAGGTGCTCAAAAGAGTGCTTACAGCACCGCCTTCAGGCGCGAGAGAAACTCGTCGGCAAGCTCGCGAGTGAGCACGAGCGGTGGCAACAGGCGCAGCACATTAGTGCCGCTTGCACCGGTAAATACGTGCTGCTCTTTGAGCAGGCGGAGGCGCAAATCCTTTATAGGATAGTCGAATTCAAGACCTATCATCAGTCCCCGTCCGCGCACTTCCTTGATTTGCGGCAATTTCTTCAGCTCGCCGAGCAGATATTCACCCACAGTGCGGGCATTTTCCACAAGATTTTCATTCTCGAAGATATCGAGCACGGCGATAGCTGCCGCACAGGCAAGGTGGTTGCCTCCGAAAGTAGTTCCGAGCATGCCATACACCGGCTTGAAATCAGGGCTGATAAGCAATCCGCCCATAGGGAATCCGTTGGCGATGCCCTTAGCCATAGTGATAATGTCGGGGCGAATGCCCGAATATTGGTGAGCGAAGAAACGCCCGGAGCGTCCGTATCCCGATTGAATCTCGTCGAGAATAAGCACTGTGCCATGAGCGCGACACTCCTCGCTAAGCATGCGCAGGAAGTCGTCGGATGGTATTCTCACGCCTCCCACGCCCTGAATACCTTCGACAATCACCGCACACACATCGTTGTGGGCAAGTTCGCGGCGCACGGCATCGATGTCGCCGAGGGGAAGGAAAGTGACAATGTGGTTATCGTTCACCGGCGACACGATTTTGCGATTGTCGGTAGCCTCCACTGCGAGCGATGTGCGCCCGTGGAATGCTTTGCCGAATGCAATCACTCGGCGACGTCCGGTGTGGAAAGCCGCAAGTTTCAAGGCATTCTCATTAGCTTCGGCACCTGAGTTAATAAGGAACAGGGAGTAGTCGTCGTAGCCCGAAATCTTGCCGAGTTTTTCGGCAAGGCGGCTTTGAAGCGAGTTGACCACCGAATTGGAGTAGAACACCAAGCGTTCAGCCTGCTCTTTCAGAGCTTCCACATAGTGAGGGTGTGAGTGTCCCACCGAAATCACGGCGTGACCTCCGTATAAGTCGAGATATTCCGTTCCGGCAGCATCGTAGGTGTGGCACCCTTTGCCACGCACAATTTCGATGTCGAAGAGCGGATAGACGTCAAAAAGTTTCATTGATTACAAAAAGTTAAAAAGTTGCCGAAATAAGACAGAAGAGAGAGCGAATCAAAAAGCCGATGGCTTGAGATTCAGCCCCACGCGCTCATGCAAGCCGAAAAGCAAGTTCATATTGTGCACGGCTTGACCTGAAGCTCCTTTGAGCAGATTGTCGATAACCGACACTATGAGCAGTTTGCCATCTTCCTTGATGAGATGTAGCAGGCACTTATTGGTGTTGACCACATCTTTTAAATCGGGCATTTTGTCGGTGACAAAAGTGAAGTTGTGGTCGGCATAATACTCATCGTAGAGTTTGCGCACCATGTTGAGCTCAATAGGACAGTCAATGTAGACCGTGGCGAATATACCGCGTGAGAAGCAACCACGCACCGGAATGAAATTCAGCTTGCTGCTGAAGCTCGATTGGAGTTGGGAGAGCGATTGGCGTATTTCATCGAGATGCTGGTGCTTGAACGGCTTGTAAATCGACACATTGTCGTTGCGCCAAGAGAAGTGCGATGTGGCACCCGGTTTCACGCCGGCACCGGTGCTGCCGGTGATGGCGTGAACGTGAATGTCGCTATTGAGCAGCAGGTTCTTGGCGAGAGGAAGCAGAGCGAGCTGAATGCAAGTGGCAAAGCAACCCGGATTGGCAATGTGCTTTGTTCCGTTCACTATGCGCTTGCGGTTCAGTTCGGGTAGACCGTAGACGAAGTCGTGCGAGTCGTCTTGGTGGCGATAGTCGGTAGAGAGGTCGATTATTCTCAGCTCCTCGGGCACGATGTGCGATTCCATGAATTTGCGAGTTTCGCCGTGGGGAGTGCAGCAGAACATCACGTCGACGTCGTCGAAGGGCGTATCGGCAATAAATTCCAAGTCGGTTTCGCCAATCAATCCTTGATGCACGGCGTCGACTCTATTGCCTGCGTTGCTGCTGCTGTTCACCCATTTTATTTCCACATCGGGGTGATTAATCAGTAATCGAATTAATTCACCGGCGGTGTAGCCTGCTCCGCCTATAATACCTGCTTTTATCATTTATTCTGTCGATTTATGAGTGTTATTCTGTAGCTTTTCCGTTTTTAATTTGATTGTTGTGATAAATTTTCATCTGGTTGGCAAGAATCTTGGTGAAGCCCTTCACGTCGTCGGCACTCCACGCCTTGTTCACCTCGCCATATTCGCCGAAGTCGGTTTTCATAAGGTCGAAATCGCTCTCCACGCCCACGAGCACATATCGATAGGGCTTAAGGTCGATAATCACGCGTCCGGTGACGTTCTCTTGTGAAGAGAGCAGGAATGCCTCGATATTTCGCATCACCGGCTCGAGATATTGCGCTTCGTGGAGGAACATTCCATACCAAGTGGCGAGTTGTTCCTTCCAGTAGAGTTGCCACTTTGTCATGGTGTGCTTTTCGAGCATTTTGTGAGCGGCAATGATTAGAATCGGTGCGCCGGCTTCAAATCCCACACGACCTTTGATACCTATAATGGTGTCGCCGATGTGCATATCGCGCCCTAAGGCGTAGGGGTTCACAATCTCCTCGATTTTTTGTATGGCAGCCACTTTGTCGGTGAATTTCACGCCGTTCACGGCAGCAATTTCGCCTTTTTCAAAGTCGAGAGTAAGACGCGAGTCGGCGGTGGCGGTCATCTGCGTCGGGTAAGCCTCTTCGGGGAGAGTTTCGTTGCTTTTTAGAGTCTCTTTGCCACCAATGCTCGTACCCCACAATCCCTTGTTGATAGAATATTCCATCTTCTTGAAGTCGGCAACATAACCGTGTTCTTTCAAGTAGTTGATTTCATATTCGCGAGTGAGTGTCATATCGCGCGTTGGTGTGATAATCTTAATTTCGGGCGCAAGAATCTGGAATGTGAGGTCGAAGCGCACTTGGTCGTTGCCGGCGCCGGTGCTTCCGTGAGCCACATATTGCGCTCCGATGCTTTTGGCATAGTTAATAATGGCAATTGCTTGGAAAATGCGCTCGGAGCTTACGGAGATAGGGTAGGTACCGTTGCGGAGCACATTGCCCATAATCATATATTTAATGCTTTTATCGTAGTATTCGTGGGTAATGTCGAGCGAAGCGTGAGCTTTTGCGCCGAGAGCGAGAGCACGCTCCTCGATGCGCTTCAGTTCGTCGGCACTGAAACCGCCGGTGTTGGCAATTGCGGTGTACACCTCGTAACCGCAGTCTTCGCTAAGATATTTCACGCAAAACGATGTGTCCAAACCACCGCTGAACGCTAAAACCACTTTTTCTTTTTCCATAATTTTTAATTAATATAATGATAAGCCGGTGAAACAATTAAATTTTATCAGTCGAGTCATCGTGTGCAGTGTGCTCGGCAGGGTCGTAGAGCATACCCGTGCAGAGGCACATGCGGCGACCATTGCGTTGCAGAATGTCAAAGTTCACGCAACTTTCGCAACCGCGCCAAAAAGCCTCGTCGTCGGTAAGCGACGGGAAAGTGACAGGACGATAGCCTAACTCGTTGTTCATTTTCATTACAGCTTCTCCCGTAGTGAGGCTGAAGATTTTTGCTTCGGGAAACATTTCGCGCGATAAATCAAAAATTCGTCGCTTAATTCGCTTTGCAAGTCCTATTCCCCTAAATTCAGGAGCAACGATTAGACCCGAATTTGCCACAAATTTTTTGTTGCTCCAGCTTTCAATGTAGCTGAAGCCGGCAAATTTCTTCTTCTGATAGAGGGCGAGAACCGCCTTGTGCTCTATCATTTTCTGCTTGACATACTCAGGCGACCGCTTTGCGATACCTGTGCCGCGGATTTTTGCTGCCTTGTTGATGGTGTCGAGGACCTCGTCGACGTATTGCACGTGTTCCTCGCCCGCCACTACAATTTCAATTTCGTTAGAATCTATCATTTTTATTTATTGGAATACCTTTCAAAATATTAATTATGAGAGAGTGCATAATCTCCCTGCCATTAAGGCAACGGAAGAAATCGCGAGAACAGCTCCATGGCATCTTCGTGTGTTACGTCTTCACGAAGCACTGCGAACACGGTGTCGGCTCCGGCTATTGTGCCGAGAATTTCGGGCGTCTTGCTCATGTCGATGTCGTAGGCAAGTCCGCTGGCATATCCGTTGCGTGTCTTTATCACAGCGAAATGTCCGGAGAATTGAATCGATACGAATCCGGCATGTTGCCCGGCGGGAGCCGCCGACATTCCTTGCGAGAGCATAGTGTCTTGCAGGTCGTTGCTGTCGGGGATAATATACATGTAGTTTCCCATGTCGGTAGCTACTTTGGTAGTGCGAAGCTGCTTTAAGTCGCGCGATAGGGTGGCTTGTGTCACCACATAACCGCGTGCGGCAAGTAGCCGAGCGAGTTCCTCTTGGCTACCTATGCAATTGTTTTTTATCAGCTCGACTATCAATTGAAGCCTTACCTTTTTATTTTTCATTGTAAATCTGTAAAATTAAAAGCTATAGTTAGTAATACGCTACAAAAGTAGTAACAAAAAAGCACATTTGCTTACTTTTTTTGAAAAAACTGTATTTTTATTAATTGGAAAGTATATTTTTTGTAAGAATAATGGGTTCTTAATAAAAAATCCGAACTGCGATGCAATTCGGATTCTGTGCTGTGACCCCGGAGAGGCTCGAACTCTCGACCCAATGATTAAGAGTCATTTGCTCTACCAACTGAGCTACGGAGTCAAATCGTTTTTCGATTTCGGTTGCAAAGGTACGCATTATTTTTTATTTGGCAATGCTTTTTGCGATTTTTTTTGAAAAAATCTTCATTTTCTCCATTTTTCATCGTGGTGTTATAGATTTTTTTATGAGTTTCTGTTGCGTTGGGAGTGTGGACGGGTCACACTATTCCGCTCATTCGGGGTGTGAGGAGAGCCGACATAAATGACTGGAAGGCGGCTGTGATGCGCAAATTACTTAAATGTGGCGGTGTGGCTTGATGAAAAGCAAAAAAATGGGCTGCGCCGTGTCATTTGCGGTGCAGCCCATAGAGAATGGTTTTTTATTGTGTGTTTCCAGTATTAATATTGGCTTTCGATTATTCAGTTACTGAATCTCAATGGCGCGATTGAGCTTTGCACGCTCGTCGTTTGTCATCTTCGGGAGTGTTATAGCGAGCACACCATCGGTGACGGTAGCCGAGATTTTGTCCTTTTCAACGTTGTCGGGCAGGACGAGCGACTGCTGGAATTTCGAGTAAGAGAATTCGCGACGCAGATATTTCTTTTTGTCGTCTTTTTCTTCGTTACGGTTTTTCTTCTCCATTGAGATAACCAATTCATCGTTTTCGTTAAGATTAATGGAGAAATCTTCCTTAGTCATGCCCGGAGCTGCGACTTCCACCTTGAAGCATTTGTCGTCTTCAATCACGTTGACAGCAGGCGTAGCTGTGTTCACTTTAGCAACCCAATCATTATCGAAGAAATCATTGAAAATACTTGGGAACCAATTCTGATTGTTGTTTCTTACAGGCATCATAGTTTTAATCTCCTATTTTAAAAGTTAAACATTGCATTTTTGTTTTGCCGGTCGCCTTGCGACTTGCACTAAAGGAAAGAGCAAAACGAGTGCCACACCTCGAGATGTGGCACTCGGCAATGGCGAGATTTTATACTTGTGAAAACATTGTTAGCACAAGTGCGGGCTGTTTTAACCTTGTGCAAACTTCTTTAGCAGCATTTGCTGCGAGGATTGCCTCCAATGAGCCATAATGGCACATATCGATGGCGCAATTTTGTCACTTTTTGCAGGTGCCGACAGCCGGCTATGAGTGTTAGTATCGGAAGATTATTCCTGCGGTAAGTGACTTGAATTTCAGTCCGGTTGATGATTTGAGTACATTGCAAGGCGAGTATTTCACATAGAGTCCGTAGTAGCATGAGTAGTTTATGCTTGTCATGAGGTCAATGGTTACCACATTTTGGCGAATATTGTCGTTGAAATGCTCATACTTGATGTCGCCGATGCTATATTTTGTCTTTATGCTTGCGTAGGAGTTGAAATTGAGCACGGCACCGACACCGAGCCATAAGTCTCTGTAAAGCCGACGCTTGTAGGTTACAGGCACGAGCCAAGCGAATGTCTTGATTCGCGATGACGGCTTTGATACCTCTTCGCCGTAGGTGCCAATGGTGATTTGTCCGTTGTCATCTTGATAATAGCGCAAGTTGTCGTCGAGTCGATAGTTCTTCCAGTCGATACCTATTCCCACACTGAGTTTGTCGTTTGGGGTGAAGGAGCGCTGATAGGCAAGAGCATTAAGCAGCATAATCTCCCACGACTTGCCCTTGTTTGTGCTCATCAATGAGGGCGCTCCCGATGCTATTACGCCGCCGAAAGCCAAGCCACCAATGGTGATAGAGTTCGAAGGATATTTTTTGCGCTTTTCCTTGTGGCTGAACGGTAGAGCAAGTTCCCAATTGTTGCTATGCTGGTGAGT
>CAMEKH010000051.1 GCA_945921235.1 uncultured Prevotellaceae bacterium | reverse complement strand
AGGAACGATGACAGACAGAAGAGCAATGCGCCGCCCCACACTCTGATAGCCGACAACCCCAGCGGTGTGATGCAACCAAGCATCAACACCTCTTTCGACACCGGCGACATCAGTCCCCACACCATATTGGCAAAGAGCATCGCTATGTGCCCCCGGCGGCGTTCTTGCACAGGCACAGCTTCGAGATTTGCATTAATTTCAGCCATTTCTTCTTCCGTTTTTTCTTTTATTTTCCCCTTTTTCTCAAAAACTCAGCAAAGTTACAAATCTTTAGCGTCACAAGCAAACTCCTCCAATGCCTATTTAGCCTATATCACCACTCTCTCCACTCACTCAACGCTATTCCTCATTCTTTTCCGTGCGCATAAGGTGCGGCACTCACTATGTTGTTAAAATAAGGTAAATCAGCGCAAAATGAAAGCTAAATTTGCATAATTAAGGAAATTTGTTGTATTTTTGCCGTCGCAAATAAATTTTCACAACAATTATGGCTTTAATTATTCCAAAAAAGTATAAACAGAAACTTCTGCCCGAAACCACCGAGGTGGCTATAAAAATGATAAAAGACACCTTTCAGGAGAAATTAGGCAGGGCAC
Organism: uncultured Prevotellaceae bacterium; assembly: GCA_945921235.1. GTDB lineage: Bacteria > Bacteroidota > Bacteroidia > Bacteroidales > Muribaculaceae > CALZFJ01. Next base: position 14,096 of record CAMEKH010000051.1, on the reverse strand, counting down.
TGAATCTGCGAAGGGTCACCGCTCCGCTTTTTGTGCTGTCGGGAACGGGTATCAACGACGACCTCAACGGCGTGGAACATGCCGTGACATTCGACATTACATGCATGGGCAATCGTCGAGCCGAAGTGGTGCACTCGCTCGCCAAGTGGAAGCGAATGAAGCTCGGAGCCTACGACATCGCTCCGGGTTATGGGCTTTACACGGATATGAATGCCATTCGCACCGCCGAGGACCTCGACAACCTTCACTCGCTATATGTCGACCAATGGGACTGGGAGCAGACTATCAATGAAGAGGACCGCACTCTCGATTTCCTGAAAGCCACCGTGAACAAAATTTATTGTGCCGTGCGCGAAACCGAATGGATGATTTATGAAAAATTCCCGCACATCACCCCGCGACTGCCTCAGATGGTGAAATTCATTCACTCCGAGGAACTTTTGCAGAAATATCCGGGAATGACCGACAAGGAGCGCGAAGCAATGGCGGCACGCGAATTCGGAGCAATATTCCTTATCGGCATCGGTGCTCCGCTGAGCAATGGGGAGCCGCACGACGGTCGTGCCCCCGACTACGACGATTGGATTACCGAAAATTCCGACGGCTTCCGCGGACTGAATGGCGACTTGATTCTTTGGGACCCTATTCTTGAATGTCCTTTCGAGCTTTCTTCAATGGGAATTCGCGTGAGTGCCGAGTCGCTGTGCAAACAGCTCGAAATGCGCGGGTGCACCGAGCGGAAAAGCCTCACATTCCACAGCATGCTGCTCGCCGGTGAATTACCCTACTCCATTGGCGGCGGTATAGGACAGAGCCGACTATGTATGTTCCTCCTGCAGAAAGCCCACATAGGCGAAGTTCAAGCCAGCATCTGGCCTGAAGCTCAGGTGGAAGAATGTCGCCGCCACGGCATCTACCTTGTGTAGAATTTCATAAACGGAATAAAATAAAGGAGGTTGCATCGGCTAAAGCCAACGATGCAACCTTCCTGTTTTTTCCTATAATTATTGCGCTTTACACTGTGATTACAAGCGGCAACGCAATATTTGCTCTACCTTCTCGGGCGTAACTATGCCGTTCTCTCCAAGATTCCACTTGCGCTCCTCAAAGCGATTGCGCACGGCAACTATCGTTTCTTCACCTATTCCGTACTCTCCAAGCAAGGTTTTCACGCCAAGCGAACGGAAGAAATTGTCGGTAGCGGCAATAGCTTTATCGATAATTTCATCGCTCGTTCCACCGGTAATGCCCCACACCCTTTCGGCATATTGGAGCAATTTTGCCTCCTTTTCTCTACGCATAACATTCATAGTGCCTTCCCACACTATCGCAAGAGTGACACCATGGTCAAGTCCGTGAAGAGCGGTAAGCTCATGCCCTATCATGTGTGTAGCCCAATCTTCATCTACTCCCATAGCAAGGAATCCATTCAGTCCCATAGTGGCTGCCATCATGAAGTTGGCGCAATCGTCGTAACTCGGAGTTCCCTCTGCTATCAAGTGAGGAGCAATCTCTACAAGAGTGAGCAGAACGCCCTCGGCAAAGCGGTCCATAACACGCGGACTGCCGGCTGTGGTAAGATACTGCTCGGTGGTATGAATAAAAGTGTCGATTATGCCGTTGGCAATCTGTCGCTTAGGCAAGCTGAACACTGCCGTAGGGTCCAAAACCGAGAATTGCGGGAACCCTTTGGCGTTGTGAAAAGCATATTTCTCTTTGGTAGCTCGGCGTGAAATCACGGCACCGCAATTCATCTCCGAGCCGGTTGCCGGCAGCGTAAGAACTGTGCCGAAAGGCTTTGCGGCAGGTACGGGAGCCTTCCCGACGATGAAATCCCACGGGTCGCCATCGTAGTTCATTGCTGCGGTGATAAACTTGGTTCCATCAATAATCGAACCGCCGCCCACGGCAAGAGTGAAATCCACTTTTTCGGCTTTTCCAAGAGCCACGGCACGCATCAAAGTGTCGTAATCAGGATTTGCCTCAATGCCGCCGAATTCTATCACGATGCAATCCTTAAGGGCAGCCATCACTTGGTCGTAAATGCCATTGCGCTTTATTGAACCGCCACCATAGGTCACCAAAACCTTGCTTCCGGGTGCAATTTCTTTGGCAACCTTTGCTATTTCGCCTTCGCCGAAATAAAGTTTCACCGGATTTTGAAATTCAAATTTGTTCATATTTGTCGTTATATCTTCAAGTTTATACATTAAGCATCAGCTCATAGATTCAGTGCATACAGTCAGCTCTATTCACGAATCTGGGCATCACCCTCAATCAAATATTTGTAGGTAGTGATTTCGGGGAGAGCCATCGGTCCGCGAGCATGCAACTTCTGCGTGGAAATTCCTATTTCAGCTCCGAAGCCGAATTGTCCGCCATCGGTGAATGAAGTAGGTAAATTTGTGTAAACACAAGCGGCATCAACCTCTTTTTTGAATCGCGCACACGCCTCAGCATCTTCAGCCACAATACTCTCGCTGTGATGCGACGAATACTGCGCAATATGCTCCAGAGCCTCATCGATGCCCGTCACCGTCTTCACCGACATCTTATAGTCCATGTACTCACGCCCCCAATCCTCGGCAGTGGCATGCTCCAAATAGGGATATGCTCCACTGAGCGAGGCATATGCCTCATCATCGGCATATATAATCACTCGTTTCTCGGCAAGCGGAGCCACAAGTGCCGGCAGGTCGGCAAGGCGACTGCGGTCGATAATCAGCGAGTCGAGAGCATTGCACACGCTCACGCGGCGCGTCTTGGCATTGAGCACAATGCGCTTTCCTTTCTCCAAGTTACCACTATGGTGAAAATAGCAATTGCATATTCCGGCACCGGTTTCAATCACCGGCACACGCGAATTGTCGCGCACAAAATTTATCAAGTTCCTGCTGCCGCGAGGAATAATCAAATCCACATAATCCACAGCACCGAGCATCTCAGCTGTAGCCTCATGCCCGTTGGGTAGCAGAGTAGCAGTAGCTGTGTCGATGCCCTCAGCCTCAAGCACCTCGTGAATAACCTTCACTATAGCCTCATTGGAGCATGCGGCATCACTGCCACCCTTCATAATCACGGCATTGCCACTCTTCAGGCACAGCGAGAACACATCGAAAGTGACATTTGGTCGTGCCTCATAGATTATTCCAATCACGCCAAAGGGCACACTCACCTTGCTTATTCTCATTCCGTTGGGCTGAGTCCACTGAGCAAGAGTACGCCCGAGAGGCGATGGAAGTTGCGCCACACGGCGCATATCTGCGGCGATATCGGCAATACGCCCGGCGGTGAGCATCAATCGGTCATATTTGGGGTTCGACTTGTCCATACGCTCCAAATCGAGCACATTAGCCTCAAGAATTTCATCGGTGTGGGCTATGGCGGCATCAGCCACCTTATTCAGCACCTCATTTATCTTATTTTCATCAATAAGATTCAGCTTCCGCGATGCTACGCGTGCATGCTTGAATAATTCAGTAAGATTTCCCATCGCAATCATTAAAATTTTATTTACTATACCATTATTTCGGGCTAAAAGCACCGAATTGCGGTTCACGGTCAGTCGATATAGAGATAATCATAGTGAATGAGCGGCTTTTCGCCCTGCTTACCTGCCAAAGCAGCCGCACTTTCGCTGTCGCAACCTATACGCCCTATGGCAAACGCCTTGCCGTCGGGAGCCACGATGCGCACTATATCATCTTTCTCAAATTCGCCCTCCACCTTCGTTACGCCTACAGGGAGCAGGCTCGATGCCTGCGACGACGTGAGAGCGGCAAATGCGCCTTCATTCACATGGATTTCGCCCTTTGCAAATCCCTCGCTGTGCGCTATCCACTTCTTTACGCTCGAAACGGGCTTCTCAGTGGCATGAAACACGGTGAACGGGACCTTGCGGCTCCCCGACACGACTTCGGGCAGAATATTATCGCGCTTGCCGTTGGCTATCACCACCGTGATACCTTCATCGGCAACTTTCATCGAGATGCGGTATTTTGTCCCCATTCCACCGCGTCCGCACGACGATTTTTTAGCCTGTATGAACGAATCGCTGTCGAGCACGCTGTCGGGGAATATATCGGTGATGACCTTCGACGTAGGTAGCGATGGGTCATCGTCGTACACGCCGTCGATATTACTTAGTATAATAAGCGCATCGGCACTCATCATTGAGGCTATCAGCCCCGACAGTTCATCATTGTCGGTGAACATAAGTTCGGTGACCGATACAGTGTCATTCTCATTCACAATAGGTATCACGCCATTGTCGAGCATCACCTCCATGCAGTGCTTTTGATTTAGATAATGCTGGCGAGTGGCAAAATTCTCCTTTGTGGTCAGAACCTGCCCGCACACTATGTCGTGGTCGCGAAAGAGTTCATAATAGCGGTTTATGAGCTTCGCCTGCCCTACTGCGGAATACAGCTGGCGTGCCGACACAGCATCGAAATGTTTCGGTGCCGAAAGTTTCCGCATCTCGCTGCGCCCCGATGCCACAGCACCCGAAGTCACCACAATCACCTCCACTCCGCTGCGATGCAAAGCGGCAAGTTGGTCGACAAGAGCCGACATGCGGGTGATATCGAGCGTTCCATCGGCTCTCGTCAGCACATTACTACCTATTTTTACAGCTATACGCTTACAATCAGTCACAATCTGAAGATTTAGGTTTTATATCGGTCAAATCATGTTTTCAGCCGCATCATTCGGTGATAAGCATAGCATCACCATAGGCTCCGAAGCGATATTTCTCCTTCACCGCCACATTGTAGGCCTCCATAACCATTTCATAATCGCCGAAAGCCGATACCATCATGAGCATAATGGAGTAAGGCATGTGGAAATTGCTCACAAGCGAATCGCACACGGTGAAATCGTAGGGTGGGAAAATAAACTTGTTGGTCCAGCCCGAAAAAGCCTTTATGTGGCCGTTCATGCCCACAGTGCTCTCTATGGCACGAAGTGTTGATGTGCCGATTGCACACACCCGCTTCTCGCGGTCCTTGGCGCTATTCACTAATTTCACAAGTTCATCGTTCACCTCCATCTGCTCCGAGTCCATGCGATGCTTGGTAAGGTCTTCTACATCGATTTCTCGATAGTTTCCAAGACCGGAGTGCATAGTGAGGAATCCGGCATCTACTCCCTTTATTTCCATGCGCTTCATCAACTCGCGGCTAAAGTGGAAACCGGCAGCGGGAGCCACCACAGCGCCTTCATTCTTGGCAAAAATACACTGATAGCGGTCCACATCTTCAGGCTTCGGTTCGCGCTTTATATAGAGTGGCAGCGGAGTTTCGCCAAGGGCAAAAAGATTAGCCTTGAATTCATCGTGCGGTCCGTCGTAGAGAAATCGCAATGTGCGTCCGCGCGATGTGGTGTTGTCAATCACCTCAGCCACCATTGAATCATCGAGTCCGAAATATAATTTATTGCCTATTCTTATCTTGCGGGCAGGCTCCACAAGAACGTCCCACAATTTATGCTCCTCATTAAGCTCACGAAGCAGGAAAACTTCAATTTTTGCCCCCGTCTTCTCCTTGTTTCCATAGAGTCGGGCAGGAAATACTTTGGTGTCGTTGAACACAAACACATCTCCATCGTCGAAATATTCCAAAATCTCCTTGAAAACCTTATGCTCAATAGCTCCTGTCTTTTTATGCAACACCAAAAGGCGCGATTCATCGCGCACCGGAGCAGGCTCAGTGGCTATCAGCTCCTCAGGCAATTTAAATTTAAATTCCGATAATTTCATATTCTTGTTATGTGATTTTTTCCTTAATATCCAGCTATTTATGTGTTACTATTATTCTTTTTCAAAGAGGCATTTTCCTCGGCAAGCACAAATTCAGCCTCGGCAATTCGCTCCACAAGAGCATCAATCGTGCAACATTGCTCCACAGCCACCTCGCCCACTCGAGTGCGCCTCAATGCGGTGAGATGTGCGCCGCTACCGAGAGCCTTGCCAATGTCGCGTGCAAGTGCCCTTATGTAAGTGCCTTTACTGCACACCACCCTCACGGTGAGCGATGGCGGGGCAAATTCCGTCAGCTCTATTTCTTCTATCACGAGAGTCTTTGCTTTCAATTCCACCTCGCGCCCTTTTCGAGCCATCTTATAGGCACGCTTGCCGTCGACTTTACATGCCGAGAAAGCCGGTGGTACCTGCTCTATGCTCCCGGTGAATTGCTCTCTAAGCACACGCTCCACCTGTTCTCTGTCGATGTGTTCCCACGGATAATTGGCATCGACTTCGGTTTCAAGGTCGAACGACGGAGTAGTAGCTCCGAGTTGCAGTGTCGCCACATACTCTTTCACATGCGCCTGAAGCTCGTCGATGCGCTTGGTGGCTCGCCCGGTACAGAGTATCAGCACTCCGGTAGCAAGGGGGTCGAGCGTACCGGCATGCCCCACTTTCAGCTTTTTCAGCCCTAACCGCTTCTGCAACACTCCGCGAATGCGCTTCACAGCATAGAACGAAGTCCAATGCAGCGGCTTGTCGACGTAGAACACTTCTCCCTCTATGGGATTCAAAAGCTCAGCCATATATCCTTCTTTACACCTCCATGCTGATGCCGCACAATCCCATTATTATGATTGCCGCACCCACTATTATTCGATAATATCCGAAGGCTTTGAAGCCATATTTGGTCACATAATTGATAAAAAACTTTATGGCAAGGACCGCAACAATGAATGCTACTACATTGCCCACTATGAGCACCCAGATATTGTCGACAAGAAGCTGCAACGATTCAGGCTCGATAATCAGCTTCAGCAACTTATAGGCTGTAGCGGCAAACATTGTGGGCACGGCAAGGAAAAACGAAAATTCGGCTGCATCTTTGCGTGTCAATCCCTGCTGCATACCTCCCACTATCGTTGCCATGGAACGCGATACACCCGGAATCATAGCTATACATTGGTAGAAACCAATGGTGAGTGCGCGCTTCTCGGTGAGTGGCGCCGTGGTGCTGCGATTGAACCATTTGTCGACGAAGAGCATCAGCACACCACCTGCCACAAGCATCACCGCAACCACCGTTACGTTCTCAAGCAGGCTGTCGATGAAGTCGCCGAGCAGAAAACCTATCACTGCCGCCGGCACAAAAGCCACAAGCAGTTTCCAGTAGAAATCATATTTTATCAGCAATGCTTTCGCTCCTTTCACGCCCTCGGGCACCTGATTCAGGTGGAAAAAGCGTTTCCAGTAGAGCCACACAACCGATAGAATGGCTCCAAATTGAATTATCACCGTGAATGCATTCACAAAATCATTGTGTTCCACACCAAGTGCCTCCTCGGCAATTATCATGTGTCCCGTCGACGACACAGGCAGAAACTCCGTCAAGCCCTCTACAATGGCTATTATAATCGATTGAAATATATCCATTTATCGTTTCAGTTATCGTATTATTTTTTCTTAAAAATTATAGCTATTCCCATTGCCACAAACCCTATGAAAGCCATAGTAGGGCCTACTATCACACGTCGCGAACTGAAAATGTCGGCATTGAACTGCTCAGCATCGTTAGCCCCGCCGAGCATAAGCAGAAATCCCGCCACAATAAGCACTCCGCTCAGCATCATTAGCAGGAAATTGATTTTTGCCAACGGAAAATCCGTGTATTTGATTCCCGTCTTTTTTGTGTCTGAAGTCGTCTCTACTTCAGCATTTTTTTTCGTTTCCTTCTTTTCCATATCTTTTACTATTATTTTTTCTTTCAGTTTATATCCTTGCACACCCTGCAATCAGTCATTCTCCCCCGACTTCTCTCGCCCATCGTCGAGGCGGTCAAAACAGCTTGTCGTAGTCGAGCCTTATGTATTTTCCGGCAGCAAAAAACGCCGTAACACCGCATAGCAAAGCCCCAAGAGCCGGCATCGCCGCACAAATAGCGCCCATAGACTCTATCGGCAGAAATTCGTGCACCGATTCGCCAACAAAGCCATCAGAGCCAACGTAATAAATCATTGCTGCAAGCAGAGCCACAGCCACTAAGGCTGCTATCACGCCATTAAGCAAGCTACTCACCACAATGGGACGCCTGATAAATCCGGGAGTAGCTCCCACAAGTTTCATTGTGTGAATAAGGAATCGCTTGGAGTACACCGTCATTCTCACAGTGTTATTGATAAGCGCAAGCGAAATCACAAGCATTGCCACAGCCACCACGCCAAGCACCAGTGCCGCCTCACCGAGGCTCTCATTCACCGCCTCCACATGGTCGGTGTGAGTGGTGACACTCTCCACAGCCGCATTGCGCTTCAACGATGCCGCCAAGCGGTCGAGACTCGTAGCATTGGCATAGTCGCTCTTCACGTGCACTTCAATCTCGGATGTGAGCGGATTGAATCCAAGCACTGCCACAAGGTCCTCGCCCGTCTGCTGCTTCCAATATTGCAGAGCCTCCTCCTTCGATACATATCTCATTCGCGAAACGTAGGGTGCAAAAGCTATTTCGCGTCTTAACGCACTTATCTGCGCTTCACTTGCATCTTCCTTCAACGAAATATCGAAACCTATCTCCTCCTTTATCTTCATCGATATCTCCTGTGCGGCAACACCGATAACCGCCACTATTCCAAGTAGCAACAACACCATTGCCACACTGATTATTGCCGTGACATTGGCACTAAAATATGAAATTTTCTTTCGCGACGACATTTCCTTGCAAAATTACAACCGCAAAAAGCGTTTGTCAATATCCACGCACTTTTTTCTGCTGTTTTTATAGCTTATTAACGCCTCATTACTTATTCCACATCGTTTCACCACTTAAAAAACCGGTTCTTCGCACTATCGGCTCTCAATCTTCAAAATTTCCACTTAAATCGGAGTATTTCTCGCTTTTTCACCATTTATGACCAATTTTCACTATTATAACAAGGCTCATTCCTTAAAAAATATCAAAAAATCAAGAAATGTTATACATTTATAGACTAATTGGAGTATCTTTACACAAAAATATGTCTTACATTAAAACAAACATTTATATAACTAATTATTATGAACAGTAAATTATCAATTTCCTTCATTTTGGGCGGAGCTTTGATGCTCACAGGTTGTGGAAAGAGTCTCAGCGAAATCGGTGCTGAATATTTCACTGTCAATCCGTCACCACTTGAGGTAGTCGGCGATAAAGTTCCCGCTACCGTTACAGGTCAAATCCCTGGAAAATTCTTCGTAAAGAATGCTGAAGTTACTATTACTCCTTATCTCGTTTACGGCGACAAGGAAACTGCTTCGGCTCCTTACACTATTCAAGGCGAAAAAGTGAGAGGAAACAACCAAGTTATCTCTTACGAAAACGGCGGTACTGTTACAGTTCCCGTAATGTACGCTTACACTCCCGAAATGGCTAAGAGCGACCTCGTGCTCGACTTCCAAGTTCAGCAAGGCAGCAAAACCTACGCTCTTCCCCGCGTGAAAGTTGCTGAAGGTGTTATCGCTACTTCAACTATCGCTACAGCAGCCACTGTGGAGCCTGCAGCTTCTACCGACAAGTTCCAACGCATTATCAACGAGAAATATACTGCTGATATCCGATTCCTCATCAATCAGACTAACGTTCGCAAGAGCGAGCTTAGCTCCGACGAACTTGCTACTTTGAAGCAGAAGGTTGCCGACGCTCAAGGCAATGCAAAACTTGAGGTTGAAGGCATCAACATCGCTTCTTACGCTTCGCCTGATGGTGGTGTAAAACTCAACACTCGCATCGCCGAAGGTCGTGAGAAAAACACTCAGAAGTATCTCAACGAAACTTTGAAGAAGGACAAAATCAAGGAATTCGGTGAACTTACTGCCGACTTCACTCCGCAAGACTGGGAAGGTTTCCAAGAATTGGTTGCCAAGAGCAATATTCAAGACAAAGACCTTATCCTCAGCGTCCTCTCTATGTATAAAGACCCGGAGCAACGTGAGCGCGAAATCCGCAACCTCTCTACTGTGTTCGACCAACTTGCTGAAGAAGTCCTTCCGCAACTTCGCCGTTCACGCCTCACCGCTTCTATCAACGTGATTGGTAAGAGCGATGCCGAGCTTTTGGCTGCTTTCAACAGCGACCCCAAGTCGCTCTCTATCGATGAGCTTCTCTACACTGCTACTCTCACTAACGACAACAACAAGCGCGCCGCTATCTTCAAGGCTTGCGTCGACAACTATCCTAATGACTATCGCGGTTACAACAACCTTGGTATGACTCAGTTCATAGCAGGTGACTATAGCGCTGCAAAGAGCAACTTCGACAAAGCTCAACATCTTGCTCCCGAAAGCAACGAGGTGAAGATGAACCAAGGTCTTTGCGAACTTATGAACAACAACCTCCGCAACGCTAACGACAAGTTTGGTGCCGCTGCAGGTGCTGAAGGTCTTAACGAGGCTCTCGGTGTTTACTACTTGAAACTCGGCGACTACAACAACGCCGTTAAAGCATTCGGTAACTCTAAGAGCAACAATGCAGCTCTCGCTCAAATCATGACTAAGGATTACAGCACTGCTAAATCCACTCTCTCGGCTATCAGCACTCCCGATGCTACTACTTACTATCTCCTCGCCGTTCTCGGTGCTCGCACCAACAACGAGCAGATGGTTCTCAGCAACCTCAGCCAAGCCGTTAAGCTCGACAGCTCTATGGCTAAAAAAGCTGCTACCGACATGGAGTTTGCTAAGGTGAACATCTCAAGCGTGATTATGTAATAATGCGCTTTAAGCCATAACACAAAAAGAGGATAAGCCACACCGGTTTATCCTCTTTTTTTGCTTCTTCCTACACAAAGAATGCTATCACACCTACGCTCTCACTGCCTATGGCGTATGTTGCGCGGGTGATGCTCAAGTATCTCACGTCGCAGTAGCGAGCGGTCGATGTGCAGATATATCTCAGTGGTGGAAATATCCTCATGCCCGAGCATCTGCTGAATAGCACGCAGATTTGCCCCTCCCTCAAGCAAATGCGTGGCAAACGAGTGACGCAGTGTGTGCGGACTAACATTCTTCTTTATCCCCGCCAATCGGCACAAATCCTTTATTATATAGAACACCATGACGCGCGACAATCCTCCTCCGCGGCGATTAAGAAACAGTATATCATCGCACCCCGCTTTCGGAGCTATGGCATTGCGCACCTCGCTGCAATATTCAGCCACACAATCGAGGGCAACCTCCGACACCGGCACCACACGCTGCTTGTCGCCTTTCCCTACCACCAATATATATCCCTCATCGGCATAGAGCTGCGATAGACGCAAGCTCACCACTTCACTCACACGCAGTCCACAGCCATACGTCATCTCTATTATCGCCCTGTTGCGTACGCCCTCGGGCTTACTCAAGTCAATCGCACTCTCCATTCGGTCTATTTCCTCCACGGTGAGTACAGTGGGCAAATGTCGACCAAGCCGTGGCGACTCAAGTAGTCGAGTGGGATTATGGTCGATGTAGCCTTCAATTTTCAAGAAGCGGAAAAAGCTCTTAATTCCCGATATTATGCGAGCCTGCGAACGAGGGTGAATCCCCACATCTTGCAGCGTGCACACAAAATTGTGCAAATCGGCTTCCTCAATACTTTCCACCGTCAGCCCTGCAGCCGATGTGTAATCGAGCAGCTTTTTCACATCATCGGAATAGCAGCGTAGCGTATTCGGCAGAAGCCCCTTCTGCACCTCCAAATAAGCCACATACTGCTCCATCACTCTTTCAATATCAGCAATCCGTGCCATTACTCTTAATAGAAAAAGGGTAGTCACAATCGCTCATGACTACCACAAAATACCTATTTACATCAAAAATCTATATTATAGATTTGAGAACTTACAGCTCAAGGTCACCACCTATGATTTCATGCCAGGGCAAACCTTGCTCGTTGAGCACGGCAAGGAATGGGTCGGGGTCAAACTCCTCCACATTGTGCACACCCGGTTTCACCCAAAGCCCTTTCAGGAACATCATAGCTCCAGTCATGGCAGGCACACCGGTGGTGTAGCTCACAGCCTGCATTCCAGTTTCCTTGTAAGCTGCCTCATGACTGCAATTATTATATATATAATAGGTGAGAGGCTTTCCGTCTTTGCCAATTCCGCTTATGCGGCAGCCGATGCTCGTTTCGCCTTGATAATTCTCACCGAGGTCTTGCGGATTGGGCAACACCGCCTTGAGGAATTGTAGCGGCACGATTTTCACTCCATTGTAGTCCACCTCATCGATTCGCGCCATACCGATGTTTTGAATCACGCGCAAGTGAGTGAGATACTCCTGCCCGAAAGTCATCCAGAAGCGAGCGCGCTTAATGGTGGGATAATTTATCACGAGCGATTCAAGTTCCTCATGATAGAGCAGATAAGAGTCGCGCGGTCCGATGTTAGGATACGTCAGCGATTTGTGAATCTCCATTGGTTTTGTGGTAATCCACTTTCCGTCCTCATAGTAGCGACCGTTCTGCGTGATTTCGCGTATGTTGATTTCAGGATTGAAATTAGTGGCAAAAGCCTTGTGGTGATTGCCGGCATTGCAATCCACTATATCAAGATAATGCATCTCCTTGAAATGATGCTTGGCGGCATAGGCCGTGTACACGCCCGACACTCCCGGGTCGAAACCGCAACCGAGAATCGCCGTCAACCCGGCTTTCTCGAATCGCTCGCGGTAAGCCCACTGCCAGCTATACTCGAAGTGTGCCACGTCCTTAGGCTCATAGTTAGCTGTGTCCAAGTAGTTCACGCCACATTCAAGGCAAGCGTCCATTATCGTAAGGTCCTGATAAGGGAGTGCCACATTTATCACAATATCGGGCTTGTGCTTCTTGAAGAGCGCCACAAGCTCCGGAACGCTGTCGGCATCAACTTGGTCGGTCACAATATTCGGCTTCCCTATAGCTTGAGCCACGGCATCACATTTGCTACGGGTGCGCGATGCTATCACTATCTCATTGAAAACGTCGGGATTCTGTGCGCACTTGTGCGCTACCACTGTTCCTACTCCTCCCGCTCCGATAATCAAAACTTTGCTCATCTTATTAATGTCGATAAAAGTCTTTTTTTTGAATTGAAGTAAAAAGTTATCAGCTACAAATGTAGCACTTTTTCGCCGAGTGTACAAATCAAAGCCTTAATTTTAGTCTATTTAGCCTCGAAATCGCATAACAAGCCAAATAGTAGCAAAAACAGCGTTTTTATCGACAAAATAGCAACATTTAAAACCCATAAGGTGACAATCTGTAGATTTTCAGCTATGAATAATGTAATAATTATTCATTTTTTTCTCTTTTTTCTTGGTGATTTAGTTAAAACTACTTACCCTTGCAAGCAATAAAATTAACAGAATGCTTGCGCAGTGGCTTTGTGCCAGCTTACGACATAGTGGAAATTTTATGTCAAACCAAATATAACTATTTTTATGAAAAAGTTTTACTCATTTTTGTTTTTAGCGGTAGTAGGCTTGCTTTCGTTTGCAGCTGCCGCACAGATGGTAAACATCAACATCAACATTGCCAATCCTGAGGCAGTCAAATTTTACTATTATGAAACCGATGAGAATTGGAACACCGTAGAAAAAGTTGTCGACCTTAAAGCCGGCGACAACGCTATCTCAGTAAAAAACTACACGTCAATCAACATTGATGCCAACAAAGGTTTCATCTTGCAAAAAGTTTATATTAACGACGTCAGCCAATACATATCGGGTGGCGCCTCTTGCTCTATTTATATCAGCCAAAGCAATGAGGGTCAGACCATTAAAATTGAAGCAGCCGATGAATCGGTAGTGCGCACTGCCAAGCTGCAAGTAACTGTCGACGACCCATCGATTGTCAGCTTCGGTTTCCCGGGTTCGTCTCGATATGTCACTCTTGAAGAAGGCACACAGACTATACTTTTCGACCCGACGGTTGAAACAGCAATCCAAGTTTCGCACACTACCTACAACAAGATTCTCAATCAAGTGTCGCTGAACGATGAAATACAAACCGCTTCGGGTGGCACTTATTACTTTGAAATAAAAGATGGCGACAAAGTGGACATTAAGGCAAAATTCCCCGACACCAAGATTCCGGTGAAATTCAATCTCTCCGAAAATGCTGAAGGCGTTATTACTGACG
>CAMEKH010000050.1 GCA_945921235.1 uncultured Prevotellaceae bacterium | reverse complement strand
AAATTCACTGCCGAAGGCCAAATCAACGTGGGCGATGAAGTTATCGTGTATGGCAAGCTCATTAATTACAATGGCACAAAAGAGATTAACACCGGTAGCCAAATCTACTCAATTAATGGCGTAGGCGGTGCCGAACTTATCAAAGTTGCCGATGCCGATGACAACGCACCGGTTTACAACTTGCTCGGTCAGCCCGTAAGTCGCGACACTAAGGGTGAAATCCTTGTGAAGAACGGTAAAAAGTTCATCAACAAGTAATTCTAAGTCATATTATATGGCGTGCACATTAGTTGCACACTTTCAACGTACACAGCGGGGAAGCGACATAGTTTCCTCGCTGTCTTTTCTCCCCCGCAGCAGTACTGGTGGGACTTTGCCCGGTGGCCTGCCCCGGCGATAAAGAATTTAACGTATCGAACAATGATTATCCAATATTAACCTTTTCGGCAAACAAACAAACCATTATTTTTGTAAATTAAAATAGAACTTGGAGAAATTGATAAGAGGCAACAAAATCAAGATAATTAAGACAAGATATATTATATGAAACGTACTTTTATTGTTTGTGCGTGTATAACCGCACTTTTGTCGGCTTGTTCGAGTGAAAAGAATGGCACTGCCGACACTACTTCGCAACCGGTGAGAGTAGACACTGTGAAATTGAGCTGTAGCAACACCGTGTTGCAATTTCCGGGCAAGGTAAAGACGTCGCTCGATGCCGCAATGTCATTCAAAGTAGCCGGACGCATCAAGAAAATTTTCGTCGACGAAGGTTCCACAGTGCGCAAAGGTCAGCTCATTGCCGAACTCGACGACACCGATTATCGCATACAGCTTGAAGCCACTGAGGCTGAATATGCCCAAATAAAGGCACAAGCCGACCGCGTCATTGCCCTCTACAACGACAATGGAGCCACGCCAAACGACTACGACAAGGCGGTGTACGGCTTGCGGCAGATTACCGCCAAGCGCAATGCCCACCGCGAACAGCTCGGATACACCAAAATATATGCACCCTTCGACGGGAAGGTGCAGAGCAAGCTATTCAACGACCACGAAACGGTGGCAGCAGGTATGCCGGTGCTCACTCTTATAGGCGGCTCTCAGCCGGAGGTGGAAATTTTTCTCTCGGCAGCCGATTACATGGAGCGCAGCCGCATAGCACAGTATTTCTGCGAATTCAGCGTAATTCCCGGCATGAAGTTCCCTCTTAAAGTGATAAGAGTGGCTCCGCAAGCCAATGCCAACCAGCTATATTCCATGCGCCTGAGCATCACGAATCCCGATAAAGGCACAATGCCATCACCGGGCATGAGCACACTCGTAACTGCTGTCTATAAGGCATCCGATAATGGCTCAATGAGCCTTATAGTCCCCTCGGGAGCGGTATTCAACACCGATAAGCAAGAGTGGGTTTACGTCTACGACACATCTAAGCACACCATAAGTCGCCGTGAGGTGCGCCTCGTGCAACTGCTTTCAAACGAACAAAGCATTGTCTCCTCCTCAACACTACGAGTGGGCGACATAGTGATAGCTTCGGGCACACACTCTCTTAAAGAGGGAGAAATGGTGACTCCGATAAATCCTTATAGTGAAACGAATGTAGGAGGTATATTATGATTGACTTCGGAAAATGGGCGTTTGGCAACAAGAAGCTAATCAACTTCCTCATTGCCATACTCGTGGTGGGTGGCATCTACTCCATCTACAACATGAGCAAACTCGAAGACCCCGAAATAAAAGTGAAATTAGCGATGATTGTCACCACTTATCCGGGAGCCTCGGCTCATCAGGTGGAAATGGAGGTGACCGACGTTATCGAGAAGAGTATTCGCACAATGAACAACATCGAGGCCATCGACAGCTGGAGCTACAACGACTTATCGCTTATTCAGGTGGAGCTGAAAAGCACTATTCCCGATGATGAAGTAGAACAGAACTGGGACATACTGCGCCGAAAGGTTACTAATGCGCAATCGTCGCTCCCCTCAGGAGCTTCTACCCCGGCTGTAAAAGACGATTTCGGCAATGTGTTTGGCATTTTCTATGCCATTACCGGCGACGGACTTTCCGACCGAGAACTGTCGAAATATGCCGAATTGGTGAAATTTGAGATTAATACAATCAATGGCGTGGAGCGAACCGATATCTATGGTCGGCGTCCGGAGTGCATCAATATCACTCTGCTACAAGACAAAATGGCTAATCTCGGTGTGAAACCACTTGAAGTTCTCGCCACGCTCAAAGGACAGATAGGCACCAACTATGCCGGATATTTCGATAATGGCACACGCCGCATAAGAGTGACCGTGGGCGACAAGTTTACCAACGTCGACGATATTTCCTCAATGATAATACAAGGGCACGATGACGACCAATTGCGACTCAGCGACATAGCCACCGTGGAGGAGTCCTACGCCGAACCGGTGCGCAACGAGCTGTTCTACGACGGTAAGAAGGCTCTCGGCATTCTCATTGCCGCCTCCTCAGGAACAGATATACTGAAGGTAGGCGATGCCGTGGAGCAACGTCTTGCCGAACTGAAGGCTACTCGCTTCCCTGCCGGAGTGGAGTGCCACAAAGTGTTCTTCCAGCCCGAGCGCGTTGCCGATGCCCTCGGTACTTTCGTGCTCAACCTCTTGGAATCGGTGGCAATAGTGATAGTGGTGCTGATGATTTTTATGGGCATACGCTCCGGCATCATAATAGGCATAAGCCTCGTGCTCATAGTGCTCGGCTCGCTAACATTCCTTGCCGGACTTAATGGAACTATGCAACGAGTGTCGCTCGGCGCACTGATTCTCGCTATGGGAATGCTTGTGGACAACGCAATAGTGATAATCGATGGAATTCTTGTGGGCATACGCTCCGGAAAGCCTCGTATGGAGGCTCTCACGGCAATTGGCCGACAGACGGCAATGCCACTGCTCGGTGCCACGCTCATCGCCATTCTTGCATTTTATCCTATTTTCCTATCGCCCGACACGGCAGGAGTGTATGTGCGCGACCTTTTCATTGTGCTCGCCGTGTCGCTCTTGCTCAGCTGGGTGCTTGCGCTAATTCACGTGCCGCTTATGGGAAATCGCTACTTGAAGTTCACTGCGCCTGAGGCAAGTGGCAAAGATGGCGACGCCTACGGCTCGATATTCTATCGGATACTCGAGAACATGCTACGATTCGGCTTGAGCCACCGTGTCACAGTGGTGGCAGTGGCTATCGGGTTACTCGCTCTATCGGGATTCGCCTTCCAATTCCTCAAACGCGGATTCTTTCCCGATATGACCTACGACCAGCTATACATGGAATATAAGTTGCCCGAAGGCACTAATTCCACCCGTGTAGCCGCCGACCTCGACAGCATACGCCACTACCTGATGCGCAACGCCGACGTCACCCATGTGATAACCTCTATCGGTGGCACGCCGGGACGTTATAACCTTGTGCGCAGCATTGCCAATCCCTCGCTTTCCTACGGCGAACTTATCATCGACTTCACATCGGCACAAGCTCTCAACGAGAACATCAATGCCATTCAGGATTATCTCACGGCTCACTATCCCGATGCCTACGTGAAACTGAAGAAATACAACCTTATGTTCAAGAAGTATCCCATTGAGGCTGTATTCAGCGGTCCTGACCCGGCAGTGCTACATGCCCTCGCCGACTCGGCACGTGCTATCATGGAGCAATGTCCCGATATCACTCTCATCACAAGCGATTGGGAGCCCGATATCCCCGTGCTGAAAGTCAACTACGACCAGAGTGCGGCACGCATGGTGGGACTGAGCCGTAGCGATGTGAGTATGTCGCTGCTTGCGGCAGACGGAGGCATTCCTCTTGGCAATTTCTATGAGGGAATAGACTGCAACACTATCTACCTGAAAAGTCTTGCCCAAAAGGACACTCCGGTAGAAAATCTTGAGAACACACAAGTGTTCTCAACGATGCCTTCATTCGGAATGCTGATGAATCGTGAAACGCTTCTAAAGCTGAAAGCCGGCACTATAAGCAAAGATGAAATAATCGACGGACTCATTGGTTCCACTCCGCTGAAGCAAATCAGCCGAAGCATCGACATCAACTGGGAAAGTCCGGTGGTGGTTAGGCACGACTGCCGACGTGCACAGCGCGTGCAAGCTTCGCCTCGCTTGGGATTGGAAACCGAGCATGTGCGCTCTATGATAGCCGACCGCATAGAGGCTATCAAGTTACCTCCCGGTTATTCGCTCACTTGGCAAGGGGAGAGAGAGGCAAGCAGCCGCTCAATGAAATATCTTTTCATGAATCTGCCGCTCGCAGTAGTTCTGATGATAGGTATCCTAATATTGCTCTTCAAGGACTACCGCAAGCCTGCCATAATTCTGCTAAGCATTCCTATGGTGGTTATCGGCGTTATTCTCGCTATGCTCGTCACCGGGAAGACTTTCGACTTCGTGGCGATAGTGGGAACATTAGGACTTATAGGTATGATAGTGAAAAACGGCATTGTGCTTATGGACGAAATTTCACTTAAGATGTCGAGTGGCATGGAGCCGATAGAAGCTCTTATCGTCAGCTCGAAAAACCGCCTGCGCCCGGTGATGATGGCATCACTCACCACAATCCTCGGAATGATTCCTCTGCTGCCCGATGCCATGTTTGGCTCAATGGCAGCCGCCATAATGGGCGGACTGCTCGTTGGCTCCATAATGATACTGATTGTGATTCCTGTGCTCTACGCACTGTTTTTCAAACTAAAAGTTACAAAATGACGATGAAAACCACTATATTTCTTGCTTCGGCTCTCCTATGCGTAGCCTCAGCCTCGGCACAAGATGTGCTCACAATGGAGCAATGCCGCGAAATGGCACTGCGCAACAACAAGGAGATGAAGGCTGCCAAGCGGCAGACGGCGGCGGCAACATTCACCCGCAAGAGCTATAAGGCTCTCTATTTCCCCGATTTTTCACTCTCGGGCAATGCTCTTTACCACACTGCCGACGGCTCTCTGAATATTCCCGGCGGAAATCTGCCCACCTTCGGCATCGGGGCAGACGGCAAGCCGGCTTTCGACGGTCGATATGCCCTTTTCCCGGGAATGGATATCAACTATGAAATAGGTTTTGTGTACTCTGCCGGAATCACAATGAAACAACCTATATATCAAGGTGGAAAAATCATTACCGCCAATAAGATAGCCCGCCTCGGCGAGCAAATGTCGGCTGAAAATGAGCGACTCACGGCTGCCGACGTGATTCTCGACACGGAAAATGCTTATATGCTGCTCGTGAAAGCTACCGAGATGCGAAAAGTGGCTGAAAAATACAATAATCTGCTCCAAGAGCTGATGAAAAACGTGCAGAGTGCTCATCGCCACGGCTTGAAGCCTCAAAACGATGTTCTGAAAGTGCAGGTAAAACTCAATGAGAGCGAGCTATCCATGCTGAAAGCCGACAACGCTATAAGACTTGCCAAGATGAACCTTTGCCACCTCATAGGTAGGAGGCTGACTGATGACATAGTACCCGCCGACTCCCTCCCGACGCTCGCGACTGAGGTGAGCGACCTTAGCCTCGACATCACGTCTCGCCCGGAATATGCCATTCTTGAAAAGAAAGAGGCTATTGCCGAGCAGCAAGTGAAGCTCAACCGTGCCGAATTGCTGCCGAAGGTGGGCGTTCAAGCCGGATACGCCTATACTCACGGTGTGAAGGTGCGCGACAATTACCTCTTCGACAATGGCAGCTTCTCGGTGTTGCTCAACGTGTCGGTGCCGCTGTTTCACTTCGGTGAGCGCTCCAACAAAGTGCGTGCCGCACAGGAAACACTCGAGCAGACACGCCTTGAGCGGTGTAACCTCAATGAAAAAATGACTCTCGAATTGGCTCAATCGCTCAATAACCTCGATGAGGCTCGCATGGAGTGCAAAATCGCCGAGCGTTCGTTGCTACAAGCCGACGAGAATCGTCGCTTGAGCGACAGCCAATACAAGGTGGGACTGGAAACGCTCTCCGACAATCTTGAGGCGCAAGCCCTGTGGCAACAAGCCTACGAAACGCAAGTATCATCGCGTTATCAGCTCTACATCACTTATCTTGCCTATCGCAAAGCAGCCGGAAAGCTGTAGAAAAGAGAATAAAGATAAATTGTTCTATCCACGACACACAATAACCGCCGGGCTGAACACTGCGTCAACCCGGCGGCTTTTTTTGTTCTATAATGAGCTATGCATTCACACAGCGTCTGTTCATAAACTGAATTTTTATTTCACCACTACTTTTCGCACCATGTCACCTACCTTCACAATGTAGAGTCCCGGAGCCACCGAAGTGCTGTTGCCTGTGCCTACAAGTGCACCGCCTGCCGTGTAGACTGCCGCGCCTTCAGCACCTGCCACGCTTATCACTCCGCCTTGAGCCGACACCACCACACTGTTAATCTCCACAAGCTCCGCTCCACTATTATCCATTGCTATGATTACCGGATTCTGCTCATCGGTAACGTCGAGAGTGAGATAGAAATTTTTTATCTCCGAACCATCGCCTATGACTATGTTGTTGTTGTCATAAGAACTAATAGAGGGATAATACGGCTCGTTAAGCACTACTGCCGAGCCATTGGTGCACAAAGCATCATTCCATGAGTGATTCTTCGTTATCTTGAACTCGCCGGCAAAAGAATCGAGCGATATTTCATAAAGACCTTCAGAAACCATTGTCATATCACCGCTACCAATATTCCAGCCATTATACTCGCCCACAAGCTGATATGAAGTTTCAGGCACCAATACATCATCGACTGTTGCCGTGAGAGTAGCAGTGCTACCTGTGGTATTGAGCACAAACTTGCAGTTTATGTAGACCAATTCACTATCGGCAAAGCGCAAGTTATCGCCACTGCCAAGCTGATATGGCACGTTAAGCTCTATATCCCCGCCTGATGAGTTTTTCTTGAAACAGATGTTCCAACTATGGTCGGCAATAATTCCGAATTCTCCGCTCATTTCAGGAATCGTAATTTCATATATACCCTCGGCAGTCTTGGTAAATTCGGGAGCATCGGCCGTACTCCACCCGTTAAACGCACCGCAAAGGCACCACACGCCCACTTCCACAGAAGCCTCAGCGCCGTTGATAGTAAGATAGAGATTTCCTCCATCTACACGCAGTGTGAGCGAGCAATTGGCGTAAGAGGAAATAGAATTGGAGAAAGAAACGTCGCCCCCACCGAGTTTCATAGCGTACTCCGTTCCTAAATTGATTGTTGAGCCATTGGAGCCATAAGCGGGCTTTGTCCAGTCATGACCTTTAACAACCTTGAATGCGCCGGCGATTTTTTCGATTTTTTCGATTTTATAGGTTCCGTCGGCTTGCTGCACAAATTCGGGAGCGCCCGATATGTCCCAACCATTCCACGCACCGACAAATACATACGGGTCTTCAGCCATTGCACTGAAAGAGAACATTGCTACAAGCATTGTAGCCAAAAAAACGTAAAACTTCTTCATAAGTGAATTAATTTAAGTAAGTCTTTAGGTATATTTATATTAAAGTACTAATTTATTCAAAAAAACGCTTTAAAAGTAAAGCGCCGATTGATTTAACTGAATTTTAACACATAATCAACTATCTTCGGAAAAAACGTGCAAAAGAGGGTGCGTTTACACATTTTTTTAGCTACCTTTGAACGGAAAAAGCGAAATACCCCATCCTATATACAAATACGATGACGAAGATAAGCCTTATCACCGCTACTCTCAATTGCGCCGACACCATAGAGGAAACCATAAAGAGCGTGTTTGCGCAAACCTACAGCGACATTGAGCATATCATTGTCGATGGAGGTAGTACCGATGCCACACTGAGTAAAATAGAGCCATGGCTACAACGATGCGGCGACAAGATAAAATATATAGAAAAAAGCGACAAAGGGGTGTATGAGGCTATCAACAACGGCATAAAAGTTGCCACCGGCGATGTGGTGGGGGTGCTCCATTCCGATGATTTTTTCACTTCTGCTGACATATTGGAATCGGTGGCCCGCACTTTCAGCGACAGTAGCATCGACATGGTGTATGGCGATGTGCATTTCGTAAATACCGACAGCCCGGAAAGGGTTCTGCGCTACTATTCAGGCGCATGGTTCGACCGTAAGAAATTGCGCTATGGCATTGCTCCTCCCCACCCTTCCATGTACTGCCGGCGCGAAGTGTACTTAAAGTATGGACTCTACAGCACCGATTACAAAATAGCCGGCGACTTCGATATGTTTGTGCGCCTGCTATGGAAATGGGAAATAACAGCCCGATACCTGCCTATCGATATGGTGACAATGCGCACCGGCGGCATCAGCACTCGCTGGAGCAGTAGGCTGTGGAGAAACACAGCAGAAAAGCATAGAGTATTGCTCGATAATGGAATAAAGACATCGTGGTGGCAGGTGCTTTATCGCTATGTTTTACTCCTTTGCCATTACTCGTGGCACAGGAGTAGAAAATAAATCTCACCACAAAACAATATTGAAATAATATATGGACAAATTGAATGAATTCTTCACGGCACTGTGGCAATCGCTATTGAGCGTGCTGAAAATAATATTATCGTCGAAGCTGAAAACGAAACTTCCCAAAGTAGCCGAAAGCGACTCAGTGACCGGCTTGGTGATTCTCGGCAACGGACCATCGCTCAACGACACCATAGCCCACTCAATGCCGTTTCTTCGCTCGCACCACCTGCTCGCAGTGAACTTTGCAGCTTGTGCCGAGCAGTTTGTGATGCTTCGTCCGCGATATTATGTGCTTGCCGACCCTCTATTCTTCACTGCATTGTCTCAACCCAACATCAAGAAGTTGTGGCATGTGCTGAATGAAGAAGTTGATTGGCGTCTTACGCTGCTTGTGCCGCATAAATTCCGCAAAACGATTTCGGCTGAAGGTGTCACGGCTCGCAATCCACACCTCGATGTAGCTTTTTACAATCTCACTCCCGTGGAGGGATTCACATGGCTCGAAAACCTTGCTTTTTCCACCGGATTAGGAATGCCCCGCCCGCGCAACGTGCTCATACCCTCGATAATGCTTGCCCTCGGCATTGGATATAAAACCATTTATATAGCCGGTGCCGACCACTCATGGACTCGCACGCTCTCAGTCGACGACGACAATAATGTGGTGTCGATACAACCGCATTTCTACAAAGACGACGACCGCGAAGTGAAACGTGTGAATACGGAGTATATGCAATATCCGCTGCATCAGATTCTCTACAGCTTCTACATTGCATTCCGTTCCTACTTCACCATTGCACGCTACGCCCGGCACATCAAAGCCACAATCTATAATATCACCCCGGGGAGCTTCATCGATGCATTTCCACGCCTAAAGGTATAGCGACCTAAAGCGGAGAATAAGTGAGCATTTCGCGAGTAATATCGGCAAGTGAGTGTGCTCCACACATGCGCATAGTGTCCTCGAGTTCGGCTGCAAGCCGCTCGATGTAGTATTTCACACCCGCTTCAGCTCCACCGAACGCCGCCACCACAAACGGGCGACAAATCAGCACGCCATCGGCACCGAGAGCAATAGCCTTGAAGATATCTACTCCCGAGCGTATTCCGCCATCAACGAGCACTTGGCAACGTCCTTTCACGGCTTTTGCTATCGGCTCGAGCACCTCGGCAGTAGCGGCACATTGGTCGAGGACTCGCCCACCATGATTCGACACCACAATGGCGCTTGCACCCGCCTCAATGGCTTTTTCGGCGCCTCGCACCGTCATCACACCTTTCACAATAAATGGCTTGCCGATTTCGGTTATTATCTCGCGTAATTCAGCCACCGACTTGCTTCCGGCAGGCGGATTGCTATTGCGCAGGAAAGGCAGCCCTGCGGCATCAACGTCCATAGCCACCGCAAATGCCCCGCTTGAAGCCACCACAGCCGCTTTTTTGCGTATTGTTGCAATATCCCACGGCTTTATAGTGGGAATGCCCACTCCGCCGTTGCGATGAATGGCATCGCACGCCCACGACATCACTTCGGGCACCACTCCATCGCCTGTAAATGCCGCAATTCCGGCATCGGCACACGCACTCACCATGATATTGTTATATTGACAATCGTTGTAACGCTCGCCGCAGTGAATATTCACCGCACCCACCGGTGCAGCGAAAAAAGGATATTTAAATCGATGCCCGAGCAGCTCAAGCGACATATCCACCGGCTTCAGCTCGCAAATGGTGTCCATATTCACGCGCCAATGCCTCCATGCATCGTAGTTGCGCACGGCATTATCGCCCACACCCTTTGCTCCGGGTCCGGGAATCATATTGCGACATGCACGCCCGTTGCACACCTCGCACGCCCGGCACAGCTTACCACCCATTGCCACGCGCGCCTCTCCAAGTAATTCAGAATATTCCATAATCTTCTCTATCAGTTGCCGACCGTACAAACCCGACCTACGCTTTCTGTCGGGGCAACGAATCAATGCGGCACACAAACTTACTCTTTATCGGGCACAAATCCAAGATTTTTGCCTAAAACTTCAGCCCGATAAGGTTATTTACACAAATTTGTGTAACTTTGCGAGCATTGACAAAAAGCCGCCTATACAGCTACTTTTACACTGAAAAAACTAATTGGAATATGAAACATTCGCCATACACGGGGCTATGGCTACTACTATCGATAGCCCTTGTTGCTTTAATAGGATTTTCTTTTATGCCGCCTGTGGAAATAGGGGGAATAGAGGTGCAACGTACCACTTTTGCCGACGTGCTGACGCCTCTACCTGCCGAGCACTGCAATCTGCCTGCCGCAACAGCTGTAGCCGACACCGCCCCGGTGGCTAAACCGGTGGTGAAGAAGGTGGAACTCGACACACTGCCCAAGTCAATTCTATTCATCGGCGACTCAATGCTCGAGGGCCTTTCACCTCGCATGGCATCTTATGCCAAGCACAACGGACACAAGCTGAACACGGTAATCTGGTACAGCTCAACGAGCGAGGTGTGGGGCAGATGCGACACTCTGCGCCATTTCATTCGGAAGTATCGCCCTGACTACATTTTCGTGTGCCTCGGTGCCAACGAACTTTTCGTGCGCGACATCATCACCAAGCGTGCCAAATATGTGGACCGCATACTGTCGCAAATAGGAAGTATCCCCTACGTGTGGATAGGACCGCCAAACTGGAAAAAAGACACCGGAATAAATCAGCTTGTAAGTTCTAAGGTGACTGCCGGCACATATTTTATGAGCGACGGAATGCACTTCGACCGTGCCAAAGACGGCGCACACCCCACACGGTCATCGGCGGCTCTGTGGATGGACAGCGTGGCACGATGGATGAAGCACAACTGCTCTCACCCCATAAAAATGGAGAAACCGGCTCCGGGGTTGTCGCGAGCCGGAAGCGTAACGGTGTTGCAACCTCAACGCTGAATCTCACGCCAATCGGTAGGCACGTTTTTCCTTCACTCAACCACTATTTCTCAGCCACATGGATTTTTCAACCGTAACACAAAACATAGCACATTGCCTCACTTTCAGTGCCGACAACCCTATGCTCTTCTCGAGCGGGCTATTCTGGGTATTATTTTTGGTATTTCTGCCAATCTATGCCATGCTGAAACAACGCCGCCTGCAGATGATGATTTTCGTGCTCGGATTCAGCCTTTATTTCTATTATAAGTCGAGCGGCTGGTTCTTCCTGCTTCTCGTAGCCACCTCGCTCTGCGACTGGCTACTCTCGCACGCCATTTTCCGCACTGCGGTGACCTGGAAGCGAAAACTCCTTGCCACGACATCTATAGCAGTGTCGCTATCGGTGCTCGGATATTTCAAATATGCCAATTTCTTCCTGTGGAACTGGAACGCCATGGTGGGAGGCAATTTTCAGCCTCTCGACATAATTCTGCCTGTGGGAATATCCTTCTACACATTCCAGTCGATAAGTTATGTGGTCGACGTGTACAAGCGTAGCATAGAGCCTACTCGCTCATGGATAGAATATGCATTCTATCTCTCGTTCTTCCCCCAACTCGTTGCAGGACCTATAGTGCGAGCCGATTATTTCCTGCCACAACTGAAAGAGAACCGCCCGGCAAGCCGCCACATGGTGTACTCGGGGCTGTGGTTGGTGATTGTGGGCATAGTGAAAAAAGCAATAATAGCCGATTATATAGCTCAATACAACGACTTGATTTTCTCCAACCCAGCCGGATACTCGGGGTTTGAAACGCTGATGGGCATTGCCGGCTACACCATGCAGATTTACTGCGACTTCTCGGGCTACAGCGACATGGCGATAGGCATTGCTTCGATTCTCGGGTTCAAGCTCTCGGATAACTTCCGCTTGCCTTATCAATCGAAAAACATCACCGAATTTTGGCGACGGTGGCACATCTCGCTATCATCGTGGCTCCGCGACTACATCTACATTCCCCTCGGAGGCAATCGCCGCGGCAAGTGGCGCACCTACGCCAACAATCTTGCCACAATGCTTATAGGCGGACTGTGGCATGGCGCAGCATGGAAATTCGTGTTCTGGGGAGGAATGCACGGAGTGGGACTCATGTTGCACAAGGCTCTTAAGCCCCATCTCAGCCGAATTGCCGACACTCGCCTCACCACGGCGGCAAGCCGTGTAATCACCATTACATTCGTGTCGCTACTGTGGGTGTTTTTCCGTGCCGAAACTTTCACCGATGCCACAACGATAATAGTCAACGCTTTCAGCGACCTCAATGTGAGCCACATAGTTCCATTCATTGCCGAGCGCGGCACATGGTGCGCTATGATGACGATAATCATCACTGCCCATTCCTTGCCCTTAGAATGGCTTGAGAAAGCCTCTCAGTGGTTTGTACGCACATCGTGGATAGTGAAATTGCTCATTTTCATGCTCACCGTTCAGCTCACGCTACAGTTTGCCACCGCCGAAGTGAAACCATTCATCTATTTCCAATTCTAACCTCTCCACTATAAAACAAAGCTAAAGTATGCAGGGACGTAACACATCAATAGCTATTGCAAAAGGAATAGCCATTATCTTAATGGTGATAGGACATGCCGAGTGCCCGGGAGGATTAATGAGTTTTATCTACCTGTTTCACATGCCACTATTTTTCATCACGGCAGGCTACTTTTTCAGCCGCAAGAATGTGGAACAGCCTTGGGACTTCTGTTGCAAACGTTTCAAAGGATTGTATGTGCCTTTTGTGAAATGGAGCTTGTTTTTCCTGCTTATCCACAACGTGATGTTCGAAATAGGTATTCTCAATGAAACCTACGGCAACTGGGAGGGTGGCGTGACTCACCCCTACTCACTGAAGACGATGCTTCAGCGGGCAGTGCACATAGTGTTCGCAATGGGCGGCTACGACGAGTTTCTTGCCGGAGCTTTCTGGTTTTTCCGTGCACTACTCTTGTCGAGCATTCTCTTCTTGGTATTCTTCCGCCTTATCGATGGCAGCGCACAGTGGCTTCACGGCTGGCGCACGGCAGCTACAATCGGTGTGGCGGCTCTATGCTTTGCAGTGCTGAAAATAACATTCGACTTGAAAGTATCGGTGGTGCAGGGAGGCATTCGCGAGACGTGGGGCATACTGTTCTTCGGCTTAGGGGTCATCTACCGACACATCGAGGAGAATATCGGCTTCAACTACAGAAGCTCGGGATATTGGGCGGCTATGGCAGTGAGTGTGGCACTGCTTGCCATAGGTACAATGGAGCACTGGGCGGGAATGAATCTTGCTCCGAAATTAGCCGATGTGGCAACTTTGCCGCTCACCGGACTTGCGGGCTTCTTTGCCGTTCATCAGCTCTCACGGCTTATCGACTGCCGTGAATGGTGGCTCAAGCGTGTTCTTGTGCATTGCGGCGAAATGACGCTCTATATCTATGTGTTTCACATCATATCCTACAAGGCTGTCAGCGTGCTGAAAATTTGGTACTACGGCCTCGATTGTCGCCAAATTGGGTGCCACATGGTGATTCATGAGCATCACGACGATTTCTTCTGGATTCTTTATTCAATTGCCGGCGTGGGACTTCCATTGCTGTGGATGTGGGGCTATCGCAGTGTTAAAAAACGCTTTTTTTCAGCGCCGTCTGCAACTTCGGGGCACTGAACGTTGTCTAACAGTTAAAAGAATCATACAATTAAACTCCGATAAATATGAATTTTCTTTCAAAAACTATCATTTCGGGCTTGGTTTTCGCTATGCTTGCTTCGTGCAATGTATTTGCGGCAAAGTCTATAAAGCCAAGTAACAATATTATCAGCAAAGAAGTGAAAACCGACGTTATCACAGGAATTACGCTCTCGATGAATGCTAATGTGGTGTATAATCAAGGTCCCGTCACTTCCTTGAAGATGAAAGGTCCGGACAACGTGATTGAAAACACCATTATCAACAACAAGGGCGGCATGATTGAGATAAAACTCGCTAATGATGCTAAAATCACCGGAAACTTCAAAAAAAGCACATTTATGATTTACGTCACATCGCCGAAAATCAGCAACATGATAATAAACGGTGCGGGCGAAATATATGTGCCTGAACACATCAGCACATCTTCTCTATGCATCACAGTGAACGGTGCAGGCGACATCTCTACCAAGGGAATTACCGCCGATAATGACATAAATGCCATAGTGAACGGTGCAGGCGACATTGAAATGGACTTTACGAATACTGCCTCCTCAATCAGCGCTACGGTGACAGGCGCAGGCGACATAGAGTGTGAAAAACTTGCCGTGAACGAAG
>CAMEKH010000049.1 GCA_945921235.1 uncultured Prevotellaceae bacterium | reverse complement strand
GTGATTACTGAAGTGCGCCCCACCTGCGGTTGCACTACCGCCGGATATCCTCATGCTCCTATTGCTCCCGGCGACACTGCGGCAATCAAACTTGTCTACAATCCCTACGGACGCCCCGGCGATTTTGCAAAGAGTGTGATAGTGAGGCTCAACACCGTGCCTCGCCGCACCTCGTTGCTGCTCCGAGGCACGGTGAAGGCTTCGGAGTCCACTGCCAGCCGACATTATCCTGTGGCTGTAGGGAAGTTTCGCATCGACAATAGCGTGCTGCCTTTCGGCGAAATTGCTCACGGCAAGCAGCGAAATGCCTACCTCAGCGGATATAACGACGGGGTAGACACGCTGAGTGTGAGTGCCGAGGGCACCGACAAGTTTCTGAAGGTGAGAGTTGAGCCGGCTGTGGTGCCGCCGGGAAAGACGTGCGCCATTATCGCAACGTTCGACACCGCCACTTGCCGCAACCTTTGGGGCGTGACCGAAAGCACCTTCAGCCTTTTTGCCGAGCCGCTACGCCCAAGCCCTACTGCCGTGGCGGGAATGACTCACATCAGCGCAATAGCCACCATAGCCGCCTCTGACGACGAAAAGAGCCGCAACGAAGCCCCGGCGATTCTCTTGGAAACCGACAAAATCGACTTCTCGCCACTTGCTTCGGGCACAGCAACTCGCTCTTTCACAATCACCAACATCGGCAAAAGCCCTCTCGAAGTGCGCCGCTTGGAGTGCGACTCACCGAATATTATGAGCGTGACAATCGACCAAACTCTGCTCAAGCACGGCAAGCGCGCCTCGCTGACGATAACCGCCTCGCTCAACGAAAGCAGCCTGCTCAACACCACGCTCACTATCCGCACCAACGACCCCGCAAATCCTGCCGCCACAGTGCGACTCGTGGGTGTGAAATAGCAACGAATTGAAAATTTATTTGTATCTTCGCAATATAATGCCGCCCGATGCGGGCACTGTAGCATTTACATAGTTTTTTATAATGTAAACACTAAAAACAGCTGTTTTATGGAACACCCCGAAAACGATGAAAAATATGCCGGATTGGCAGTGAACAAAGGCATTGAGCAACCGCCAATCGTCAATCCTTACCTGAAGCGCAAGCCTCGCCGACGTCTCCTCTCTGCCGCCGAATATGTGGAAGGAATCCTGAAAGGCGACATCACGGTGCTCGGACAGGCGGTGACTCTCGTGGAAAGCCGCAACCCCGACCACCAAGCTGTGGCACAAGAGGTAATAGAAAAGTGCCTCCCCTACGCCGGAAAATCGGTGCGCATAGGCATCACCGGTGTGCCGGGAGCAGGAAAAAGCACTTCAATCGACGTTTTCGGTCTGCATGTGCTGAAAAAAGGCGGTCGACTTGCCGTGCTCGCTATCGACCCGAGCAGCGAGCGCTCCAACGGTAGTATTCTCGGCGACAAAACCCGCATGGAGAAGCTCTCCGTACACCCCGATGCTTTTATTCGCCCCAGCCCCTCGGCGGGTTCGCTCGGTGGCGTGGCTCGCAAGACTCGCGAAACGATTGTGCTGTGCGAAGCTGCCGGATTCGACAAGATTTTTGTGGAAACCGTGGGTGTGGGGCAGAGCGAAACTGCCGTGCACTCCATGGTCGACTTCTTCCTGCTGATTCAGCTCGCCGGAACGGGCGATGAATTGCAGGGCATAAAGCGAGGTATAATGGAAATGGCTGATGGCATAGTAATCAACAAAGCCGACGGCGACAATGTGGACCGCGCACATCTTGCTCAAGCGCAATTCCGCAGTGCTCTGCACCTGTTCCCACTGCCTCCAAGCGGCTGGACGCCCGAGGTGCTCACCTATTCGGGTTACTACGAAATAGGCATCGCCGAAGTGTGGGACATGATTGACCGCTACTTCGAATTCGTGCGGAAAAACGGCTATTTCGACGAAAAACGCCGCCAGCAGGAAAAATACTGGATGTATGAAACCATCAATGAGCATCTTAAAGCCAATTTCTACAATAACGATACTATTCGTGAAATGCTTGCCGCAAAGCAGCAACTTGTGCTCTCGGCAAAGCAAAGCTCATTTATGGCTGCCGCCGATGTGCTGAAATTCTACTTCGATAACAAAGGTTGACAACATTCTCTCGCCATAACTTGCCACGCTACGCCTGCCGCACATCGGGTAGCGTGGCAAGCGCAGCTTGGCTGAAGCGGAAACTGCCGTCGGCTGGACGCACCACACACAGAGCCTTGTCGACCACGGCTTCGCTGCCGGGTTTCACTGAATAGAGAGTAACCTTGCCCCTACTCACCACAGCCACAGGGCGTTCTGCGCTACCTCGCAGCCACTCCACGCCTTGCCGCAACGCTTCAGATGAACCGGCAGGGTGAAAAGTCACCACATCGCGCTTCCAGCCTTCCACATGCCACTCCACAGGGCGCACACAGCATGCCGGAACAACCGCCTCAACCACTCCACAGGCATCGGTAGTAACACCCAATTCGGCAGCCAAATCCTCCACCGGCAGCCACTCCACAGGAGCCTCGGCAAGCAATTGCGCATACCACCTATTCATCTCGAGTGTGAAATACTCATCTACATCGATGCCATCGTCGCGCTCAATCTCACAATCGCGCCTCGCCACGGAATATCCGCTGCGCATTTTCCACAAGTCGAGCATCTGCGATACCGACAAATTCATCATCAACGCTTCACTTCTCATAAGCACTGTTATTTCTTTAGTATTAGCTATTTTTGCAATTCTCATTTGCGATATTACTTGCCGCTTACGGGCTATCGAATGCAAAGGTATCACAAGCTGCAATCAACCTGCTCACTAAAAAAGCACAATCATTCCACCCATACTTTCCCTTAAAAAAGCTATCTCCATAACCACATCACCTCGGCTAAAACCTATGTCACCGCCTCAAAATGTGACAATTTTCTACAATTACCGCAAAATTTCACCTAATTTTACCTTTATTAACACTTACAAATCGTAACTTTATCTATATTTGCAAATGCATTGGCGTGTGAACGTAATTGCAACAGAGCCACAGCTAAAATGATAGGCTCTGAAATAAATCATTTAGTCTAAATTTCCCTATGTCGTAAGTGGGGCTGAAGCATGAGAATGTCTACCCTCTGCAAATCGACAATACAGAATCTATCCATGAACATTCATGGATAGATTCTTTGATTTTGCACCAAGAAGCCGCCAAAGTACGACATAAGGGAACTGAAGATAATGCGCCGAAAACTTTTCGGCTCAATCACATTTTTAACAAAACAAGGGAAACAAAGAAAGTTTGCAAACATTATGAACGAGGAAAACAACAGTTTATACGAGTTAGAACATTCTTCGGTAGGAAAACTGCTGTGGAAATATAGCCTGCCGGCAATAGTTGGTATAGTGGTAATGTCGCTCTACAACGTAGTGGACCGCATCTTCATAGGACAAGGCGTAGGACCCGATGCAATAGCCGGACTTGCCATAACATTCCCCGTGATGAACCTCACCACCGCACTCGGCGTGCTCATAGGTGGTGGCGCAGCTGCACGCATCTCCATTGTGCTCGGACAAGGCGACAAAAACCGAGCATTCAAGATTCTCGGCAACAGTTTCGTGATGACACTCCTGTTAGGCGCCGCCTACCTCTCGGTGTTTGCTACATTCATGGACGAAATTCTGCTTGCTTTCGGTGCCAGCGAGCACTCCCTGCCCTACGCCCGCGACTTCATGATGTACATCATGCCCGGACTTCTCGCCACCAACCTCTGCTACTCGTTTAATAACATAATGCGCGCATCGGGCTATCCCACCAAAGCGATGATTACGATGTTCATAGGAGCCGGCGTGAATGTAATTCTCGCCCCAATCTTCATCTTCGGCCTTGGCTGGGGCATCAAAGGAGCGGCAATAGCCACCGACATTGCAATGACCATTTCAATGATTTTCGTGATGGCTCACTTCTATTCCTCAAAGAGCCAACTTCACTTCAAGCACGGCATCTACCGCCTCGAAAGACGCATTCTCACCTCCATTATGTCGATTGGCGCAGCTCCATTCATAGTGAACGTAGCAGGCTGCGTAATCAATGCTATCGTCAACAACACCCTCTATCGCTACGGCGGCGACTCGGCAGTAGCGGCTATGGGCATCTTCACCACTTTCACCCAGCTGCTTGTGATGATAGTGATAGGCATCTGCCAAGGTATGCAACCCATAGTGGGCTTTAACTTCGGTGCCCGACGCTTCGACCGCTTGAAGCGCGCCTACTGGCTCTCTGTGATGGCTGCCACCATAATCTGCGCCTGCGGAACTGCCGTGAGCAACATCTGCCCGGAGTTGATAGCTCGGGCATTCACCACCGATGCCGCACTTATCGACGCTACGGCTCTCAGCCTGCGCATCACCACTGTTATGTTCTGGGCTGCCGGCTTCCAAATCGTGTCGACCAACTTCTTCCAATCGCTCGGTTATGCCGGAAAATCAATATTCCTGAGCCTTACTCGACAAGTGATTTTTATCATTCCTATGCTCATTATCCTGCCGCCACACTTGGGGCTCAACGGCGTGTGGGCTGCATTCCCTACTGCCGACGCATTTGCCACTCTCGTGACCGCCGCCATGGCTATTGTGCAATTCCGACAGCTGAAACGCCTGGCATCGCAAAATTGCCGCACTTTCCGTGAAGCTTAATTGATTTTTTTCGCTATCGCACTCGTTTTTCACAGATTAATATGTAACTTTGTACAAAATTTTGCCGATTTGCGAGCAACCCACTATTTTATTCATTGAAATTATTGAGCTACCGGATTATTTATGGGTAACCTGACTTATAAGAACGAGGAACAGATGAAAGCAACCGTACGTGCACTCGCCAACAGCGAGAGCCTATGCCGTATGTGCCACCTGCGACTCAGCAAAGAGCCTCTGCCTCAGCAAAATATCATTGCCGAGATTATCACTCTCGCACGCTCTCTGCTTTTCCCGGGTTTCTTCAGCGATTGCGATGTGAACAGCTTCAACCTCGAGTTTATGATTGGCATGCAGTGCGAAAAGCTCAAAGCCGCTCTCGAGAACCAGATTCTTGCCGGATTTATGCTCTCGGCAGGATGCTCAACCGACTCCGACTCTCTGCGCCAAAAAAGCGAAGCCATGGCTGCCGACTTCATCGAACAGCTCCCTGAGTTGCGCCGCACTCTGCACACCGACGTGCAAGCAATGTATCTCGGCGACCCTGCCGCTGTGAGCTACGAGGAAGTTATCTACTGCTATCCGGCTATCAAAGCAATTATCAACCACCGAATCGCCCACCAGCTCTTCACTCAGGGCGTGCCCGTGATTCCGCGCATGATAAGCGAAATGGCTCACTCCGAAACCGGAATCGACATTCACCCGGGAGCTACTATCGGCAAGCATTTCGCTATCGACCATGGTACGGGAGTGGTGATTGGTGCCACTTCAATAATTGGCGACAATGTGAAAATCTACCAAGGCGTGACTCTCGGTGCCAAGAGTTTCGACCTCGACGAGAACAATAATCCCATTAAAGGAATACCTCGACACCCGATTATCGGTAACAATGTGATTATCTACTCCAACGCTACAATTTTAGGGCGCATAACAATAGGCGACAACGCCGTTATCGGCGGAAACATCTGGGTGACTACCGACGTTGCCGAAGGTGAAAAATTAGTCCAAGCCAAAGCTAACAATATATTAAGAATCAAGTGTGATGAACGACAAATTTGAGATGGTGGCAAAGACGTTCCAAGGATTAGAGAACGTGCTTGCCGATGAACTGAAGGCCATTGGTGCTGAAGATGTGGAAACGGGACGACGCATGGTGTCGTTCACCGGCGACAAGGCGGTGCTCTATCGTGCCAACTTCTGCTGCCGAACGGCATTGCGCATTTTGAAACCTTTTTATAAATTCCACGCCAATGATGCCGATGAACTTTATGAAACCGTGAAAAGGTTCGATTGGGACAAAGTGCTCGACATCGACAGCACTTTCTCTATTGATTCCACCGTGTTCAGCACCGACTTCCGCCACTCGAAGTTTGTAACATATCGTGTGAAAGACGCCATTGCCGATTTCTTCTTCGAGAAATATGGCAAGCGACCGTCAATAAGGCTCAATAACGCCGACTTTATGTTCGACGTCCACATCTCGAACAATGAAATAACTATCTCGCTCGACAGCTCGGGCGAATCGCTCCACAAGCGCGGATACCGAGTGGCTCAAACCGAAGCTCCTATCAACGAGGTGCTCGCCGCAGGCATCATTCTGCTCAGCGGCTGGAAAGGCGACACCGATTTCATCGACCCTATGTGCGGCTCGGGGACGTTCCTCATTGAGGCGGCAATGATTGCCCGAAACATCTATCCGGGGGTGTATCGCAACAGCTTTGCATTTGAGCGCTGGAGCGACTTCGACAGCGAACTGTTTGATGAAATCTACAACGACGATAGCGCCGAGCGCGATTTCTCGCACCGAATAATCGGCTCCGACATCTCACCAAAAGCCATCGCCATTGCTCAGCGCAACGTGAAGAGTGCTTCACTCTCCAAGTACATTGAGCTTGAGGTGAAGTCCATTCAAAGCATCACCGAAGTGCCTGCAGGCGGCATTATGATTACGAATCCGCCCTACGGTGAGCGCATTGAGGTGGAGGATATGGAAGCTCTCTATCAGTCGATTGGCGAAAAGCTGAAAAAAGTGTTCCAAGGCTACAACGCTTGGATTATTGGATATAAAAATGAACTTTTCGACTACATAGGACTGAAACCCTCGCTCAAATATCCGCTACT
Organism: uncultured Prevotellaceae bacterium; assembly: GCA_945921235.1. Classification (GTDB taxonomy): domain Bacteria; phylum Bacteroidota; class Bacteroidia; order Bacteroidales; family Muribaculaceae; genus CALZFJ01. The sequence continues at coordinate 7,988 of CAMEKH010000049.1, read as the reverse complement.
CAACGGCTCTTTGGAATGTGAATTGCGCCAATATGTCATTTTCAGCGGCTCCTACAGCCAATTCCGCAAAGAGGGCAACTCCGTGAAGAACGAAATGCTGAAAAGCTCTGACGCAAAGCCCGAATATCGCCACAAGGAATTCAAAACCACCTTCAGGGAGTCGGCTCTCGACCTCCGCAATGAGCGCAAGTCGAGATTCGGTAGCACCGAACGCCCGAAAAACGCTCTCGAGGAGAAATATCGCCGCCGTCCTTTCGACCGCAAAGATGAACGCGGTTCTCGTCCTTTCGACCGCAAAGAAGAGCCGCACGAACGAGTTCACAACGAGGAATTCGCCAACAAGGTGGTTCGATTCCGACAGCCCAAACTATCGGCTGAGAATGAACGCCCCATTGTGAAAGGACGTCGCAACGGCTGGCGTCGTAAAGGTCTTCCTGAAGATGCCGGTAACGAATAAGTGTAAATATAAAATCATAAAATAAATACAATGGAGAAAATCAACATACTTTTGCTCGGTTCCGGAGGCAGGGAATCGGCTCTCGCTTGGAAAATGAGCCAAAGCGAAATTATCGGAAAACTATTCATCGCTCCCGGCAATGGCGGAACGGGCAATTTCGGCACAAATGTGGCTATCTCACCCCTCGACTTCGAAGCCGTTAAGGCGTTTGCCCTTGAAAACGCCGTGGGAATGGTGGTTGTGGGCAATGAGGACCCGTTAGTGGCGGGAATCTACGACTTTTTCATGAGCGATGCCGCCACAGCGTCAATTCCGGTTATCGGTCCGTCGAAAGCCGGTGCCATGCTCGAGGGTAGCAAGGATTTTGCCAAGGAGTTCATGAACCGCCACGGCATTCCCACTGCTCGACACTTGAGCGTTACTAAGGACTCTATAGAGGAGGGATTCCGTTTCCTCGAGAGCCTCAATGCTCCTTTCGTGCTTAAAGCCGACGGTCTTGCCGCAGGAAAAGGCGTGCTGATTCTCCCCACTCTCGATGAAGCCAAGAAAGAACTCGCAGAGATGCTCGGCGGTATGTTCGGAAAATCTTCTGCTACTGTGGTCATCGAGGAGTTCTTGAGCGGTATAGAGTGCTCGGTGTTTGTGCTGACCGACGGCGACCACTACAAGGTGCTCCCCGTTGCTAAGGACTACAAGCGAATTGGCGAAGGCGATACCGGGCTGAACACAGGCGGAATGGGTGCCGTGTCACCCGTGAGCTTTGCCGACGAGGCTTTCATGGAGAAGGTGCGCACTCGAATTATAGAGCCTACGGTCAACGGACTTAAAGCCGAGGGTATAACCTACCGCGGATTCATTTTCCTCGGCCTTATCAACGTGGGTGGTGAACCGATGGTGATTGAATACAATGTGCGAATGGGCGACCCCGAAACCGAAGTGGTGATGCTTCGCATAAAGAGCGACCTCGTGAAGCTCCTGCAAGCTGTGGCTGCGGGAACGCTCGACCGCTGCGAACTGTGCATCGATGAGCGCCACGCCGTGACGGTGATGATGGTTTCGGCGGGTTATCCGGGTTCCTACGAAAAAGGAAAAGTGATTTCGGGTTTGGAAAATGTGACCGACAGCATCGTGTTTCACGCCGGAACGAAACTCGCCGACGGCAAGCTGCTCACAAATGGCGGGCGCGTGATTGCCGTCAGCTCCTATGGCGACTCGAAAGACGCTGCCCTCGGCAAATCGTTTGCCAACATTGATAAAATCAATTTCGACGGCAAATATTTCCGTCGCGACATCGGTTTCGACTTGAAATAACGCCCTGCTAATTGTGCGTTGCGAACCTATAACCCGATTTTTCAACGGTTTGCCGTTTACGGCTATTCTCGTTGTGGCTTTAGTTATCTCGGCTGAAGTGTTTTTTGCCGGGACAAGCGGTAACGTGCAATTTCTGCACTACGGAGGATTATGCTTTAGCCCCGACGACCTTGCATTTGCCTCGCCGCACACTTCTATGCTACTCAATATTGCCGGAATATTGGCTATCGGCACATTGTTGCACCTGCTGAATAAGACGTTCTCTTTTATTCGCTCCGTGACGGCTCTCAACGTGTCGGCTTTCTTGATGCTCGAAGCGGGAAATCCTTATCTGTCGATTTGCTCGCTCAACGGCTCAATAATATGCATCGTGGTGCTTGCGGCGGCTTTCATTATGTTCAATGCCTACAACAAGCGAAATGCTCAGCGAAGCATATTCTCCACATTTGCTCTGCTTATGCTGGGAACAACGGCGCACTACTCTTGCCTTTACCTGATTCCGGTGTTTATTCTCGGCTTCATACAGATGCGCGCCATGACTCTCAAAGGGTTTCTCGCTATGGGAGTGGGGCTGATTACTCCGCTGTGGATTCTTCTCGGCTTCGGAATAGTGACTCCCGACGACCTTGAGCTGCCCTCGATGCACAATGTGTGGGGAAGCCTCAGCAGCTTGCAATCGTGGACTCTGCTATCCTCAGCCATTGCTTCGGCGGTGATTATGGTGTCGCTTATGGCTCTCAACCTTATGCACATCTACAGCTACAAGACGCAGATTCGTGCCTACAATGGGTTCTTCTCTATCCTTTCCGTTGCAACTATAATTATGATGGCTGCCGATTATGGCAACATCATTAGCTATATGCCGATACTCAACTGCTGCCTTGCAATTCAAATTGCGCACACCTACACCATCAGCATTCACCCAAAGCGTTTCATCGCTATTTTCGTGCTCCTTGCGGCTTGTGTGGCAAGCTACTTCTTATTCTTGCTCAATTATTTATGAAAATGCCGAGAAAATGAAAATTATCGTCGAAAACCATATTCCATATATTGCCGGGCTTTTGGAACCTTACGCCGAAGTGGCTTATCTCGATAACAATGAGATTACGCCCGATGCCGTGGCTGATGCCGATGCGCTTGTGGTGCGCACACGCACTCGTTGCAATGAAGCTCTGCTCCTCAATAGCCGTTGCCGATTCGTTGCCACTGCTACTATCGGCACCGACCACATCGACCTCAACTTCTGCCACGCCCACGGAATTACCGTGGCTAACGCTCCGGGGTGCAATGCTCCGGCTGTGGCACAATATGTGCTGGCGGTTATTGCCCGCTGGATGGATAAAGAGGGCTTGAATGCCTCGCAATGTTCTCATATCACGCTCGGCATTGTGGGTGTGGGGCATGTGGGTTCTATCGTTGCTCGCTGGGCACGCCAACTCGGCTTCAATGTGCTGCTTTGCGACCCTCCGCGCGCTCGAAAAGAGGGTGCCGACGGCTTCGCCGACATTCACCGCATTGCCGCCGAGGCTCACATCATCACTTTCCACACTCCATTCACATGCGAGGGCGAAGATGCCACTTTCCACCTTTGCGACGAGGCTCTTATCGGCGAAATGAAGCACTGCAAGCTACTTATCAACAGTGCCCGAGGCGGCATTGTCGACAATATTGCCCTCGCCGATGCGCTCGAATGCCGAAAAATCGGCGATGCTGCTATCGATTGCTGGGAGAATGAGCCGAACATCGACTCTCGCTTGCTCAACCTCGCTTTTGTTGCCACGCCTCACATTGCCGGATACTCTGCCGAGGGAAAACGCCGTGCTACGGCAATGACCGTGGAAGCTCTGAATGCTCACTTCGGCTTTAACGCCGCAGTGCCGCCGGTGGCTGCTCCTGCCTTAGGTGCAGGGAACGTGTCGCTAAAACGCATTGCCGCAAGCTACAACCCCATTACCGACACTGCGATGCTGCGCCGCTCTGCCGACAATATTGCGGAGGCTTTTGAATCGCTTCGCAATCACTACCACCTGCGCCACGAAGTGCCCGAAGGCAGAATTTGCGTGTTTGGGGCTTCGAGCGACAGAATCGACGATTCCTACAAAGCCGATGCCATGCGTCTTGGCGAATTGCTTGCTTCGGCAGGAATGCACTGCGTGAATGGTGCCGGCCGCGAAGGGGTGATGCGTGCCGTGACCGACGGGGTGCTAAAGGGCGGCGGTGTGGCTATAGGTGTTATACCGCAGTTTATGGTCGACAACGGCTGGAACTACAATCGCCTGTCGGAAACTATTGTGACTGCCGACATGGCTGAGCGAAAACGCTTGATGACCGACTCTTGCGATGCCGTGGTGGCTCTGCCGGGCGGCTGTGGTACTCTCGAAGAGCTTCTCGAAATAATCACGCGCCGACAGCTCGGACTTTTCTGCGGCGATATTATTATTCTCAACACCGGCGGATTCTTCCTCCCTCTCATCGAGATGCTCCACCGATGCATCAGCGAGAATTTCATGCGCAGCTCACACCAGGCACTGTGGTTCGTCGCCAATTCTCCCGAAGAGGTCATGCAACGGCTTCTCCAAAAGCCTGAAATTCAATTCATTGAATCAAAATATTAATCAGTAGTAAGTTTTATGCCCGCTGTCAACACTAAAATATCTCCCTCGGTCAATGCCGCTACACGCGATTCTTCCGACTCGGTGGCAGCTAAGCCGGCTTACGCCCCTAAATACCTCAAGGCTTTCCCCGACTCTTCAGGCAACAACTTGGAAATTGTAAATCCTGCCGACGCTTCGGTGCTCGTGGAGCCTCAGATTGCGGTTGCCGCCGAGCCTCGGGCAACATCTCCGCTCCACGACAATTGGACCATGCTCCTGGTGCTCACCGTGGTGTTTCTCATCACTGTAAGCTACCGCAAAGGCTACAAATATGTGGCTGATTTCTTCCACAATATCACCTCGGTGCGCGAGCACCAAAATATGTTTGAAGACCACACAGTGAAGGAAACGCAGATTATGACTGCTCTCACCGCCAACACCTGCATCTTCGAGGGAATTATCCTTTTCGAGGCTTTCATTTTCTTGCACCCGGGCACTATCGGCGCCGAAATGCCGGTTTTCAAGTTCATTGGCGCATTGGCGGCATTCGCCGCTGCTTTCCACCTGCTGCAACTCGGATTGTGCTACCTGCTCGGGTTCATCTTCTCCGACAAGCTCTCCACCAAGCTGTGGCTCGACGGCTTCAAAGCCGCACAGTCCATGCTCGGCACGGTGCTCGCTCCGGTGGCTTTCGTCATGATGCTTTGTCCCGATTGTATCAAAACGTGCCTTTTTATAGCCGTTTTTCTCTATTTTACAGCCCGTATAATCATAATTTGCAAAGCATTTAGGATTTTTTTCAACAATCTGCAATCGTTGCTTTATTTTATTTTGTATCTTTGCAGCGTGGAAATTGTACCTGTTATTCTCTCCTTCGCAGGGGCAATGAATTTATGTGGAATTTTAACAGGTGGGCTTAATGAATAGACAGCCTCATCTTCAAAGCAATCTTGATTAGAAAAGTGAGAATTAAGAAAATTCTGGTTTCGCAGCCTAAGCCATCTTCAGAGAAATCTCCTTATTTCGACATTGCCGAGAAATATGGCGTGGAGATGGTGTTCCGACCGTTTATTAAGGTTGAAGGTTTGACTTCTAAAGAGTTCCGTCAAGCCAAAATATCGATTTCCGATTTTACTGCCGTTATATTCACCGCCAAGACTGCTATTGACCATTTCTTCCGCCTTTGCGAGGAGATGCGCGTCAATATCCCCGACACGATGAAATATTTCTGCACTTCCGAGACTATAGCTTTGTATCTGCAAAAATACATTATCTATCGTAAGCGCAAAATTTTCTTCGGAACTTCAGGTAAGCTCGACGACCCCGATTTGCTTAAAGCTCTCAACAAGCACAGCAAGGAGAATTTCCTTTTCCCGATTTCCGATGTCCACAAGGATAATCTCAGCGTGCTCGACGCCAACAACATACCATACACTAAAGCAATTATGTATCGCACGGTAAGCAACGACTTTACGCCCGACGAGCCGTTCGACTACGATGTGCTGCTTTTCTTCAGCCCTGCCGGTATCGACTCACTCCTGAAGAATTTCCCCGATTTCAAACAAGGTGATGTGGCTATCGGGTGCCTCGGTGCCGCTACTGCAAAGGCTGTGACAGATGCCGGGCTGCGACTCGACATTCAGGCTCCATCGGCCAAAGCTCCGTCGATGACTGCTGCGCTCGACATGTTCTTGAAGGAGAATATGTCCGACTCTGAAGTGGAAAGTGAATAATTATCGACTATATAAGCGAGAGAAATTGTGCAGCCGAACTGCTGTCAATGCTCTTTTCTCGGGTGGCAATTCAGTTATTGCCTACCCTCTGCGTGCTGTGTTCCGCTTTATCGACTGCGATTCTACAGTGCCGCCTCGTTTCCTTATCACTATTCCTAAAAAGAAGATTCGTACTGCCGTGGGAAGGGTGCTGATGCGACGCCGCGTGCGCGAGGCCTATCGCCTGCGCCGTTTCTCCTTAGCGGCAAAGCTCGCCGACTGTGGCAAAACGGCTGAAATTGCATTCCTTTATCTCGACTCGCGGCTTATCGACTACAATGTTATCGATGAGCGTATGACGGCTCTCCTCGACAAGATTGCCGACCGCCTTGCTGCCTCCGACGCCGATACGTCGGCTACCGACTCTCCACGTTAGTCCTCACTCTCTTTGTGCCATGCGCCGATTATTCTCTATATTGCTTATCCTGCCAATTCGCTTCTACAGGGCTTGCATTTCGCCGATGTTTCCACCGGCTTGCCGCTTCACGCCCTCTTGCAGCCAATATGCCATTGAGGCTATCACCAAGCACGGTCCTCTAAAGGGTTTGTGGCTTGCGGTGAAGCGTATTTTGCGTTGCCACCCTTGGGGCGGTAGCGGTTTCGACCCTGTGCCTTAACTGATACTTTCTCGCCATGATTTCCGATTTCCACACTCACAACCCCAATGCCGACAATGCTATAATCAACGCCGAGCCGCACAATTTTGCTCCTTTGCCGGGCAAATTCTATTCGGTGGGAATACACCCATGGTCGAATCAGTGCACTCTTGCCGATGTGAAGCGCCTTGTGGCTCTCTCCTCGCACCCGCAGGTGGTGGCTATTGGCGAAGCCGGCATCGACCTCGCAAAGAGTGCTCTGCCTCTCGATGAGCAACGCCGACTCCTGATTTTCCACGCCCTTCTTGCCGAGCGCAGGAAGCTGCCGCTGATTATCCACTGCGTGCGTGCCTCGCATATCATCGCCGAACTTCTCAAGGAGCTGAAGCCCTCGGTGCCGTGGATTATCCACGGTTTTCGCTACAATGCTGCTGTGGCTGCCTCGTTGCTGCGTTTCCCGTGCGTGAAGTTGTCATTCGGCGAGCATTTCAACCCCGAGGCTCTGCGTGCCACGCCTGCGCACCGCAGGCTTGCCGAAACCGACTGCTCCCTCCTGTCAATCGCCGAAATCCTCACCCTCCACGCCTGCGCCCTCACCCCGCCGCACCCATAACATTGCCCCATTAGCGGCAACATTGCGGGTGAAATTATGCAGCATTGGAGAAAGTGTGAAATGGTTGGTAACAATTTTTCCGGGGCAAATCCCAAAAAATCAAAAATCCCAAAAATCAAAAATCCCCAAAATGGGCAAAATTACTATCTACATTGTTTGTGCGTGGGGAATTATTGGCTGTTGTTGATGTCGAACACTCGCGAGCGCGCAAGCATGCACGCACCAATCATTCCGGCACGCTCACGCAGAAACGACACCTTGATGATAGTGTCCTTGTTCACCATGTTCAGCGAATGTTTCTTGATAGACGTTTTTATGGGGAGAATAAGGTAATCGTCGGTAGTCGACAGAATTCCACCGATAATCACCATTTCAGGATTAAACAGGTTCATAAGCCCGGCAATGTGCTTTCCAAGCTCATATCCAAGCTCCTCCACAAGCTCTATGCACAGCGTGTCCTCTTTGTTCACCGCATCGGCTATCATTTCGAGCGTTATCAGCTCGCCCTTCATCACCGCATCGGCAAGGAGCGACATCTCGCCCTGCTGCACTCGCTCCACGAGCTTGCGATAGATAGCATTGCCCGACGCCTCGGTTTCCAAGCACCCTTTCTTGCCGCAGTGGCAAATCAAGCCGTTATCGTAG
>CAMEKH010000048.1 GCA_945921235.1 uncultured Prevotellaceae bacterium | reverse complement strand
GCCGCGGTGCCGGTTCGGGAAAAGGCGGAACATCAACTCGCGGTCACAAGGGAGCAAAATCGCGCTCGGGCTATTCAGCTAAAGTAGGTTTTGAAGGTGGTCAGATGCCGTTGCAGCGTCGTGTGCCGAAATTCGGCTTTAAGAACCATTTCAGAGTAGAATACAAGGCTGTAAACTTGGACGTAATACAGGAAGTGGCTGAGGCAGGTAATCTCACAAAGGTGAGCGTAGCTGACTTGGTAGCTGCCGGAAAAGTGCGCAACAATCAGTTGGTAAAGGTACTTGCCAATGGTGAGTTGACAGCTAAACTTGAAGTTGAGGCTCACGCTATCTCTAAGAAGGCTGAAGAAGCAATTACAGCTGCAGGTGGTACATTCCAAAAAATTTAAGTAGATGAAGTTTATTGAAACTGCAAAAAATATTTGGAAGATTGAGGATTTGCGGAAACGAATCACGATAACTCTCCTCTTGGTGCTTGTGTACCGATTGGGATGTTACGTGGTTCTTCCGGGAATCAATCCGAGTGAAATAGATGCTTTGAGAAACTTCGCAAGCGGAGGCTTGATGCAGCTTCTTGATATGTTTGCCGGAGGTGCATTCTCACAGGCTTCTATTTTTGCGCTCGGAATTATGCCTTATATCACGGCGTCAATCGTAATCCAATTGCTCGGCATGGTGCTGCCATCGTTCCAGAAGATGCAGCGCGAGGGCGAGAGCGGACGTATGAAGTTGAATCAGTACACTCGATATCTCACAGTGTTGATTCTGCTACTTCAAGGTCCTGCCTATTTGGTTAACTTGCAAGTGCAAGTGAACTCGCCAGGAGGAGCCGCACATTTCGGATTTTGGACCACAGCTTATCTCACTGTGATTCTTGCAGCAGGCAGTATGTTCATTATGTGGCTTGGTGAGAAAATCACGGATAAAGGAATTGGCAATGGTATTTCGTTCATAATTCTTGTAGGTATCATAGCACGTTTCCCGGGGGCACTCGTACAGGAGTTCACCAGTCGCTTGACAACGGCTCAGGGAGGCTTGGTGATGTTCCTTGTGGAAATTGTGTTGCTCTTTGCGGTGATTGCCGGAGCTATATTGTTGGTTCAGGGAACTCGCAAGGTGCCTGTGCAATATGCTAAGCGCATTGTGGGCAATAAGCAGTATGGTGGAGCCCGTCAGTATATTCCGTTGAAAGTGAATGCAGCAGGTGTGATGCCTATCATTTTCGCTCAGGCGATAATGTTCATACCTATCACTCTTGCGGGATTTGGAGCTAACCAGAATGCTGAAGGATTCTTTGCCGGCTTTGCACGCACATTCTCCGATATTCATGGATTTTGGTATAATGTAGTTTACTTCATAATGATTGTAGCTTTCACATATTTCTACACTGCAATCACAGTGCGTCCTACACAGATGGCTGAAGATATGAAGCGAAACAACGGATTCATTCCGGGCATCAAGCCGGGAAAGAAGACAGCCGAGTATTTGGATTCTATTATGTCGAGAATCACCTTCCCCGGCTCAATCTTCTTGGGATTCGTGGCAATTATGCCTGCATTTGCCAATGTTTGTGGAGTGAACCAGCAGTTCGCACAATTCTTCGGCGGCACATCGTTGCTGATTCTTGTGGGAGTAGTGCTCGACACATTGCAGCAGATAGAAAGTCACCTGATGATGCACCACTACGATGGTCTTATGAAGTCGGGCAAAATCAAGGGACGCACAACAGGTAGCGGATATTAAAACTAAGCGAATAGGAGGAAGTTAATAGATGATTTATCTTAAGACTGATGAGGAAATAGAGTTGTTGCGCGAGGCCAATCTGGTAGTAGCGCGCACACTCGCCGAAGTCGCCAAGGTGATAGCACCGGGAGTGACTACTTTGAAGCTCGACGCTGTGGCTGAGGAATATATACGTTCGCAAGGCGCAGTACCGGGGTTTAAGGGTTACGGCGGTTTTCCCGGCACGTTATGTGTATCTGTCAACGAGAACGTGGTACATGGTATCCCATCTAACTATGCTCTGCGCGAAGGTGATATAGTATCGGTTGATTGCGGGGCGGTGAAAGACGGCTTCAATGGCGATTCTACCTACACTTTCTGTGTGGGAGAAGTGTCGGAAGAAGTAAAGAACTTGTTGCGCACAACCAAAGAATCGCTCTACGTCGGCATAGAAAAAGCCGTGGAGGGCAACAGAATAGGTGATATCGGTCATGCCGTGCAAGAATATTGCGAGAAACGCGGATATAGCGTTGTACGCGAGTTGTGCGGACATGGAGTGGGGAAGCGTTTACACGAAGAACCCGATGTGCCTAACTATGGACGGAAAGGAACCGGTCCGCTCATAAAGAACGGTATGGTGATTGCTATCGAGCCGATGATAAACATGGGTAGCAAGAATATCGTGATAGAGCGCGACGGCTGGACGTGCCGCACTAAAGACCGCAAGCCATCGGCTCATTTTGAGCATACGATAGCGGTGCATGGCGGCAAGCCCGATATCCTTTCATCATTTGCGTATGTTGAAGAAGTACTTGGAGATAAATCAATTTAAATCAACCAAATATGGCTAAACAGACCGCTATTGAACAAGACGGAGTAATCGTAGAGGCATTATCGAATGCCATGTTCAGAGTAGAATTGGAGAATGGACATGAAATCACCGCCCATATATCGGGCAAGATGCGCATGCACTACATCAAGATTCTGCCCGGCGATAAGGTGAAAGTAGAGATGTCGCCCTACGACCTCTCCAAAGGAAGAATTGCTTTTAGATATAAATAAAAAGATAAAAATATGAAAGTAAAAGCCTCAGTAAAGAAGCGTACCCCAGAATGCAAAATCGTAAGACGCAAAGGACGCTTATATGTAATAAATAAGAAAAACCCTAAGTATAAACAACGTCAAGGATAATTTTTATTCTTGCAAAAAAACATAGTAATTAATTATGGCAGTAAGAATAGTTGGTGTAGACTTGCCACAAAATAAAAGAGGCGAAATTGCCTTGACATATATTTTTGGTATCGGACGCAGTGCAGCTAACAAAATTCTTGAGAAGGCAGGCGTCGATAAGGATATCAAGGTGAAAGACTGGACAGATGCTCAGGCAGCAAAAGTTCGTGAAGTGATTGGAGCAGACTACAAGGTGGAGGGCGACCTTCGCAGTGAGATACAGCTCAATATCAAGCGCTTGATGGATATTGGTTGCTATCGTGGAATCCGTCATCGTATCGGACTTCCGGTACGCGGTCAAAGCACGAAGAACAATGCCCGCACACGCAAGGGTAAGAAGAAAACAGTTGCTAACAAAAAGAAAGCTAGTAAATAATATTAAAGTATGGCAAAAAAGACAGTCGCAGCAAAGAAGAGAAATGTCAAAGTCGACGCAACAGGTCAACTACATGTACATTCTTCTTTCAACAACATTATCGTGTGCTTAGCCAACAGCGAGGGTCAAGTAATATCTTGGTCAAGTGCCGGAAAGATGGGTTTCCGTGGTTCGAAGAAGAACACTCCCTATGCAGCACAGATGGCAGCACAAGATTGTGCCAAGGTCGCATTTGACCTCGGCTTGAGAAAGGTGAAAGCCTATGTGAAAGGTCCGGGCAACGGACGTGAGTCAGCAATCCGCACCATTCACGGCGCAGGAATCGAGGTAACGGAGATTATCGATGTTACGCCACTTCCGCACAACGGATGCCGTCCACCGAAGAGAAGAAGAGTATAATGATTGGTTAAAAGCAATTAAAGACTAATCTTCTAAAGAAATTAAAAAACCAAGACACTTCTGATGTGAATGGATTGCACAAATAGTTTTCTTACCTCTCTGCAATCGCGGCTGCACTAAGAAGTGCTTGAAAAAAACTTTAATAAAAAAGTAAAAAAAGAAAATGGCTAGATATACTGGACCAAAGACAAAAATCGCCCGCAAATTTGGCGAGCCAATATTCGGCGACGATAAAGTTCTGGCAAAGAAGAACTATCCGCCGGGTCAGCATGGTGTGAACAAGAGAAGAAAGCTCTCTGAGTATGGCACACAGTTGCGTGAGAAACAAAAGGCAAAATACACTTATGGTGTTCTTGAGAAGCAGTTCCGCAATCTCTTCGATAAGGCAACCCGCACCAAGGGTGTAAAGGGTGAGGTGCTCCTTCAATTGCTTGAATCGCGCTTAGACAACATCGTTTATCGTCTGGGCATAGCTCCTACACGTGCAGCGGCACGTCAGTTGGTGCTTCACCGCCACATTACGGTCAACGGAAGTGTTGTAAACATTGCTTCTTATTCGGTTAAACCGGGCGAAGTGATAGCCGTGCGCGAGAAGTCGAAGTCACTTGAAGTCATCGCTGATGCTCTTGCAGGTTTCAACCACAGCAAATATCCATGGTTAGAGTGGGACGAAAGCGTAATGGGAGGCAAAATGCTTCACCTGCCGCAGCGTGAGGACATTCCTGAAAATATCAAGGAACAGTTAATTGTAGAGTTGTATTCTAAACAATAATTAAAGATATCGTTACATGGCTATTTTAGCATTTCAAAAACCCGACAAAGTGTTGATGTTGGAGGCCGATAATTTCTTCGGCAAGTTCGAGTTCCGTCCTTTGGAGCCGGGTTATGGCGTGACAATAGGTAATGCGTTGCGCCGCATCCTGCTCTCATCGCTCGAAGGTTTCGCAATATCTTCGATAAGAATTGATGGCGTGCAACACGAATTCGCAACAATACCGGGCGTGAAGGAAGATGTTACGAACATTATCCTTAACTTGAAGAAAGTGCGCTTGAAGCAAGTTGTTGAAGATACGGAGGCAGAAAAAGCCACAGTGAAGGTTTCGGGTCAGGATGTGTTTAGAGCCAGTGACATTAGCAAAGTGTTGACAGGATTTGAAGTATTGAACCCTGATTTGGTAATCTGTCATTTGGATCCAAGTGCAGGATTCCAGATGGATTTCACTATCAACAAAGGACGTGGCTATGTGCCAGCTGAGGAGAACCAGAATCCTAATGATGCTGTCGATGTGATAGCAATTGATTCAATTTACACTCCTATTGTTAATGTCAAGTACGCTATCGAGAACTATCGTGTAGAACAAAAGACTGACTACGAGAAACTTATACTTGAAATCACTACTGACGGCTCAATTCTGCCGAAAGATGCGCTGAAAGAGGCAGCAAAAATCCTCATACATCACTTTATGCTCTTCTCCGATGAGAAAATCGCGCTCGAAACTACCGAGAATGAGGGCAATGAAGAATTTGATGAGGAAGTGCTTCACATGCGTCAGTTGCTAAAGACGAAGTTGGTGGATATGGACCTTTCGGTTCGTGCGCTCAACTGCTTGAAGTCGGCTGAAGTGGAAACACTTGGCGAATTGGTAGTGTTTAATAAAACTGACTTGTTGAAGTTCCGCAACTTCGGAAAGAAGTCGCTCACCGAGCTCGACGAGTTGCTTGCTAACCTGAATCTTTCGTTCGGGATGGATATTTCAAAGTATAAATTAGATAAAGAGTAATAACGATGAGACATAATAAGAAATTCAATCATTTAGGAAGAAAGAAAGCTCACCGCGATGCCCTTTTGTCGAATATGACAATCTCTCTTATCATGCATAAGAGAATTTTCACTACTTTGGCAAAAGCAAAGGCTCTCCGCGTATATGCTGAGCCTCTTATAAATCGTGCAAAGAACGACAGCACAGCTAATCGTCGTCTGGTTTTCAGCCATCTCCAAGATAAGAAAGCCGTGACAGAGTTGTTCACTGTTGTAGCGCAGAAGATTGCAGACCGTCCGGGTGGATACACTCGCATTCTCAAGACCGGAAATCGCTTGGGCGATAATGCCAAGACATGTTTTATTGAACTCGTTGATTTCAATGAGAATATGCTTAAGGCTAAGGTAGAGAAGAAGACAACTCGCACTCGTCGCTCGCGCAAGAGCACTCCGAAGCCTGTAGAGGAAGCTCCGGTAGCTGAGACTCCCGTGCAGGAAGAGGCTCCGAAAGCAGAGTAATTAAGTGGTTTACCTCCTATATTGAGAGGAACTACAGAAAAATAGTTTCGGTGAAAAGCCGAAGCAAAGAAAAAAGAGGTTGTGCCAAGATAGGCGCAACCTCTTTTCTGTTGGAGAGGATTTGGAGCTGGGTGGGTGTGGGGTGAGTGGGAGGTTTCCCGGGGTTGTTGGGGATGAAGTTTTGGTGCTTTGGAAATGATTGCGATGATGTTTGTGCGACTTTTGTTTCATTATCCTGCGGTGTAGGGGATTTTGCGGCAGTTGTAGCAGTAGTGTGGCATGATGCACACGATTCCGGTGGAGAGGTATTGTGGTGAATGACTTTGGGCGTGCTCGGTGAGATATTGAAGATTGAAGGTTGGCAAAATAGGTAAATATTTAGTGAAAAATGGCTTAAAGTGCAGTGTCTGCGGTAAATTGTTTGCAATAAGGTGCGTGTTATTGAAAATAAAGTTATAAATTTGTAGACTGATATATTATATAGTTAATAAACTTTACGAATTACTCTGTCATGATGAAAAAGTTTTGGACCACGGTCTTAGGTTCGTTTGTAGGCGTTTGGCTTGGCTTGACGCTGTTTTCAGTAATATCCGTAATTATGAGTTTTGCATTCATAGGTGCTATGTCGAATTTTGGAGGAACGACGAAAACAGTAGAAAAAAACTCAATCTTTTGCATAAATCTCGCCGGCACGCTTAGCGAACGAGCCGAGGGAAATGCCTATTTAAGTTCGTTGATGGGTGATGAGAAGAACGGAATGGACTTGCAGACCCTGCTTAAGGCTATAAAGGCAGCAAAAGATAATGACAATGTGAAAGGAATCAGCTTGGAGTGTAATTCTATTGACGCTGATTTTGCGACGCTCTATGAGATACGCAATGCATTAATAGATTTCAAGAGAAGCAAAAAGTTTATATATGCCTATGGCGATGAGATAGCACAAGACGATTATTATCTTGCATCGGTAGCCGACAGCGTGTTTATGAACACATACGGCACCATCGATTTGCATGGATTGTCGTCGGTGACGCCCTATTTCAAGACACTTTTGGATAAAGTAGGAGTAGAGATGCAAGTGATTCGCGTGGGAACATTCAAGAGTGCAGTGGAGCCGTTTATGCTCACGGAGATGAGTGAAGCCAATCGCTTGCAGCAAGAGCATTATTTGGGAAGTGTGTGGAGCACTTTCACTGCCGATGTGGCAAAGTCGCGCAATATCACAGTAGAGCAGATAAATCAATGTGCCGATAGTATTATCGTATTTAGCACTCCTAAGGCGATTCTCAAGACAAAACTTGTAGACGCATTGTGTTATCGTCATCAATATGAGGACAAATTGCGCAAGCTCACCGATGTGAAAAGCGATGAAGACTTGAACTATGTGGGCATTGAGGATATAATAGCTGCAGCGCCGGCACCAAAGACATCGAAGAATAAGGTAGCAGTGTTCTATGCAGTGGGCGAGATAGATGGTCCAGGCGAAGGAATAGACTCAAAGAAACTTGCAGAGGATATTGTAGAAGCGTCGAAAGACAATGATGTGAAGGCAGTGGTTCTGCGCGTGAATTCGCCGGGAGGAAGTGCATTCGGTGCCGAACAGATATGGGCAGCACTTGAGGAGGTTAAAAAAGCCAATAAACCCTATGCAGTGTCGATGGGCGGATATGCAGCCTCGGGAGGCTACTATATATCGTGTGGAGCCGACCGCATATTTGCTGAGCCAAACACTATCACAGGGTCGATTGGCGTGTTTGGTGTAATTCCATGCTTCGAGAACCTTGCCGTTGAGAAACTTGGAGTGAACATCTGCGAAGTCAATACAAATTCCAATGCCTTGATGACATCGTTTAAGAAACTCACCCCGCTTCAGCGTGAGCACATTCAGCAGAATGTGAATGCCATATATGAGTTGTTCACGTCGCGGTGTGCAACGGGACGTAATATGCCTATTGACTCTCTGAAACAGATAGCTGAAGGGCGAGTGTGGGACGGAGCTACTGCATTGAAGCTAAAACTTGTAGATGAGTATGGAAATCTTGATAGTGCGGTGAAGTGGGTGGCAGATAAAGCCAAGCTCACCGATTATGAGGTGGAAGAGCTTCCTGTGCCTGATGAGGAGATTTTCAAGTACATATCGAAATATATGGATATGCGAGCAGAAGAAAAGCTCAAGGAGAATATCGGTGTGCTCTATCAGTATCATAACGAGATAAAGCGAATAATGAGCCGTGACCACGTGCAGTGTATTATGGAACCTATGGTAATACGCTGATAGAGCGTGTAGTATTGTGATTTTGAAAAAGAATACGACCGACGATGATTGATAAAAGGGTGAAATATCTTGCTGAAGCCATTCTCACGCCATTGTCCTATATCTATAAGGCGATAGTTGTGGTGCGAAATTGGATGTTTGATGCAGGCATATTGCCGCAGGAAGAATTTGATGTTCCTGTGGTGGTGGTTGGCAATATCAATGCCGGCGGTACCGGCAAGACACCCCACACCGAGTATATTGTAGAATCCTTAAGTCACGACTATAGAGTAGGCGTGTTGAGCAGGGGATATAAGCGAAAGACTCGCGGTTTTATTCTTGCTACAGATAAACTAACTCCAAACGACCTTGGCGATGAGGCGTATCAAGTGTATCGCAAATTTGGCAGTGTCATAACGCTTGCAGTGTGTGAGAGTCGGCGAAAAGGAATCAAGGAGATGCTACGCATCGACCCGAGGCTTGACGTCATAGTGCTTGATGATGCCTTTCAGCACCGCTATGTGAAGCCGCACGTGTCGATAGCATTAATGGAGTACTTGCGCCCTATTTATAGCGACCGCATGCTTCCGCTCGGCACTCTTCGCGAGCCTAAGCGAGGAATTTTGCGAGCCGATATGGTGGTGGTGACGAAATGCCCGAAGCAGATAAAGCCTATGGACTTGAATCTGCTGAAAGCCAATCTTGATTTGTTCCCGTCGCAGAAATTATATTTCTCAATTGTACAATATTATAATCTTATGCCGGTATTCCCGGAAATGGTGAAGTCGATACCGGCATTGCAACAGCTCGGTGGAAGCGATTCGTTGCTGATAGTAACCGGAATAGCAAATCACTTGCCATTCGTGCGCTTCTTGAAAGCGTTTAAGACAGCAATAAAAGTGATACATTTCAGCGACCATCACAATTTTTCGCGATATGATTTTGAGCTTATAAGCAATCGCTATGAGAAGATGACCGGAAACCGCAAGATTATAGTCACCACTGAGAAAGATGCCGTGCGCATGGCAAACAATCCCTACTTCCCTCATGAGCTGAAGGGTGTGATATATTTTGTGCCTATAAAAGTAAGTTTTGATTATCCTATTGCGAATCAAGATTTTATAGGAGATTTGAAGAAGAAAATCATGGAAAAATCAAAATAAATAAATTAAAATAGAATACTATGCTGGAAAAAATTAAGGAAACCGCCGAATATATAAAATCGCGCGTAAACGAACTGCCAAAGACTGCAATAATACTTGGAACCGGATTAGGCGAGTTGGTGAATCACATTGAGATATCTACCGTAATTCCATATAGCGAGATACCTAATTTCCCGGTATCGACTGTTGAAGGACATAGTGGAAAGCTGATTTTCGGAAAGTTAGGCAACAAGCTCATAATGGCAATGCAAGGACGCTTTCACTTCTACGAAGGCTATTGCATGCAGCAAGTAACATTCCCGGTGCGCGTAATGAAAGCACTTGGAGTGAAAACGCTGTTCGTGTCGAATGCGTCGGGAGGAATGAACCCTGATTTTCGCATCGGCGACCTTATGATAATCACTGACCACATCAATCTTTTTCCAGAGCATCCTCTTCGCGGAAAGAACTATGAGGAGCTGGGTCCGAGATTCCCTGAGATGAGTGAGGCTTATTCGCAACGTCTTATTGCCGATGCCAAGAAGGTGGCAGCAGAAAATGGCATACGCGTGGTAGAGGGCGTGTATGTGGGAACTCAAGGTCCAACTTTTGAGACTCCCGCCGAGTATCGCTATTTCCACCGCATAGGAGGCGATGCTGTGGGTATGAGCACTGTTCCTGAAGTTATTGTGGCGCGCCATGGAGGCATGGAGGTGTTTGGCATATCGGTGATAACTGACCTTGGCGTGGAAGGCATAGTTGAGAAGGTTTCGCATGAGGAAGTGCAGAAAGCCGCTTCAGCTGCCGAGCCAAAAATGACGTTGATAATGAAAGAACTTATCAACCAATTCAAAGAGTAGGATATTTTCAAGTAAAATATGACAAGAACAGAAACTGAAATAGCATCTTTGGGCGAGTTTGGACTTATAGACCATCTCACCAAAGATGCAAAAATAAAGAATACATCGACAATAAAGGGAGTGGGCGATGATGCCGCCGTGTTGCGATATGCCGACAAGGAGACACTCGTCACTACCGACTTGCTTCTTGAGGGCATACACTTCGACCTCACATATTGCCCGCTGAAGCACCTTGGCTATAAAGCCGCAGTGGTGAATTTCTCGGATATTTATGCTATGAACGGTACACCCCGACAGATTACGGTGTCGATAGGCGTGTCGAAGCGTTTCACGGTGGAGCATATTGAGGAACTATATGCCGGCATAAAGCTCGCATGCGAAATCTACGGAGTAGATATGGTAGGCGGCGACACCTCGGCATCGGTCACCGGGCTGATAATCAGTATCACCTGCATGGGAGAGGCTGAGAAGGGCGAAGTGGTGTACAGAAGCGGAGCGCGCGATACCGACCTTATATGCGTGAGTGGTGACCTCGGTGCCGCTTACATGGGATTGCAGCTTTTGGAGCGAGAGCGCACTGTATCGAAGCAAGATGGCGAAGATTTTCGCCCGGCGTTTGAGGGGAAAGAGTATATCCTTGAGCGTCAGTTGAAGCCAGAGGCGAGGCGAGATGTGGTGGAGGAGCTACGAAGTATAGGAGTTCGCCCCACAGCTATGATGGACGTTAGCGATGGTCTGTCGTCGGAGCTTTTGCATATTTGCAAGGCGAGCAATGTGGGTTGTCGCATCTATGAGGAGCGAATACCAATCGACTATCAGACGGCTTGCATGGCAGAGGAATTCGGAATGAACCTCGTAACCGCTGCACTCAATGGCGGTGAGGACTATGAGTTGCTGTTCACAGTGCCGCTTGTCGACCATGAGAAAGTGGCGGCTATGAAGACAGCCAAAATAATAGGGCGCATCACTCGCCCCGAATTAGGCGCATGCATGGAGTCGCGCGACGGCAATGAATTGCCGATAAGAGCACAAGGCTGGAATGCCTTTACTGAGGAGTAAAAAGAATAAAAAAAGAAATAAATTGCATGATAATTGAGTCGTCATTAGCATCGCTTGGGAAATATTGCCTGTTTCTGTGCCGGGTGTTCTCATTTCCCGACAGGTGGAAAGAGTCATTCAAGCGTTATATAAATGAAATAGTGAAATTGGGGCTTGACTCGATTCCGCTCGTGATAGTAATATCAATATTCATAGGGGCTGTATGTACTATTCAGATGTATTTGAATACCACATCGCCGCTTATGCCACGCTATTCGGTGGGGCTTGCCACCCGTGAGATAATATTGCTGGAATTTTCATCGTCGATATTGTGTCTTATACTTGCAGGAAAAGTAGGGTCGAACATAGCATCGGAGATAGGAACCATGCGAGTAACCGAGCAGATTGATGCACTCGAGATAATGGGTGTGAATTCGGCAAATTTCCTTGTGTTGCCCAAGATTCTTGCAATGATAACGTTTATCACGGTGCTTGTGGTGTTCAGCATGTTCACCAGCTTGTGGGGCGGCTACATGGTATGTGCCGTGACCGGACTGGTGCCGGTGTCGACCTACGTGTATGGCATACAGACGATGTTCATAGAGTGGTATGTGTGGTATGCGATAATCAAGTCGCTCTTTTTCGCTTTTGTGATAAGCAGTGTAGCATCTTATTTCGGCTACTATGTGAAAGGCGGCGCACTCGAAGTGGGAAAAGCAAGTACGAATGCCGTGGTATCGAGCAGTATTCTTATTCTTTTGCTCGATGTTATTCTCACGAAAGTTATGTTGCAGTGACGTAAAATGATGCAAAAAAATGATTGAAGTAAGGAACATAAAGAAATCGTTCGATGGGAAAACCATATTGCATGGTATTTCCACTTCGTTCTACGACGGAAAGACAAACTTGATTATCGGACAGAGCGGTTCGGGAAAAACGGTGCTGATGAAGAGCATTGTAGGTTTGTTGCGACCGGAGGAGGGCGAGATACTCTATGACGGACGCGACATAATGCGCATGAATGCCGGGCAGATGAAAAATCTGCGCAAAGAGATAGGTATGCTGTTTCAGGGTTCGGCGCTGTTCGACTCAGAGACGGTGCTTGGCAATGTGATGTTTCCGCTGAAGATGTTCTCTGATTTAACGCCTGATGAACAACTTGAGCGAGCACACTTCTGCATAGAGCGCGTGAATCTTAAAGGAGCCGACGATAAGTATCCCTCGGAAATCAGTGGCGGAATGCAGAAGCGTGTGGCTATTGCAAGAGCTATTGCCTTGAACCCTAAATATTTGTTTTGCGATGAGCCGAACTCAGGTTTGGACCCCAAGACGTCGATTCTTATCGATGAATTGCTCAGCGACATCACCAAGGAGTATAACATCACCACTATTATCAATACACACGACATGAACTCGGTGCTTGGGATAGGTGAGAATATAATCTTCGTTGATAAGGGGCATAATGGGTGGACAGGAACAAAAGATGATATATTCGACAGTGAGTGCCAGGCACTTAACGACTTTGTGTTTGCCACCGACCTTTTCCGGCGTGTGAAGAACTATGTGAAAGCTACTCGCAACGACCGAAAGGAAGGCGTGAAGTAAAAGAGTCTTGGTTTTCAGCTTGTGATTATTCGACGATTCGGATAATGCGGATTCCCGTGCAAGAGCGGTTGCGGCGCAGAGTTTCTTTCAAGTCGTCCTTTTCGAGCACCACTTTTTTCTCTTTAGATGAGGCATGCAGGAGCTTAAAAGAGTTACCTTCTTTTATGATAATGCCCATGTGCGACACATCGAGTCCTTCGGTTTTAGAGATAAGAGCCACAAAATCACCGTTTTTCAGCCCGGCGGCAGTCTTTTTTGAGTCAATCCATTCTTTCTTGAGATAAGGGTATCGGTGCATTCGATATCCTATTTCGAAATTCTTGATTTTAGCAAACATTGCGCTATCGGCAAGTTGCGGATACTTGTCGCGGTTGGCGGTCATGAAATTAATTGTCTTAATTTCATATTTTGCGCCGTCGATTTCGGCAGTCACTTCACGAATGTTGCCGCGGTGAGAGTTGTTGGCAATCCAGTCGCTCACATAGTGCAGACGCGAAGAGTAGTCACCAAGTTCTCCGTTGCGATATCTAATCGACTCAATGTTGCGTGCAAAATCGCGCCAAGAGCGGCGCATATCGAGTGTAGCTCGAGTGAGAGCATATAGTGTTTCCACAAAAGTGGTGCAATCGAGTTCATCGATATTTATTGTGAGCCATTCACGGTCGGACTCAAGAGTGTGAGCCACGTAAGGCGTTCCCAAAAGCTGCTTGGCATAGAAAGCAACAAGCTCATTGGCATTGTTTTTCCCACATTCGGCACCTTTGCGAAGTAGCTCGTTGATTTTCAGGGTGTCGTTATTGCAATGGAAACGCATATCGGAAGGCGCGATAGCGAAAGCCGACAATGAAGCAAAGGAGAGAGCTAAGGCAAATAATATATCTTTTTTCATAATTATTTTCAAATCATTATTTCAGACTACGAAATTACAACAAAAAATCGTAATAACTTAAAAAAACAGCCATTAATCGCCGATTGACGAAAAAATCGGTGAAAAAAAACGAAATTTCAGTTTCTCATACCATTTACATTTATGCTACAAAAAGACCATTTTTCAACTGATTGTAGAACTTTATAAAACCGATTTTAATTACGAAACAGACATACAGATAAGCTATTCAAGAAAATCCACGCAGGTTGTCAAAGACACAGAAAGACTGTGACAATGATGCATAAAAGCAAATTAATTAAATTCTTTTTATAACTTGTGTGGTGCTACTCTTGTGGTGGAGCGCAAGGAAAGTATGCGTGTGGTGTCGCAAGGCGATGTGGTGGAGATAATTCTGCCTAAGGACGCTGCCAATGGCGAAGTGGGAATCGTGGGCATGAACGGACAGACGCTCGGTCGCCAGAAGGTGAGCGACGGACAGAGCCGCGCCAAATTCAACTCGGCAAATATCGCCAAGGGCGTGTATAATGCCACTTTCATTCACAAGAATGGCAAGCGCGAGGCGCAGAAGTTTGTTGTAAAATAATAAATGCGATAAATAAGGGTTAGTAGGGCTGCACTTCACGCTTATTAGCGTGGTGCGGCCCTATCTGTAATGTTGCGCAAGGCGGGGCGAATTGCTACTGAGCGGCTTTTCGGTGGTTGATAGGTGGGCTGTGGCGTTGCACGTTTTGATAAATCGGTGATTTTTTTTAACTTTGTGTGTTCCTTTTCCATTCGCAAGGTGAGATGGGGTGGAGCTTACACAGTACTTTGAATAATAGAGCATAGAATATGAAATTTATAAGTTGGAACGTGAATGGGCTGCGTGCCGTTGTAGGAAAGAATTTTCGTGAGGTTTTTCAGGCACTCGATGCCGATTTCTTCTGCTTGCAAGAAACGAAGATGCAGGTCGGACAGCTTGATATAGAATTTCCGGGATATACATCGTGGTGGAATTGTGCCGACAAGAAAGGATATAGCGGCACTGCCATTTTCAGCCGGCATCAGCCACTAAATGTAACCTACGGCATAGGCATCGACGAACACGACCACGAGGGGCGTGTGGTGACGCTTGAAATGGAGGAATTCTTCCTTGTG
>CAMEKH010000047.1 GCA_945921235.1 uncultured Prevotellaceae bacterium | reverse complement strand
GTGTTTTTCATGTTTTTATCACGAAAAACGTTGCGTTTCTATTTGGATTCTTCAGTATTTTGTATGGAGTAGTGTTACATTTTTGCAATATTTTACATTCTCTGCCGAATTAAATAGCTCTCAATTCCTTGAATGTTTTCTTATTATAATATCGAAATGTTATAATATTGCCAAAGCTATTGTAGCACATGCCTCGGCGTCAGCCAAAGCGTGGTGATGGTTCTCCAATATGTATCCGCAACGTGCGGCAACGACATCGAGGCTATTTGGCTCACCGGACCAACGCTTTCGTGCGGCAATGCATGTGCAATGGAACTCATAGTCGGGGTAGTCCATTTGATAAGTTCTGAAGACGGCTTTCAGACAATTTTCGTCGAAAGCTTTGTTGTGAGCTACCAATGGCAACCCTGCGATGAGAGGCTCAATCTTTTTCCACACTTCGGGGAACACCGGTGCATCATCGGTGTCTTGTAGGCATAAGCCATGCACTTGGCTGCATCGATAGTTATAGTATTCAGGCTCGGGTTTGATGAGAGAGTAGAACTTATCTACAATCTTTCCGCCTCGGACTATAACGATGCCAACCGAACAAACCGAGCTGCGCTCGTTGTTGGCAGTTTCAAAATCTATTGCTGCAAAGTCTTGCATATACGTATAGAATGTGCTAAATGAATTTAAAATAGAATAATCAACACATTTTATGGCTTCGTAAGAAGCGATTCGGGAGCAAAAATAGATAATTATTGCATAAATATAATGGATATAGGTCTATTTAGAATTATTACAGATAATATATAAAGCTATTTTTTGTCTAATCGGTTACAAAGCACTAAATTTGCAGAGGAAAAGGTAGCACCTGAATTGTGTTTTTTCAAGTGCTGCGATAAAATAAAATAGCATTCTAATGACAAGATTATCAAATCTTAAGACAGGAGAAAAGGCAACTATAGTGAAAGTGTTGGGCTATGGTGCATTCCGCAAGCGTGTGGTGGAGATGGGTTTTGTACGCGGTCATGAAGTAGAGGTGTTGCTCAATGCACCGCTGCATGACCCGATAAAATACAAGATACTTAACTATGAAGTGTCGCTTCGCCGAAGTGAGGCCGACTTGATAGAGGTTGAGCTCGCCAATGAGCAGACCGAAGACTCGCCCAATATGCATTTAGACACGATTACCGATAGCGATAGGGTGGCGGTTAGGCGACATGTGCATAGCACAATAAATATTGTATTAATCGGGAATCCGAATTGTGGAAAGACCTCGCTATTTAATATTGCTAGCGGAGGAAAAGAGCGAGTGGGGAATTATAGCGGTGTGACAGTAGATGCAAAAGAGGGATTTTTCGACTATAAGGGGTTTAATTTCAAGGTTGTGGATTTGCCCGGCACATATTCATTGTCGGCATATTCGCCCGAAGAACTATATGTGCGACGATACTTGAAGAATGAGATACCCGATGTGATAGTAAATGTGATTGATGCCTCGAATCTCACTCGAAACCTATATCTCACCACTGAGCTTATCGACATGGACCGGAGTATGGTAATAGCTCTTAATATGTATGATGAACTGAAATCATCGGGAGCCAAATTCGACTATGAAGCCCTGGAAAAGATGATAGGAGTGCCGATAGTTCCCACCATTTCGAAAACCGGAGAGGGATTGAATAGTCTTCTCGACAATATAATCAAGGTGTATGAGGGCACTCACGAGAGCGTGCGCCATGTGCATGTGAAGCTCGGACCGGAGGTTGAGGAAGCAATTGATAACATAAAGCGGGAAATCAAGGCATCTACCGACCAAATTTTGCAATTCTCGCCACGCTATCTTGCAATAAAAATGCTCGAAGGCGACAATGAGGTGGAAGATATGCTGAAACCGCTCCCCAATTATTCGCGCATTGCGATGCAGCGAAATAAGTGGGTGGCTCACATAGAAGATGTGCTTAAAGAGGATATTGCTACCGACATAGCGAGTGATAAATATGGCTTTATAGCAGGTGCACTCCGCGAAACTTACGAAGAGAGTAGCACAAAGAAACCAAAGGGTAAGCGCACGGATTGTATCGACTCGATAGTTACTAACCGCTGGCTTGGTTTCCCGATATTCATACTTTTGATGTTCTTGATGTTCTGGACGACATTCGAGATGGGTTCATATCCAATGGAATGGATAGGACAAGCTGTTGATTGGATAGCTGAAATGGTGAATACGTCAATGTCGGCAGGACCGTTGAAGGACCTCC
The DNA here is from genome assembly GCA_945921235.1 of uncultured Prevotellaceae bacterium. Taxonomy (GTDB): domain Bacteria; phylum Bacteroidota; class Bacteroidia; order Bacteroidales; family Muribaculaceae; genus CALZFJ01. Next base: position 12,907 of record CAMEKH010000047.1, on the reverse strand, counting down.
TTGTTGATGGTGTGATAGGTGGAGTCGGGGGCGTAATAGTTTTCTTGCCAAATATTCTGATATTATATTTTTTTATATCGTTTATGGAAGATTCCGGCTATATGGCACGAGCGGCTTTCATAATGGATAAGATAATGCATAAGATGGGGCTGCACGGCAAGTCGTTTATTCCGCTTGTGATGGGATTCGGGTGTAATGTCCCGGCAATTTTGTCGACGCGGATAATAGAAAGCAAAAGTAGCCGATTGATAACGATGCTTGTGAATCCGTTTATGTCGTGCAGTGCGCGACTCCCTATTTATGTTCTTTTTGTGAGCGCATTCTTCCCCGATAAAGCGGCATGGGTTTTCCTCGGGCTATACCTGACTGGTATTTTGGTTGCAATAATTACTGCCCGACTGATGAGGCACACCCTGTTCAGAAAAGATGAAACACCGTTTGTGATGGAATTGCCTCCCTATAGGTTTCCGTCGATGAAATCGGCTATTCATCATATGTGGGAGAAAACCGAGCAGTATTTACGCAAGATGGGTACAATAATTCTTGTGGGGAGTATTGCCGTGTGGGCTTTGAATTATTTCCCGCGCGATTACAGCAAGAGTAATGATGAAATGACTGTAGCCGAGCTTGAGCATCAGCAGGAAAACAGCTATCTTGCCAAGATAGGAAAGACGCTTGCACCGCTGATAGAGCCGATAGGACTCAATTGGAAGGCTTCGATAGCATTGATAAGCGGAACTACAGCAAAGGAGATTGTGGTTTCCACACTTGGCGTTCTTTATACCGTCGATGAGAGTGATGGTGAAAATTCGACCATGCTTCAGGACAAGCTGAAACAACCCGACAGGATAACCGGGAAGCCTGATTTCTCGATTCCGTCGGCGTTGAGTTTCATGGTATTCGTGTTGCTGTATTTCCCGTGTATTGCCACGGTTGCGGCGATAGTGAGAGAATCAGGTAGCTGGAAATACGGCTTGCTATCGATATGCTATAATACCTCTGTGGCATGGATAATGGCATTTGTTGTGTATAGAATAAGTTTGCTTTTGATATAAAAATGAGGTAAAAAATTGCAAATAGCCCTAAATGTTCATAAATTTGCAAAAAATGTAACTAAATACAGGGCAAATTACTATAAAAGATGAATAAGATAATAAGCAAAGAGCATTTTTCGGAGAAAGTAGTGAAGCTCGTTGTGGAAGCACCGTTAATAGCCAAATCGCGCAGAGCGGGGCATTTCGTAATAGTGAGAGCATGCGAACACGGAGAGAGAATACCATTGACAATAGCCGATGCCGATGTGGAGCGAGGAACTATCACGCTTGTAATTCAGGCGGTTGGCGTTTCTACCAAGAAGATATGTGCGCTTGAACCCGGCGAATATCTCACTGATGTGGTAGGTCCGCTTGGGCAAGCTACACACATTGAGAACTATGGTACGGTGGTGTGCTGTGGTGGCGGAGTAGGTGTAGCTCCTCTACTTCCAATTCTCACGGCTATGAAGAAAGCCGGGAATAGGGTGGTGAGCGTTCTTGCAGCACGCACTAAAGACTTGATAATACTTGAAGATGAGGTGCGCAAATATAGCGACGATGTTATCATTATGACCGACGATGGCAGTTATGGCAACAAGGGTGTTGTGACTGTGGGTGTAGAAGAAGTAATTAAGCGGGAAAGAGTGGACAAGGTGATTACCATAGGACCTGCAATAATGATGAAATTCGTGGCATTGCTTACAAAGAAGTATGAAATACCCACTGAATGCTCGCTGAACGCCATTATGGTAGATGGTACCGGAATGTGTGGAGCTTGCAGAGTAACTGTGGGCGGAGTGACAAAGTTTGTGTGCATAGATGGACCGGAATTTGATGCTCATGAGGTGGATTTCGACCAATTGATAATGCGCCTGAAATCATTTAACTAAGGAGAGTAACTATTATGGCAAACGAAAATAATGCAACTTCGCTACGCAATGAAGCATGGCGAGAGGAATTAAGGAAAAAATTGACAGCGAAAGAGCGTGCGGCAATTGCACGTGTGAAAATGCCGGAGCTTTCGCCATCGTATAGAATAACGTGCAATGAGGAAGTGAATCAAGGTATTACTGAGGAAATGGCACTTGTGGAAGCGCAGCGATGCCTCGATTGTCCCAACCCTCAGTGTGTAACCGGTTGCCCGGTGGGAATTAATATTCCTACTTTTATCAAGAATATAGAGCGAGGCAACTTTCATCAAGCAGCCGTGACATTGAAACAAACCAGTGCTCTGCCATCGGTGTGTGGACGGGTGTGTCCTCAGGAGAAACAATGTGAAAGCAAGTGCATACATCACAAGATGGGGCATGAGCCTGTGGCAATAGGCTACTTAGAGCGATTTGCCGCCGACTATGAGCGCACACATGGCACTGCAACAGCTCCTGAAGTTGCCCCGGCCAACGGCAAAAAGATAGCTGTGGTGGGAAGTGGACCTGCGGGTTTATCGTTTGCAGGCGATATGGCAAAGAATGGATATGAAGTGACTGTATTTGAGGCATTACATGAAATCGGCGGTGTGCTTAAATATGGTATTCCTGAGTTTCGCCTGCCCAACAGCATTGTAGATGCTGAAATTGACGGGTTGCGAGCAATGGGGGTGAAATTTGAGAAAGATTGCATCATAGGAAAAACATTAACCTACGATGACCTACATTCAATGGGATTTTCAGGAATTTTTGTTGCATCGGGGGCCGGACTTCCTCGGTTTATGAATATTCCGGGCGAGAATCTTAATGGAATTATGTCGAGCAACGAATATCTCACTCGTGTGAATCTTATGGGAGCAGGACGCCCTGAATGGGATACTCCGGTGCTTCGTGGAAAGAATGTGGCAATAATAGGTGGCGGAAACACCGCAATGGACTCGGTGCGCACTGCTCGCCGCATGGGCGCAGAGCGAGCTATACTCGTATATCGCCGTTCGGAAGAAGAAATGCCAGCCCGACTTGAGGAGGTGAAGCACGCTAAAGAGGAGGGTGTGGAATTTATGACTCTTCACAATCCTATAGAATATTTGGGCGATGAAAACGGAAGAGTGAAGACAATGCGCCTTCAGAAGATGGAACTTGGAGAACCTGATGCATCAGGCCGACGCTCGCCGGTAGCAATTGATGGTGCTGTGATTGATGTAGATGTAGATTTGGTTATAGTGAGTGTAGGCGTATCGCCTAATCCTCTTGTGCCTAAGTCGGTAAGCGGACTTGAAGTGAGCCGTCGTAACACCATTGTGGTGAATGAGGAAACTATGCAGTCGTCAATTAGTGATTTATATGCAGGCGGTGATATAGTGCGTGGCGGGGCAACTGTGATACTTGCTATGGGCGATGGGCGTAGTGCAGCAGCCCACATGCATGAGATGCTTCAGCAGTAATTGTATATTACATTAAGAATAACTAACGAGATGGTGTTCTGTTGCTATTATAAGCATAGGAACGCCATCTTGTTTTTGTCGTAGAGATTGTGTAGCAGCATTGATTATTAGCGGCTATAGAATTATATTGAAAATATAGCCTGAGAGTATGATGAATGCAGTGACTGCACCAAAAAAGATGGCAATAAGTCGCCACGTCATCACTTTTTTGAGCATTGTAGCTTCGGGAAGAGAAAGTCCCACAACTGCCATCATAAATGCTAAGGCAGTACCCAGTGGAACACCTTTTGCCACAAAAACTTGAATGATAGGAACAATTCCGGCAGCATTGGCATACATGGGCACGGCGAGTACCACGGCAGCAGGCACGGCAATCCAGTTGTCTTGAGCAAGATAGCTCTCGAAGAATCCTTCGGGAATATAGCCATGCATAGTAGCACCTATACCAATGCCGATGAGCACAAATATAATAACGCCGCGCACTATGCGCCATGCTTCGGTAATAATACCCGGCATTCGGTTTATGAAATGCACATTTTCCGCTTCCCATTTGCTTGCTTGCAGTGAACTATTCGATTGGATTTGCTTCACCCAGTCGGAAAGAAGTCGGTCGAGGTGAAAACGCCCGAGCACTATGCCACCTATTGTGCCGAGTAAAATGCCGCTAATCACATATATAGCGGTAGCTTTAACACCGAAAGTGCCGAGAAACATAGCCACAGCTACTTCATTTACAAGGGGAGAAGTGATAAGAAAAGAAAATGTAACGCCTAAAGGCAGCCCGCCTTTTACAAATCCTATGAATAGGGGAATTGATGAGCAGGAACAGAAAGGCGTGATGGCTCCAAAAATGGAAGCAAAGAGATATTGCAGCCCAAAGAGACGATGATTTTGCAGATAGTTTCGCAGTCGTTCGATAGGGAAATAAGCATTTACTATGCCCATTATAATGCTGATGACAAAGATAAGAATGATTATCTTCAGCGAATCATATACGAAAAAATTAAGTGCTAATCCTAAACTTGATGTAGGGTCGAGATTGCAGATATTATAGATTAGCCAATCGGCAAATTGCTGTATCATCTTTGAAATTGAAATTAATTTGTTGTAGACAAAACTTATGCTAAAATAATAGAGTGCATATATAATAGGCTCCTACGGCTATAAAAATTAAGGCTACTGCCACATTCATATACTTTTGGAATGCTTGAATATGCCCGACAAATCGACTGAGATTTTCCATACAAAAAGCAATAATCCAAGCAACAATGAGCACAGGTAATGATGTTGCAAAGGCAAACACTATGGGGAGTATATATCCCGATTCAGCCGACAATGGTATGAGCAAGCCGAAGTAGAATAATCCGCTTGTAGGGCAGAATGACAATGCAAATAAAATGCCGAGCAATAGTGCGCCCCAGTAGCCGCTAAACTTCAGCGAACCGGCATTGCCCGAAAAGCCGAATTTAGGAAGATTGAGTTTGTGCCCTATTAGCATAAAAATGCCAATAATCATTAGTGCAGGACCAATTATTAATTCTCCAGTTTCACTTACTGCTTGTTGTAAATCGAAGGTATCCTCACCACTGTGAATTATGCTGATGAGTATGGCTCCGAGTGCAGAGTAGGCAATAATTCTGCCAAGGCTATATAGAATGCCGAGTATGAAGACTTTGCGTCGGTTGGACATTTCCTTACTTATAAATCCAACAGCAGTGATGTTGGTGAACAAAGGGCAAGAAGAAATAGCTGTGAGCAAGCCAAGAACAAAAGCCGTAACGATGGGAGTGCTGCTATTTTCGAGTAATTGATTCAGTAAATCCATAATTATTTCTTATGCATAAGTGCATCAATTTCTGCTTTCAGCTTCTGCTTGAAAACCTCAGGTTGCTTTTTTGCATATTGAAATCCGCATCGCGTTAGGTCTTTGCGCTCACTTTTGTCTTCAATGAAAAGTGCTGACCATGTGATTCGATACTCCTTGGCAAGTTTCTTGCCACTTTCGGTAGAGATATCAACAATTTTAAATTTCAGCTTGCCGTTTTTCAGCTCTTGGGCAAAGTGCTTATTTAAGACCTCTTTAGTGAGCCGCTCTATACTCATGCATGTTACACAGCGTTGCTTACCATGAAAATAAGTGACATCAATACTTTGTGCTGATGTTGCAAAAATGCCTACCACCGTAAGCATAATTGCTGAAATGAAACGCATCATAATTATTTAAGAAGAGAAAGGATTTCGGCTTCATTTTTCGTTCCCTTTGCCACTACTTTACCATCGACAACAAGAGCGGGAAGCGACATCACATCATATTGCATTATTTCCATCATATCGCTGACTTTCGATACTTCGGCTTCAATGCCATTGTCTTTAACAACTTTTTCAACGAGGTCGGCAAACTTTTGGTTGCAGTTGCAACTGCTTACGAGAATTTTAATTTTTTTCATATATTGACGATTTTAAAAATTATTTGTTTGTAGTTCGCAGAATTACGAATTGAATAGGCGAAATTAATGCTGTCACATACAGCATGAGTCGACAGGAGAAGAGTGTTGACTATTGAAGAATTCGGAGAATAGCATTTGAGCAAGCATCCAGTTGTCGCGGTTAATACAATATTTCACCTTTGGACCTTCAATCGTGCCTTGTATTAATCCGGCATCTTTGAGTTCGGCAAGATGCTGAGATACAGTGGCTTTTGCAATTGGAAGCTCTTCGTTGATATCACCGAAATAGCAACTTGTCTGCTTGATTAAGAATCCAAGTATTGCCACTCTTGCCGGGTGTCCGAGAGCTTTAGCAAAACGCGCTAATCGCTCTTGGTGGTCAGTGTAATCTTTTTTATTCTCCATAGAAATAATGTTTGTTCGCAAAGTTACGAATAATTTTCAAAAGTACAAATTTTTAGCGATTTAATTATTGCTGTGATATTTTTTCCCATTTTTTTTGCCTCTGCTTTGTGGCTCTAATCGGTTGTTCTTTTGTTTTTGAGCGGATTTTGTTGAGGCTACAGCAAGACGCGAAATTCCACGAGGGAATAGTGTAGATAGCAAGTCGGGGCGGTTCATGCGAGAGAGAGAATTGAAAATGTCGCGTTGATACTCCTGTTCGTACCAGAAGAAATATTTGCGCTGAGCCAATTTTTCGTTGCGTGATTTTGCAGTAAAAACCGGTTGAAGCGTGTAAGGATTCAGCCCGGTGTAATAGGTTTCAGAGGAAACCGTCATTGGCGTGGGCGTGAAGTCTTGGACTTGTTCGAGGTGGAAATTAAGACCTTTGGTTATAGCCGCAAGTTCAGCCATATCTTCTTCAGTGCAACCCGGGTGAGAGGAGATGAAATAAGGAATAATCTGCTGGTTGAGCTGTTTTTGCTCATTTATATCGTCGAAAATCTGCTTGAATTTTCGGAATTGCGAGAACGATGGCTTACGCATCAGTTGAAGAACACTGTCGGAAGTGTGCTCGGGAGCCACTTTCAGTCGTCCCGACACGTGGTTTGTAATAAGTTCTTCATTGTAGCGACGATTGATGCGATTAATTCGTTCATCGCTGTTGAGATGCATAGATAGGTCGTAGCGAACGCCGCTACCTATGAATGATTTTTTCACTTCGGGCAGAGCATCGACTGCATGGTACACATCGAGCAGAGCAGAGTGGTCGTTGTTGAGGTTGGGACACGGTTTCGGGTGCAGGCACGAAGGACGCACACAGCGGGTACATTTTTCAAGGTCCTTTCCACCCATTTTGTACATATTAGCCGAAGGACCTCCGAGGTCGCTGATGTAGCCTTTGAAATCGTCCATTTCAGTCACGGCACGCACCTCGCGGAGTATGCTCTCTTTGCTTCTTGAAGCAATGAATTTGCCTTGATGAGCAGAAATCGTGCAGAAGGCACAGCCGCCGAAGCAGCCGCGATGCATATTTACGGAGTGGCGAATCATTTCGTAGGCGGGAATGCGCTTGCCGTGATATCTCGGGTGCGGCAATCGGGTGTAAGGAAGGTCGAAAGAAGCATCTATTTCAGCCTCGGTCATAGGCGGATTCATTCTGTTCACTTTCACTGCCACATTGCCGGTGACTTGCCATATATCGCGGCTATGCCATCGGTTGGATTCCACCTCTATATGCTTGAAATTTTCGGCTTGGCAACGATTGTTGGTTTGGCACTCATGATAGGAGTGTAGCACGATGTGCGAATCACTTTCGCGCTCGGCAGGCAAATCATCAATGGGGCGTAATATCACAGTTTGAGCCACATCGGTTATTTCCTTAATGTTCTTCCCGCTTTTCAGAGCCTGAGCAATTTCGAGAATAGGTTTTTCACCCATACCATAGATTAGCATATCGGCTTTGCACTCGGTGAGAATCGAAGGGCGTAAGCGGTCTTGCCAATAGTCGTAGTGAGAAAGCCGTCGGAGAGAAGCCTCAATGCCACCGGCAATAATAGGCGTGTCGGGGAAAATGGAGCGAAGAGCCTCAGAATATACTATGGTCGGATAGTCAGGTCGCAGACCGGCACGTCCGTTAGGCGAATAAGCATCGTCGCTTCTACGTCTGCGATTAGCTGTGTAGTGGTTGACCATAGAATCCATAGCACCGGCAGAAATTCCAAAGAAAAGTCGAGGTGCTCCAAGTTTACGGAAATCACGCAAATCGTCTTGCCAATTAGGTTGCGGCACAATAGCTACGCGATAGCCATTAGCTTCGAGAACGCGACCTATAACTGCAGCACCCATTGAAGGGTGGTCGATATAGGCATCACCCGAGAAAAGTATTACATCAATATAATCCCAACCAAGATGTTCAATTTCTTTTTTCGTAGTAGGCAACCACTGCCGACTGCTATTGCTTAATGATTTTTTATTCATTTTGTTGCGGTGGTTTTTATGACAATTCAGCAATGCGCTGTTCCATTTTTAGTAATTCATCGCGAAGTTGAGCAGCTTCGATAAAGTCCATTCGCTTGGCAGCTGCCACCATGTCGGAGCGAAGGCGTTCAATAGCTTTCTGCATATCGTCTTTACGCATATACTTCACAACAGGGTCGGCGGCAATACCCGCCGATGGGTTAAATTCGGCTTCACACTGACGTTGTAATTCAGCGCTTACGCCTCCTTTAAACTCATATTTTTGAGCCTTCTTAGAGCGGTTTTCGTTGTCAATATCGATTTCATCAACCTCTTTGCCTATGATTAGATTGCGCGCCTTGATGATAGCTTGAGGCGTGATTCCGTGTTCCTCGTTGAATTTCAATTGCAGCGAACGACGTCGCTCAGTTTCGTCGATGGTCCGTTGCATTGATTCAGTGATTTTATCGGCGTACATAATCACTTGTCCATTAAGATTTCGTGCAGCACGTCCGGCAGTCTGCGTGAGCGAACGGTGTGAGCGTAGAAAACCCTCTTTATCGGCATCAATAATTGCCACGAGTGAAACTTCAGGCAAATCAAGACCCTCGCGGAGCAAATTTACGCCTACGAGCACATCGACAACTCCGGCACGAAGGTCGTCGATAATTTGGATTCGGTCCATTGTTTCAACATCGGAGTGAATATAAGCGCAATTGATGTTGAGTTTACCGAGATAAGCTGTTAACTCTTCAGCCATTCTTTTGGTTAAAGTAGTTACGAGAGTGCGTTCATGAAAATCGATGCGTTTTTGGATTTCTTCAATAAGGTCGTCGATTTGCCCTTTCGACGGGCGCACGATAATAAGAGGGTCGAGCAAACCGGTAGGGCGGATAATCTGCTCGGTGACAACACCTTCACATTTATTCAACTCGTAATCGGCAGGAGTGGCACTGACGTAAATCATCTGGTGCGTAAGAGCCTCGAATTCATCGAATTTCAGAGGTCGGTTATCTACAGCAGCTTGAAGTCGGAACCCATAGTTCACAAGATTAGATTTACGAGATTGGTCGCCACCATACATTGCTCTGATTTGAGGGATAGTAACATGGCTTTCATCAATAATTGTGAGGAAATCATCGGGGAAGTAGTCGAGCAGACAGAATGGGCGCATACCCGGTTTTCTGCCATCGAAGTAACGTGAGTAATTCTCAATTCCCGAGCAATAACCAACTTCACGAATCATTTCAAGGTCGTAGGTTACGCGTTCGCGCAGTCGGTTAGCTTCAGCCGGGCGACCCTCACGGAAGAACATATCCACTTCCGTGCCAAGGTCAAGCTCGATTTGCTTGATAGCTTCAGCCATGCGAGCCTTAGAAGTCACAAAAATGTTTGCAGGAAAGATTTTGAATTCTTCGACTGATTGTTGAGGAATTTGAGAAATTGTGTCGAGAATTTGAATAGATTCAATTTCGTTGCCCCAGAAAATCACACGAATCATTATTTCCTCGTATGCAAGATATACATCGACGGTGTCGCCTTTCACTCTGAATGTGCCACGCTCAAGTTTCACCTCATTGCGAGAATATAGAGCATCGACAAGAGTGCGAAGGAACTTGTCGCGACCAATGCTTTGTCCCACAGCAATAGTGACTACATTGTCGCCATAGTCTTCGGGATTACCCATTCCATATAGGCATGACACAGATGAAACGACTACGATGTCACGTCTACCCGATAGTAAGTCGGTGATAGTGGCTAACCTCAAACGGTCGATTTCCTCGTTAATCATCAAGTCTTTCTCTATGTACTTGTCAGAAGAAGGAATGTAGGCCTCGGGTTGATAGTAATCGTAGTAGGAAACGAAATAGTGAACGGAATTATCGGGGAAAAAGTTTTTGAATTCCGAATATAGCTGAGCTGCGAGCGTCTTATTGTGAGATAGTATAAGAGTAGGGCGTTTCACATTGGCAATGACATTAGCCATGGTGAACGTCTTTCCCGAGCCGGTTACCCCGAGCAGAGTTTGATAAGGAGTGCCATTGATTATCCCTTCAGACAGCTCTTTAATTGCATTAGGCTGGTCGCCGGTGGGCTGATAGTCGGAATGAAGATTGAATTCCATTATTATAGTATAAGTATATTTAATGCAAAAATAGCTATAATATATGTAATAACCGAATTTTATTTATTAATCTTAAATAAGCCATATTATTTGTTGCAATGATGCAATGGAGGCGTTTTTGAGGTATTTCATTGGTTAAGAGATAACAAAATGTAACCATGAGAAGGACAAGAAGAGATGAGAATGCAATTTTATGTGTGAAAAGAATAATTTTCATGATTTTTTTTGTGCAGTATATATATTTATTGCTAAATTCGCAGTGAATTTGAACTAACAGATGTATTAATTATTCATTATTTATGATTTACAAATTTCGTATAGTATCAGATGAAGTTGATAACTTCAAACTTGAAATAGCCATAGATTCCGATGACACGTTTTTGCGTTTGCGGAATGCTATTCTCGAAGCGGTAGGTTATTCAAAGGACCAGCCCGATTCATTCTTTATATGTTCTGACGATTGGACAAAAGAGAAAGAGATAACGCTGACAGATATGGACACTGATTCAGATGAGGACTTGTGGATAATGGAGGATACGCAGCTCAGCGAATTGATTGAAGATGAAGGTCAGAAATTAATATATGTGTTTGATTATATGACTGAGCGTTGCTTCTTTATGGAAATGAAGGAGATAGTTACCGGTAAGACACTCCTAGACCCGCTATGTCAGCGCAAAGAGGGAAAAGCTCCCGAGCAGTTTATTGATATAGATGACTTTAAGCCTGTAATTCCCACGGCTACTGACCTTGATGACGATTTAGATGAGAGTTTTTATGGAGCCGATGGGTATAATGAAGATGAATTAGCCGACCTTGAGGGCTTTGATGACGAGATGTAAAGCTCGGTAATAGTTTAGAGAGATAAAGGCTGTTCTGCGCGGCAGGATTCCCATAATAAAGTATAATTACCCCTTGTTGCATTGTGCATCGAGGGGAATTTTTTTGTCTGTTAGACTGAACCGAGCCGGTTTATTCCAAGGAAATGAGCAGATAAAGTAGCATGTCGCATTGTTAACTCTAATTGATGGTTGAAGCAAGTATGGGTTTCCAATATATGTAGTTTCTTATATAGAAGGTTTTCAATAATGAATTTCAAAAAAAGGCATTAATCAGGGGGAATTCATATAATTTGTTTCAGTGCCATATCGAAAATGCGGTGTGGCACTATTATGCTTTTGGTGGTGTGAAAAAGTAGCGAATCCGGTCGAGCAGAGAGAATTGTGGTTGCCTGATGTGTAGTCTTACGTTTCCGGTTGTAGTATCAATGATTACGATGCAGTTGTTGGTAATAATTGTTGCCATAGAGTCGAAAAACTCAATTCCGCAAATGTTCTTCAGTGGAATCTCCTTGAGAGGGAACTCTATTGGCATTGTGTTCAACTTGAGGTTGTCCTCGTCGATGCTTGCGAATGATACATTTCCATCAGTAGGCTTTATAAATGATAATTTAACCAAAAGTAGTGGCAACTTTATGTTGTCGATTAATTCTTTATGAGTCTTGTGGCTTTTATATAAATTATTAATAGTTGCTTTTGTAATCATAAGAATTTTAGTTAGACAATACTATTAGTTATACAATCAAATGCATATAAAGTTCGATAACAATCGTCGTTTTTTCTAAAAAAGGGGATATGCGCCTGTCCGACGCTATCCCCTTTAATATTGGAGTGTTGGTTTTTTGTATTTTTATCCGAGGAATCCGAGAAGGACACCGGCAGCAACGGCCGAACCAATCACACCAGCCACATTCGGACCCATAGCATGCATCAAAAGATAGTTGCTGGGGTCGTACTTCAAACCCATGTTATTGGATATTCGAGCCGACATAGGTACAGCCGAAACACCTGCATTGCCGATAAGCGGATTGATTTTCTTGTCTTTGCCGAGGAAAAGATTGAAGAATTTCACGAAGCATACACCTGAAGCGGAAGCTATGCAGAATGCCATGAAACCGAGAGCAAAGATGAAAATCGTTTCTTTAGTCAAGAACTCCGATGCTTGAGTGGAAGCACCTACGGTCATACCGAGGAGAATCGTAACGATATCGGTGAGCGCATTGCTTGCAGTTTTTGCCAAGCGAGTGGTAACGCCACTTTCGCGAAGCAAGTTACCGAAGAATAGCATACCGAGCAACGGCAGACCCGAAGGCACGAAGAAGCAAGTGAGGATAAGTCCGAAAATCGGGAAGAGAATCTTCTCGTTTTGCGACACGGCACGAGCAGGCTTCATGCGGATAAGGCGCTCCTTTTTAGTGGTGAGCAGTCGCATAATAGGCGGTTGAATCACCGGTACAAGAGCCATATAAGAGTAAGCCGAAACGGCAATTGCACCCATTAAGTTAGGAGCCAGCTTAGATGAGAGGAAAATAGCAGTAGGACCGTCGGCACCACCGATTATTGCAATTGCACCGGCTTGGTCGGGAGCAAATCCGAGCAAAAGAGCCACCATGTATGCGCCGAAAATACCAAACTGAGCTGCAGCACCTACAAGCATCAACTTGGGGTTGGCAAGCAGTGCTGAGAAGTCGGTC
>CAMEKH010000046.1 GCA_945921235.1 uncultured Prevotellaceae bacterium | reverse complement strand
TCACCCATGCCCTTGCCGTCACACTTCGGGGCAAGGCAAGGGTCAACTCCATTTCTCCGGGCTGGATTGACACTGACTTTAAGGAATATGACGGCGCCGATGCCATGCAGCAACCTGCAGGTCGTGTGGGCAATCCGTTGGACATAGCCAATATGGTGCTGTTTCTCTGCTCGGACAAGGCGGGATTTATCACCGGCGAGAATATCTGCATCGACGGTGGTATGACTCGACAGATGATTTACCACGGAGATAATGGCTGGACGTTGACGGAATAAAAATGAAATTCATCACATAAATTTAGTGAAAACGGAGAATGACATTAAAGTCAAACAATAATTTAATTTGAACATGAATAAAAGAGAATATGCACAAGCCAATAAGGAATGGCTTGTCAACAAGTCACAGGAAGAGGGCGTAAAACCGCTCCCCAAGGGTGTATATTACAAGGTGCTGGCAGAGGGCAAAGGCGACGGAAAGCACCCATCGCCACGAAGCGTTGTCACAGCCCATTACACAGGGCGTACAATAAATGGCAAGCAGTTCGACAGTAGCCGAGGCGGTGTTCCATTGGCTATCAGGCTGTGCGACCTCATAGAGGGGTGGATAATCGCCATGCAGCAGATGTGCGTGGGCGACAAATGGGAAGTGTATATCCCCGCCGAAATGGGCTACGGCAAGTTCTCTCAGCCCGGTATTCCCGGAGGTTCCACTCTAATATTCGAGATAGAATTAATTGGTATAGCATAATTAATATTTTGAGAAGAGCATGATGACAGAATATGAGAAGATGCTTAGTGGCGAGGTGTATAACGCTGTGGACAAAAGTCTGCTGAAAGACCTAAACTTATGCAAGGACCGCTGCTATGAGTATAATCAAATACGACCGACACTTATAAAGGAACGTAATGAAAAACTACACGAGATACTTGGCAAGTGCGATGAAGACACGTTCATCAACCAGCCATTCTTCTGCGACTATGGCAAACACATCAGGGTCGGGAAGCGTTTCTTTGCCAATTTCAACTGGACCGTACTCGACGAGGCAATGGTAACCATTGGCGATGACTGCTTTGTCGGCCCTAACGTGAGCATATACACTGCTTGTCACTCCACCGACCCTATTGAACGGAACACAAGGAGGGAATGGGCTCGTCCTGTAACCATAGGCGACAACTGCTGGATAGGAGGAAATGCCACTATACTGCCAGGCGTGAAAATCGGCAATAATGTCACCATTGGGGCAGGTAGCGTGGTAGTGAAAGACATTCCTTCGGATTGCGTGGCTGTGGGAAATCCGGCAAAAGTGGTAAAGAAAGTCAATTCCGGCACATCAAGCATAAAAGAGAATACATAACAATATGAAAATTATGAAAATACCGAGCGAAGAAGGGCGAAAATAGCGATTAATGTTTGGTAGTTTGGAAAAAAGTGAGTAATTTTGTGCGCTTATTTCCGAAAGGCTCTATTAAGAGGCTGCCCGATAAAAATTAGAGGCAGTCCGCCGCACGGGCTAACTTGTACAAAATTTTATAACACAAAATGTACGCAATTGTAGACATTAAAGGACAGCAGTTTAAAGCCGAAGCAGGCAAATTCCTGTATGTTCATTTTCTCGGCGACGAGGTTAAAGAGGGCGATGCCGTAGAATTCAGCAACGTGCTTCTCGTTGACGCCGACGGTGACGTTAAAGTTGGTGCACCTACCGTGGAAGGTGCTAAAGTAGTTTGCGAGGTAAAGACTCCCCTCGTGAAAGGTGAACACATCATTGTCTTCAAGAAGAAGAGAAGAAAAGGCTACCGTCGCTTGAACGGACACCGCCAGTGCTTCACTAAGGTTGTGATTAAGGAAGTCGTAGCTTAAACCCCTAAAATTTTAAAGAAATGGCACATAAAAAAGGTGTAGGTAGTTCTAAGAACGGTCGTGAGTCGGAAAGCAAACGACTCGGAGTTAAAATTTTTGGTGGTCAATTCGCCAAAGCAGGCAACATCATCAAGCGTCAGCGCGGTACTGTTCACCACCCGGGTGCAAACGTGGGTATGGGCAAGGACCACACTCTCTATGCTTTGACCGATGGTACTGTAGTTTTCGTTACTAAAGCTAACCGCAAGTATATTGCCGTAGCTCCTAAGGCTGAAAACTAATCAATCACGACATCAAGAGCGGATGCGAATAAGTGCGCCGCTTCAAAAACAGTATTAAAGCGACTTCCATATCGAAAGTCGCTTTTTTATTTGCCGGCTCTTATCATTCACAGCCTGTAGCCTACACGTTCACGATTTTTCCTTCGAGCGGATACCATATTCGTCCCGACACATTTTTCATGCCGGCAGCCTCAAGATATTCCATGTAGCGTCGCACCTGCGCCGTGTAGGCATCACTATGCTGCTCTCCAAATTTATAATCTATCACTATCGTTTCGCCCTCGGGGGTAACAATCACACGGTCGGGGCGGCGACGCTCTTCACCAATGAGTATTGTGCGCTCATTGTACACCTTATTGCCTTTGGCAAACCACCGGCACACTTCCTCGCTCTGCTGCAAGATTTCTCTTATCACAGCGCCAACCTCACCTATTTTCGCAGGCTCTACGATAAAGCGCACAGCACAATAGCGCAAAGTGCGTTCCACATCGTCATAGGTGTGAATGCGGCTCAACACGTTATGATACATTATTCCAAGGCTACGTTGCTCACCCACATACACGTCGGGCAGCTTATAGGAAGCAAGTTGGCGGCAATCCACCCTATAGTCGGGCATCTTATCGGCATGCACACGGTCATCGGGCGGTAGCTGCCTGTCGTTTTGCCCGGCATTACCAAACTTATATATTATAGCCCCCTCATTATCATCGCTCACATAAAATTCACTTAGTGCTACATCTGATTCATAATTACTATTTATTTCCTTTGCTATTTGCTGCAAATCCGATGTCACAAAGCTATTTAAGTAGTAACCCAATCTGTGCACTTTGTCGTCGGCATCGCTATTGCTTTCGGTCGGCTCATCGGTGAAAATATGCAGCTCATCGATGGCTCGCGTGAACGCCACGTATGTCTTGTTCATATTATCCGTCACGCTTTCAGCCAATTGTGATTTATATGGCTTGGCAAGAGGCGTTTCGGAAATCATTTGAAATCTCGAAATAGGCATCAACGGGGGTATTAACTCAGTGTTGGTATCGCTGAAAATACCCGATTCCACCACTTCTTCTTTCTTGAACCACATAGTAGACTCGGTTTTACCTATATCCCATGTGGCAAACGGAATGATTACGCACGGAAATTCCAATCCTTTCGACTTGTGAATAGTCATCACATTGATTGCATCTACACCCTCGGGCGAGGTTATTGACAATTTGCACCCTACGCGGTCCCACCACCTCACAAACGACATTATTGTGGCACATCCTCTGTTGCTAAAGTCAATCACAAGGTCTTGAAATGCTTGAATGAACGGATTTTCGCTACTCAATGCCTCCTTTCCAAGCACTTTGTGGATTATCTGCTCTACCACCGACACGAGGCTCGACGACTGCGTGCAATGCGCCAAAAAGTTCTGCAATTCATCATCAGCCTTCGCCACATCGGCTTCACACTGCTCAAAACTTTTGCTGAGGGCATAGCCCGGAAGCCAGTCGGCATGGGCGTTGATGTTGCTTTCGTAGGTTCGCAGCACACGATGCAACCGCTCACCGAACGAGACTTTGCCTTTGTCTTCATCATCGGTTCCTACCAATTGCATCGACACAGCCAAGTAGCGAAGATGACTCACCACAAGGCGCACCGAAGGTGAGTTCCCAAGCACCAATGAGTCGCTCGACACCACATTCAGCTTCGGCAATCCGGAATTTACAGTCGAGTGGCTTAGGATATAATTGATTATTCCGGCACCCTCTACATTACGGTCGACAAGAATCGCTATGTCACTCTGTCGGTAACCTCGATGAAGCATGTCGGCAATAAGTTCCAGCACTCGCTCATGCACTCCTTTTTCGCAGTCCTTCTTCAAGGCATTGATGCACACAAAGCCTCCTTGGCGCTTTTTGTTGGTCAACTGAACCACATTCGAATACACGTCTGCTAAGTCGGTCTTTGCCGAAAGCAAAGTGAACAATGTGTTATTAAACTTTATTACCACAGGTGCACTACGCCAATTCCTGCTCTTGCCACCTTCTGTTTCGGTGCGGAAATTACGCTGAACCTCACTGCGCAACAGTGAAGGGTCGGAATTGCGGAATCGATATATGCACTGCTTCTCATCGCCGATAATCAAGTTGTCGTGATTACAGGAAAGACTATGTGACAATAGCGGCTTAATATTTTGCCACTGCATTGCCGACGTGTCTTGAAATTCATCAATCAGGTAATTATTCACCTTTGTTCCCACTCGCTCATAGATGAACGGAGCGTCAGACTCATTTATGATGTCGCTTAGCAGCTCATTAGTGTCGGAGAGTAATATCATGTTATTCTCCTTTCTGAAGTTGTACACACTTTGACTTATATAGCCGAGCAATCCGAGCTGATAAACATTCTTTGCAATCGACTTATACAGCAATTTACACACAGCCGCTCTGTATATTTCAGAAGCCATCTTAGCAAGTTCGCCATTAAACTCGGCTGCTTGCGACGCAATATTTGCGGGCAGAGTCTTCTTTAGATTGGAGCTGTCGGTATCGGTATAGCCCTTGAGTCGTTTCAATTTCTCTGCCGCTATGTCATAACGTCCGTTTTTATCGGCAGAGTCGCGAATACCGTTCAGCCAGCTCGCCATGCACCCGGTTTTCTTGATATAAGCCTTTAGATTCTCCTTCCCATCAATATAGGTAAGGGCACTCTCGATTTGTTTAGCCAAAAATAAATCGCTTTTATCAACATAGTCTTCAACCAAAATTTGAAACCTGCCTATATTGCCTCCATTTTCATCATTGAAGTATCTCTCCATAGCGCCATGTACGCCTCTGAAAATCTCCTTGTTGATAACCGAAGCCAGTCCGAAAAGGCTATTGCTTCCAGCCTGCTTTGCACCGGCATTTGCAGCTTTGAAAGGGTTCCAGCTATCGCCCTCTTGTAGCTGAGTGCTGACATATCGACTCAGCCACGACAATGCTTGCGAATATAGCTTGCGGTCGGAGCTTATCTTACTGAGAAATTCATGGATTCCCACTTGCAGCACATAATTATCGTCGAGTTCCACATCGTAGTCGTAGGGAATATCAACCTCGGCTGCAAACGTGCGCAGCACTATCTGAAAAAAAGAGTCAATAGTGCTCACATTGAAATTTGAATAGTCGAAAAGCAACTCGGTGAGTGCCTGCTTCGATGCCTTTCGCACATCGTACTCCGAAGCGTTAAAGCGCCCGCACAGTTCCTTCAGGTAAGAGCTTTCGCCATTGTCGCGCATTCCGGCAAGAACAGCAAGTTCCTTCACGATGCGCTGTTTCATCTCGGCTGTGGCTTTATTGGTAAACGTCACAGCAAGTATATGGCGGTGATAATCACGCTTTCGCCCCCGGTAAAGGCTCAAATTACCCTCATCGTCTTTCTTGCCTAATAGCAAAGAGATATATTCGAGCGCAAGTGTATACGTTTTACCCGACCCGGCTGAAGCTCTGATGACTTTTAACATCTTATTCTACTATTAAATTCCTAAATAGGCAACGTGCAATGCACTGTTTTTCATCTCTTAGATTATTCGAGCTTTGAAACCTCGTGCTTTGAGAATCTCAAGCACTTTTGTGCGAAAATCGCCTTGTAGCAGAATCTCCCCGCCACGTGCCGAGCCTCCAACGCCACATTGCTGCTTCAAATCCTTGGCAAGCTCCTTCAAGGCTTCATCGCTGCACACGAAGTCGGTCACCAGTGTCACCTTCTTGCCATTGCGGTTACGCTTGTCGAGCATTACGCTCAGCATCTGCTTCCCTTGCTCGGCAAGTGCATCGCAAGAGCCTGCCGATGCTTCATCGGGTTGCTCAGGCTCGGGCTGAGGCTCGTAATTGAACGCTGCTCCTAAAGCCGCTTTCCAGTCCACATTGTCCATATATTTTTTAATGTTTGCTTAAATTCCCGGTGGTTAAAAGTCACTGCCTCGAATCCTCAAGTGTGGCAAGAATTTTCTTCAGCTCCTCATCGGTCGATTGTAGTTTTGCCTTGCACACCTTGAGAAGCTCAAGAGAGCGCGATGTAAGTGTCGACAAATTATCGATATTGCAATTCTCGCTCTGCATTTCGCGCACTATTTTCTCAAGCTCGGCAATAGCCTCCGTATATGTGAGTTTTTCAGCGTTTTTTGCTTCCATAAGCATTATTTTTTGGTGATATAAACAGTTATTTCTTGATATTATTTACCGTCGATTCCACGCTACCGGTCTTGAACGATGTAACTATCACATCGCCGGGTCTCAGGCTCGATGCATCAATTACAGCCTTACCGCCTACTGTGGTCAGCGAATAGCCTCGCCGCAGAGTGTTCTGAGGCGACAAAATGTCGATTTTATCTTGCATAGCCGAAAGACGCAATTTTTCTCGCACAAGCAACTGCGCCGATGCCTGTGTGAGACTCTGCAACCTGTAGCGCAACCGCTCGTGCTCCGAATTGATGCGATTCTGCGCCGTTATTGGCACAATTTGCATCAAATGCCTCAGTCGCGCATCATTGCGCTCTATAATATTGGATGCCATCAGCGGTATTGTGCCCGAGAGATATTGCAGCTGCTGCTTGGCTGCACTCAGATAATCGCGAGCAATATTCAATATGGAATCTTTCAGTTCATCGACGTGCGCCAAAGCCTCCACGCCGCACCCCACAAGTAGCTCGGCGGCTGCAGTGGGCGTCTTCACTCTTCGGCACGCCACATAGTCGAGAATCGTCACATCGCGCTCATGCCCTATTCCCACCACCACAGGTAGCGGGAACTGTGCCACATAAGACGCAAGCGTGTAATCATCGAAGGAGTTAAGGTCGGAAGTTGCACCTCCTCCGCGTATTATCACCACGCAGTCAAAAAGGTCGATATGCTCGTTGATGCGGTCGAGGGCGGCAATAACCGTGGTTACGGTGTTCTGTCCTTGCATCACAGCCGGGAAAAGGCAAGTGTAGAATTGCAAATTATAGGCATTATTATGAATTTGATTCATAAAATCGCCGTAGCCGGCAGCTCCCGAAGCCGACACTATTGCCACTCGTTGCGGGAAAGCCGGGAATTCGAGCTGCTTGTTCATATCGATTACCCCATCCACCTTCAAGCGCATGAGGATTTCTCGACGAATACGCTCCATATCTCCAAGCGTGTAGCTCGGGTCGATGTCATTGATTATGAGCGATATGCCATATTGCTCGTGATAGTTCACCGACACTTCCACCAGAACCTTCAATCCACTTTTCAAGTCTTGACCGGTAACTTGCAGGAATTTTGCCCGCAAATAGGAGAATCGGTTTGACCAAATTATGCCGCGCATCTTTGCCACTGTGGCTCCTGTGCGCTCATCTTTCTCCACAAGCTCCAGATAACAATGCCCGCCGCGAACGTTCACATCGCTAAGGTCGGCTCGTATCCAGCAGTTGCACACGGCAGGATTCATCAACAACCGCTTAATGCGGTTGTTGAACTCCCTAAGCGTTATCGCCGTACTCGCCTGCTCTGCCATTTCTACTTGCACATTTTAGTCGCGATTACCGAAGAACCGGAGCAAATAAATGAACAGATTGATGAAATCGAGATAGAGCGACAAAGCACCAAGCGTTGCCACATTCTCCGTCTGCTCAGGTGTGCTATTGACAAGCATCTGCTTGATTTTCTGAGTGTCCCATGCCGTAAGACCTATGAATATAGCCACTCCTGCGAAACTGATAATCCACTCCATAGTAGAGCTGCCGAGGAATATATTCACCACCGATATAATGATAAGTCCTATCAATGCCATAAACAGGAACGAACCTAAGCCACTCAAGTCTTTATCGGTGAAATAGCCATAACCCGACATGGCTGCAAAGACTCCTGCCGTGATGGCAAATGTGCTTACTACCGACGATGCCGTGTACACAAGCAGTATTGCCGAGAGTGTAACGCCATTGAGCACGGCAAACAGATAGAACATCAGCGTGGCTGTAGTGGAGCTTGCTCCTTTAGCTATTTTGTGAGTTAGAACCACTACCATTATAAGCTCGAGTATGCAAAGTGCAAAATATACCACCGGTGAGGAAAATAGCAATGCTGTGATTTGCTCCACCGTGGTGCAAATATATGCTGCCGCTGCCGACACTATCATTGCCAAAAACATCTTAACGTAGACTTTTCGCATCACTTGCGAGATGCTTATTCCTGCCGCATAATTCTGCAGTTGATTATTAAATGCCTGATTTTCCATTGCTTTCAATTATTTTTCATATTTTTTATCTTCAAAATCTTAATCACAGTTGGCTCTATGCCGTTACATGCGGTTAGGCACCTCTATTCCGAGCAATCCGGCAGCTCTGCGTATCACGTCGCCGACAACTGCCGACAACTTTATGCGAAATGCTCTGACTGCCTCATTTTCCTCCTTCATAATTGAATAATCGTGATAGAACTGATTGTATTCTTTCACAAGGTCATACACATAATTCGCAATCTGAGCCGGGCTATAGCTCCTTCCGGCATCGGCTACTACACCGGGGAAGTCGGCAAGTCGCTGAATGAGCGAAATCTCCTTTTCATTTGGCTCAACATCGCTGATTGCAGCCTCCATTCCGGCTTCGGCTGTCTTGCGAAGCAACGACTGAATGCGAGCGTATGTATATTGTATGAACGGACCCGTATTGCCATTAAAGTCAATCGACTCCTTAGGATTAAAGGTCATATTCTTGCGCGGGTCGACTTTCAGGATAAAGTATTTCAACGCTCCAAGACCTATTATGCGTGCTATCTCTGCTGCTTCAGCCTCGGGGATATCGTTGAGCTTGCCCATATCTGCTGAAATCTGGCGAGCATTGGCTATCATTTCGTCCATAAGGTCGTCGGCATCGACTACGGTGCCTTCACGCGACTTCATCTTGCCCTCGGGAAGTTCCACCATGCCATAAGAGAAATGCACAAGGTCCTTGCCCCACTTGAATCCAAGCTTGTCGAGTAGCAATGAGAGCACTTGGAAGTGATAATTCTGCTCATTACCTACCACATATATCATTTTGTCGATAGGATAATCTTGATAACGCAGTTTGGCTGTACCGATGTCTTGAGTCATATACACCGATGTGCCGTCGCTACGGAGCAGCAACTTGTGGTCGAGTCCGTCGGCTGTGAGGTCAGCCCACACCGAACCGTCTTCACGCCTATACATAATTCCCTTCTCCAAGCCTTCAAGTACTTTCTCTTTTCCCTCAAGATAGGTATTGCTCTCGTAGTAGATTTTATCGAAATCCACTCCAAGTCTCTTATACGTTTCATCAAAACCGGCATAAACCCATTCGTTCATCATGCGCCACACACTGCGCACACTCTCATCGCCGGCTTCCCACTTCTTCAGCATCTCGCGAGCCTCTTGCATGAGCGGTGAAGCCTTTTCAGCCTCCTCTTCTGTCATTCCTTGCTCCCGGAGTGCTTTAAGCTCTGCCTTGTAATGCTTGTCGAACATCACATAGAAATCACCTATCAAGTGGTCGCCCTTCTTCCCGGCTTTCTCGGGGGTGATGCCGTTGCCCCACTTTTCCCAAGCGAGCATCGACTTGCAGATGTGAATACCGCGGTCGTTCACTATATTGGTTTTCACCACTTTATAGCCATTAGCCTTCATTATTAGCGACAAGCTGTAGCCAAGCAGATTATTGCGCACATGCCCGAGGTGCAATGGCTTATTAGTATTCGGCGATGAATATTCTATCATCACAAGCTCACTATCGTCGGTTGCAGTCTTAAACCCGTAGTCAGCCGTTTCGGCGATATGTCGAAGCACGCTGTTCCAGAATTTAGGCTCTATCACTATGTTGAGAAAACCTTTTATCACATTGAAAGAGCGCACGGCATCGCAGTGTGAGACAAGATATTCACCTATTTCTTGCGCCGTTGCCTCGGGGGCCTTTTTCGATGCCTTAAGGAAGGGGAACACCACCACGGTGAGATTTCCCTCAAATTCCTTTTTAGTTGCCTGAGGCACAATCTTCGAAGCCTCAAAATCCACGCCATATAGTGCCTTTACAGCCTCGGCGGTTGCCTGCGATATTATATTATCTATCGACATATCCAATTATTATTGTTATTATTCAAAAAAAACGTTTTTATATCACTTCATTCTATTTTAGCTTACAAATTTACGAAAAATATCCAAAACTGCGAAATCAATGCCGATTTTCCTCATTTCTTCCGCTTTTCGCTGATTTCGCAAAAATCCGCAAGCCGTCTTTCAGAGCTTTGCCCACTCCTTTTGCCTCCTCACAGGCAAGAAATACCTCGGCACGATGTGATTGCGAGCAGCACACCTGAATTGTGCCGATTTTTCTGTTCTATTGAGCTAATATATCAGCCATAGGGAAAAATAAACGTCGCTGAATCGGGCAATCGATGTGCCACATCAGCGACGTTTACAAATATTTTCAGCCGTGAGCCTGTCAGCGACGTCTACGCACCGAGCGCGCTGCCGAATTGCTGCTCACTTTAGCTTCCTTCACTTTAGCTGTTTTAGCCTTTTTGGTAGTAGCTTTCTCTTTTGCCGGTTTTGTCTGCTTGGTCGACTTCGAACCACGCTTTGAGCTTCGAATAGAGCGCTTTGCAGTCGACTTCACGTCGGCTCGCTCCTTAATCACCATTGCAGTGTCGGCTGCAGCGAGCTTAGCTTGCTCGGCAGCTTCAATCGAGTCGGCACGAGCTTGAAGTTCCTCGCGAGTCGGCACCCACAGATGCTTATCGAAAGAGTGCAGACGAGCCTCGATGCTGTCCTGAGCACGCTTGTAATCGTCGGGGTCGGGATACATCTGCATAAGCGACAAATTACGCAAGTTCTTTGTCTTATAGATATCGCCCTTGTAGATATTCATCTGGAAGAAGTCGTCGTAGTTGTAGCGGGCAAGATTATTGTCATTGTCGGTGAACACATATTGCTGAGCCAAATACGGGCGTATATTTTCATCATATTTCACCCAGAACATTGGGTATCTGATAGGCTCGCCGCCAAATTCGTCGGTGCGGTGAAGAACCGGGCATATTGCCTGCACACGATGTTGCATCTTGCTCGAAAGGCGGTCAAATTCCCACTTCTCTATCACATAATAGCTCAGCACCTCGTTTGAGGGGATATCGCTATCCTCGATTTTGAATTTAGGGTGCTTTTCAGTACTACCTTTTGCCTCGGTGTAGAGAATATGGAAACGGTCGAGCATTTCACGCACTTTCACCTTATATTGGTCAGTAAATATTTCGCGTCCGTCGAGATATTCATACACGGTGAGCTTATCATCGGCTATCAGCTTCATAATAATGCAGAAGAGGTTCATTCCGTCTTGATTAGGCTCTTCGGGATAATAGAGAGCCATATTCTGCTCTTTCTTCAAGTCGAGCTGGCGATAAATCACCTTCATCCACTCCACATCGGCATCAGACACCTCACGCTCATCGTAGAACGACTGCATGCGCGGCGTCACTTTTGCTCCACTCTCCTGAGAGTTGCGGTCGCCTGCCTTGCGCTTGCGCACTACGCTTCCCGTCGACTTATCCTGTGCCATTGCACTTCCGGCAACTGCGGCAATAAGAACCGCTGCGACAATATATCTTAAAATTTTCATATCGCGATAGTATATTATTTCATCTTTTAAAATCAATTCACAATAACCTCCATTGGTGCAAGTGTGCGCTCTATGCCGTCGGGTCCTATAGCTCGCACTCGCGAGATGTAGAAACGCTTGCCGCGCGACAATCGGCGGAAACTGCTACGCTGACGCTCGGAGAATCTATTGCCTGCCGACACCTCGGGAATGGCATTTCCCATTGAGTCGAAGAACACCGTTTCGAAGCTAAGCACCTTGTAAGCCACATTGAGCATATCATCATCTATTGCAGCTTCTATGCCTTCAGTCTGCAAAAGCATCGTCTTGGCAAAAGGTTTGCCACCTTTGTAGCGCTCGGGATTTCCTTTAGCGTCTTTATAGGCAATGTAAGGCATCGGGTCGGGCAATTTGCGCACGCGGAAACTTGTAGTTGCCACCTTTTGCGACACGCCATCGATAGTTGCCGTCACCGTCACCACAGCCTCAGCTCCCACTTTCGAGGGACGTGCCACCCAATTATCGCCGCTACGAGTGAGTGTTCCATTGGTCATAGTAGCCGAAATCGCATTGTTCGGAATTCCGGGCACGGCAATTGAAATCGGGTTATTAATTCCTGCATAGAGCACATTCATCATCGTGGCTGAAATGGTAGCCATAGGCTCTATCACCGTGTACGACGATTTGAAATTGTGCTTCGACACCGTTCCGTCGCCATGAGGAACTTCGATATATCCCGAGTAATCGAACATTCCGGCTTTCCCCGTACCCACTTGATACATACCGCGGTCGTTACCGAGCTTGGTGCCATTGACGTACACTATAGGTCGCTGAGTGGTATCGACAGCCGCAAGTACGATGTTTGCCGAATACTTGCTGCCACGCATCACTACGCGCGAATCGGGAATCACGAATGCATCTACTTGGTTCACACGGATATCGCCGATATCTACATTTGTGAGGAGAGTATTGAGCACTTCACCTTCCACATATAGGACATCATTCTGCATCTTTGTGAGCAGTGTCACGGCGGCTACCACGGGCATATTCTCAAAGAGGTTCTCCTCCCACGATTTTGAGTCGATATTGCCCTTTTCTTTCTTCAGCTGAGTGGAAAGCACTCGGCGTATGTTGGCCACCTGTGTAGAATCGGTGATATTACTGCAAGAAAAGTCACTATAGGAATTTATGCGTCGCTTAAGTTCCTGACCTTTACCTGTAGTGGGAGCGAGCATCACCACTGCCGCCGATTCAAGATCATCGAGATTCTTGATATTCTGCACATCAGCTTCTTCTCCATCGGCTGCACGCACAATCTGCAATTTCAGCGAGTCGATAAAGTTATAAAGAGCCGTCGTCTGCCGACGCACTTCCTGAGCTTTCAGCAACCACACCCCACCTTTTTCTGGGTTTTTGTCGTTGAAAGCCTTAAGTTTTTCAAACAGTTGGATATTGCGCTCAGCCACGGTGCGATTGGAGCGCATCAGTCCGTCCTCCACTTGGCTGAACCCGTTGAGCACATCGCTCGACACGTTCAGTGCAAGCATAGCCGTCAAGACGATATACATAAGGTTTATCATCTTTTGGCGAGGCGACATTCTGCCTACCGTCTGATTATGAGCATTAGCCATTTAATCGTAATTTTATGATATGCTATAAAATCTGTCGTTCTCTCTTGAAAATTCATTCTGCTGTATCGCCGGGCATCATAGGACGATACATATTCACCGTCATTGCCTTCACCATGCGCTCATACACACTGTTGAGCTGCTTCATGTTGTGAGCAAGTTTCTCGGTTTCATCGCAATAAGAGGTACTCTCGCGTGCCGATTTTTCATACATATCGCGAATATCCTTTAGTCCGCGGTTCACACGGTCGATGCTCTCAAGCTGAGTGGAGATACTCTTCAGCTGAATTTCATATATAGCATTCAATCCGCTGATATTGCGGTTCAAGCTCTCCATCTGCTCCACATAGCCGGTGGAACTGCGGGTGATATTCTCGCTATTATCGGTGATTGCACGATAGCTGCCAAGCAACACATCTGAAACATTGTTGAGTGCCTCGGTGGTGGTGCGAAGGCGCTCCATCTGCTCCGAGATTGCCGACATTTGGCTAAGATATTGCTGAGTGGCATCGGTAAGCTCTGCCATCTTCGACAATTGCTCGCTTGCAGCCGACATCTTGGCGATGCTCTCGCTCAAGCTACGCGAATCCTCCTCGCTTAGGTTGATTCCGTCGGGAAGCCCTACCGCACGGCGCATGTCTTTATCACTCGGCAATTTCTCAGTGTCATCCGAGCCTCCGCCTATTATTATACCTGAGCCGCTACTGAAGTCAGGACGGTCCTCAGGGTCCTTACTGCGCAACACCGGGAACACTTCTTCCCACTTATATTCCTCAGCAGGGCGGTCAAAAGCGGTGAGAATAAACATCAGCACCTCCGTTCCCATACCGATACACAGCAGTGTGTTGCCACCAGGCAGGTGCAGAATCTTGAATAGTGCACCCCATATTACCACTGCAGCACCTATACTATAGGCGAAATTAAAAAACCGCTGTCCCTTCTCTCCCGAAAGGAATCGTTCCACTACGTTTTTATATCTTTTTATCTTGCCCATCTCGATTGTGCAATTTTTATGTATTGTTAGCTCTATTGATTATTTCCTTTTTTTCGATTTTGAGAATCCTATACTCGAACGCACACAGCGGAATCCGATGTAGGAGCGCTGCTCGTTCTGATATTCCCACATACGCAAGTCGCTACGCACATTGTGCAAGGCATCTTTCCATGAACCGCCACGCACTATCTTTCGCGTCATTTTATAGGGGTCCTCTTTTGCAGCATTATAGCGATACTCGGGATTAAGGTCGCTCGTCTTTTGCCCCACGCTCTCGGTGTAGGCGGTCGAGGTCCACTCGCTCACATTTCCCGCCATATCATAAAGCCCGAAATCATTTGGAGCGTAAGTTCCTGCTCGTGCAGTGATGATATTTCCATCTTTCACATAATTGCCCTCCATAGGCTTCATGTTGGCATAGAAGCAACCTTCTTTTTCCTCCATAGGCAAATCGCCCTCCCAGGGGAATTTATTTCCGTCTTTCCCGGCGCGGGCAGCATATTCCCACTCAGCCTCAGTGGGCAGACGATAAGGCTCAACGTACACTCCTTGCTTGCCGAGCGAGCGCCGCAGATATTCGGTGCGCCAAGCGCAGAAGGCATTGGCTTGCTCCCAGCTCACGCCCACCACGGGATAGTCATTGTAGCCGGCATGAGAGAAATACATTCTCACATATTGCTCATTGTAGGCATTTTCAAAGTCATTCACCCAACAAGTGGTGTCGGGGTAGACGTTCACTATATAAGTGTTAAGGAAATCATAATCACCGGTCAGCGCACGAGTGATTGTTTCGCGGCGTATGGTGCCCTCATCATCAACATAAGCCGGATCCTTGGAGATTATAG